>QIKK01000002.1 GCA_003231925.1 Candidatus Saccharimonadota bacterium
GTCGTTGCTAGCTCCTCAACCAGCATATCTAAGCTAGCGCCTCCACCACAAAGTAGGATTTTATCAGGAAGATGATCCAGTTCGCTAAACTCCTCAAGAGCTAATTCAACCCCAGAACGCCAAACATTTACGGTTTTACGGAGAGCTTTTTCTACAGCTTCCTGTTTGAGGCCATCAATTGCACCTTTACTAAGAGCTAGTTTGAGGCTTTCAGCCTCATCAAATGTCACACCCATATCTCTCTCGATGCTACGGGTAAAAGCACGTCCGCCAATACCAAACATTTTAGTACCTTGTACGCCACCCTCATTTAACACCGCTATGTCTGTGGTTCCTCCTCCAACATCCATTAATATTGCACTCATTGTAGAATTAGAATCGTCACCAACAACTGATCTAGACACTGCAAAAGGTTCGGCGGCGACAGCTAACAAATCCATGTCCAGTTGTTCGGCTACTTGTTCTAAGGCTCCAATATGAATTAGTGGTGCAAATGCCGTATACAGTTGAACTTTTATCTCATTCCCCTGGAATCCAACTGGGTTGGTTACCTCATAGCCGTCAATTTCCATTCTTACTAAGGCACTATTTACTAGCTGAACATCCACCTCTTTACCTCCTAGTTCTGTTGCTATCAGCTTCCTTGATTTTTCAAAAGCCCGTTTCTGCACCAAAGCTATAATCTTCTCTACTTCTTCTATACTGAGCGGTTTTTTATTATCTTTACGGGTTACTCTTACTGATATTGTTGCCCCTTTTACTAATTCACCGGCAATACCAATTACGACAGCTCTGGCACTAATACCAGCTTGCTCCTCTGCAACTGCCAAAGCCTTATTACAATTGGCGGTAACTGCCACAATGTCCGATATAGCACCAGCTTGCATATCACTTAGACCTTGATGAGCTCGTCCTATACCTATAATATCTACATTGTTGCCGTTAACTTTCCCTATTACAGCTTTGACGTTTTCTGTACCAATATCTAAACCAACCAAATATTTATCAGTTCTGGATTTCAAGCCTAGAGAAGCGTATTTTAGTACCGAATTTTTAACCCTAGATAATTGCTCAAGCATATGCAACTTATTGTATCACGTCATAAGTGTCACTAACAGATAAAAAACAATCCTCTATCTACTTTAAAACTGCTTTTATTCTACGAATACCGGCACTAGAGCTCTGTTCTTTAATAATCTTAAACTTTTTGCTACCCTCTGCTAGTTGCAAGGTATGATCAACGTGCGGTCCGCCACAAATTTCAAAGCTGAAAGGTTTATCAGAATCATCGGATATCATTTTATAAACTTTTACTGTGGCTCCATAACGATCGCCGAACTGACCCAGCACACCTAATTTACCAGTGGCTTCAGATGTTGGATATTCTGCCCAGGTTATCTTTAAATCTTTGGCTATTTGCTCGTTTACTATTTTCTCAACTTGTTGTTTTTGTTCCTCGGTCATTTTATCTGGATGACTAAAGTCAAAACGTAGACGTTCCTCAGTAATATTAGAACCTCTTTGAACAACGTGATCCCCTAAAACGTCCCGCAAGGCTTGATACATTAAGTGTGTGGCAGTGTGATATTTCTTATGTTGCAGAGTCTGGCCACCTAACCCGCCCTTAAAAATTCCCTTTGTAGCCGTACGTGAACGTTCGCGTTGTTCTTTCATCTTTGCGTCAAATTGCTTTCGCCAATTATCATCGAGACTAACGCCGTCTTTTTTAGCCTGCTCAATGGATAGTTCTGCAGGAAATCCGTAGGTATCATAAAGCTTAAAAACAATAGTACCGTTCAATGTACCACCTCCGATAGTAGCAGGGTACGACATTGGATATTCTCTACCTTTTGCCAGTTTCTCAAATTCACGCAATCCTTTGCGGAGCGTTTGTTTGAAGGCTTTTTCCTCTTTAACTAAAATCACGATAATTTCTTCTTCTTTTTCCAAAACTTCCGGAAAATCATTTTTGTACATGTTCGCTATAACAGAAACGATTTCTTGCACAAAATTCTGCTCAATACCCAAATTAAAAGCTTTTAGAATAGCTCGGCGCATCAAACGACGCATTACATACCCTTGTTCTTTGTTACTGGGGACTACTCCATCTACTGCCAGAAACATTGCCGCTCGCAGATGATCAGCAATTATGCGCATCGCTTCTGTATTTTCCTGGTATTCTTTACCAGACAGCTGTTGTAGTTTTTCTATAATCGGCCAAATAATACTAATTTTAAAAATATCAGATGAATTAATAGCCACCGCCGAAATACGCTCCAAGCCACCTCCAAAATCTACATTCTGGTTTGGTAGTTCTTCAAAGCCTTTTTCTGTTCTTTTGTATTGCATGAAAACCTGGTTACCAATTTCCATAAACCGTCCACTATCATTAGCTGGGTGAGCTTTGCCCCACTTAGTTTCGTCATGCAGTTCTTCGCCAAAATCATAAAATACCTCACTGTCTGGACCGCAAGGATCACCAATTGGAGTATTATCAATGCCACCGCCCCTACTCCACCAGTTCTCACCGTCATCATAGTAGAAAATCCGGCCACCTTGCATACCTACTTTGTTACCATTACTTGCACTACCAATTTCAACAATTTTATTATCAATGCCCTGTTCTGAAAATAAATCTTGCCATATCTCAGCTGACTCAGTATCTTTAGGTATCCCAGCCTTTTCATTCCCTATAAAACAAGATACATATATGCGGTTTGGGTCAAGCCCCACCTCACCAACCAAAAATTCAAAGAACCATCTGATTTGTTGCTTTTTAAAGTAATCTCCTAAGCTCCAATTGCCCAGCATTTCAAAAAATGTTGTATGGCGATTGTCACCAATTTCATCAATATCTTGAGCTCTAAGACAAGTCTGCGAGTTTACTAATCGTGTACCCTTGGGGTGTTTTTCGCCTAGTAAATAAGGTAGTAAAGGTTGCATACCTGATCCAGTAAAAAGTGTAGTTGGGTCGTCTTTGGGAACTAATTGAGCTCGCGGAACTACAGCATGCCCTTTTTTCTCAAAAAAATCTAGATAAGCTTTGCGTATTTCTTGCGCTGTCATATAAACAATAGTTTACAGTATTCAGTAAGTAGTTTACAGCGTCATAAATTTGCTGACATCCTCTCCCTGTCTGCGGAAATCGTTTTTTTCTAAAAGACAATTCAAACATTAACACTATAAACTCAAGATATAATTGTCCAATTTGATGAACGGCCGTATAATAGATTTACATGTCAAAGTACAAAGATACCTCTCAAAGTGTAGATATCCTCCTTCAACTACTCGCTCTAGGCACAATAACTGGCGCTATGCTTATCGCTCCAAACGCAGTACAAATCTTAGATAAACCTCTTGATTTATTACTTAACAAGATTGATGACCGCGAAAAACAAAGAAAATTAAGTAGACTCCGTAGTTACATGAAAGCCCAAGGGCTAGTCAGGGGTGATTATGACCACGGCATTGAACTTACAAAAAAAGCATTAAGACGAATAAAATTATTAGAATACAAGAACATCAAGATAGAGTCCCCTAAAAAGTGGGATAATAAATGGCGATTAGTGATGTTCGACATTCCGGAGAGTAAACGCTCCGCACGAGTAGGGTTTACTAACAAAATTCATTCGCTGGGTTATCAAATACTCCAACAAAGCGTTTGGATTCATCCGTATGATTCTAAAGATGTCATAGCTAAAACAGTCGAACATTTTGGAATTAGTGAATGGGTAACGTACTTAGAGGTAGAAGAGATAGCACAACAGGAAAAGCTAATAATCAGATTCAGGCATTTGAAGCTTGTCTAATTTGATGGACGGCCGTACATTAAAGTGGACAGGGCTATAAATGTACGCAGTCTTAAAAAGTGTGGATATCTCGTGCGGTTCAAATTTTGAGGGACGTTAGGCTTTTTAGTTTTATACTGAGGTTTCTTAGATGATTATACCACCACCTAGACATATTTCACCGTCATAAACTACGGCAGATTGACCTGGGGTCAGCGCTCGAAGAGATTCTTCTAATTTGATGAGTGTTTTTTTATCATTTATTGCAATGAAGCTAAAATTTACTAATTTAGCTCTGTGGCGTGTACGTATTTTATAAGGCTTCCCGATTTCTGGGACAGAGTTTATCCAATGACAATTGGTTAGTCTAATTGTGTCTGACCATAGCTTTTCATCAGAAATGTCGTTTGTTACGTAGACCTCATTTTTCTTCATATTTTTGCTCGTAACGTAATAAGGCATTCCACCGCCTACATCCAGTCCGTGTCTCTGCCCAATTGTATAGAATATTGCGCCATCATGTTGTCCAATTATTCTGCCGTTTTGCTCTATTATAGGCCCGGACTTTGTCTCAACAAATTGTGATAGAAACTCTTTGATGCCGACCTTACCAACAAAACATATGCCCATTGATTCTTTTTTATGAGCAGTGATTAAACCTCGCTTTTTTGCTTCTTTTCTAACTTCTGGCTTAGTCATCTCTCCTAACGGAAAAAATGTGTGTTCTAACACGTCCTCATTAACTCTGTACAAAAAATATGTTTGATCTTTATTACTGTCTATAGCAGTTTTTAATTGACCTTTTTTATTATTAACCTGTGCATAATGACCAGTGGCAATAAAATCCGCTCCTTTTTTTCTTGCTAACTCATAGAAAAGTTTGAATTTAATCTCTTGATTACACATTACGTCGGGATTCGGTGTGATACCAGATTTAAAGCCGTCCAACATATACTGTACAACTTTATCAAAGTATTCGGTCTCAAAATCAAACATCTCAAACGGAATTCCCAGTTGTACGGAAATACGTTTTGCATCCTGATAATCCTCTTTCCAAGGACAAGGAAATCCTGGTAAATCTTTAGACCAGTTTTTCATATATACACCCGTAACATCATGCCCCTGTTCCACCAAAAGAGCAGCAGATAATGAACTATCCACACCGCCAGATAATCCCACATATACCCTATACTTCTTCATCCGTTTATTATATCAGCCTTTGGATATAGTAATGTCAAACGACTACCGAAAGGTCATCTTTAATAAATATTTTTATCTCTAGAGGCCAGCAACAGTTGGGCAGAAATCAAGAAAATAAGTCCTTATCGCTGAGTTTATGCTTTATGCTTCAATACGTATAATGCATATCTCTTGCCAAGCCAGAAAGCAACAAGCATAAAAGGAAGAATGGTGATAACTGGCCACCATAAAACAAGGGTTTTATGAATTGTTGTAGTACCGTTAGTATCTCTATTGCCCGTACTACCAACCAGCTTATTACTGGCATCTTTAGACACAGGACCATTAGTGATGCCGACAATCTGTAGAAACGCAGTTACACCACTAGCGTCGCCCACCTTGGCTATTATGTTGTAAACACCTGGTTGACGATAAATATGTTTTAAACCCGTAACCCCCGGGGACTGTTTTGTAAAGAGATCCGGAGTAGTACCATCTCCCCAGTTTATATTAAAGGCGTAGGGTCCTGTACCGCCACTAAGTATTATTGGCCAGTTTAGCGTTTCATTAGGATTAGCTCCTCTCTTAGCATAATTAGAGGTCAAGGTTACTCTAGAAGGTGTAGTGGCTATGTCGTTGGCAAATGTGATAGATACTGAATTAGAATTAGGTCCAGGCTGGTCTAGGGCATCATATACCTTAGCTACTAGATCGTTTTTGCCTACAAATAGATCTATTTTTAAGCTAAAATTTCCCGCGCTACATTGTATAGATCCACCAAATACGTTATTTTTAAAGATTTTAACTAGTAGATTGTCAGGGCAAAGCCCAGCCACAGTAATAGGTAACTTATCTATTTTTTGTCCATTAACGGGGAGACTAATAGTGGCACCTTTTGTGGGAGGGGGAGTACTAATTGTACCCGTAATACCAACAGATCCGGTCTGAACCGGATCTGAGGATTGTGCGCTTGCCCCGTTTGCACCCAATACTAGAAAGAATGCCGCAACTACGAAAGATACTGTTAACACAGCTCTTTTCATATCCTGCCAGGAGCTAGGTATGATTTTTGTCATTTGTTTTAAAACTTTTTATTTAAGTTATTAACACTTCTATTTTACACTGCTTTTATTATAACCGCAAGCATTTAAGCATTTCTTATCGACGGCGTTTTGTAGTTTTTGTTATGTAATTTCGATATAGTAATCCAACTGATAGCACTAACAGTAATATTACTATTAGCCCGCCGGCGAGCAACCAAAGAGGTATATACCAAAAAGTTGCAGTTTTTGTATAAACTTCACCACCATTAACGTAAGAGATAAAAACATCTATTTTATAGCGACCAGGTGAATTTATATTTTCTATAGCATCTTTGAATATTCTGGTAGAATTAGGCAAAACAACGCCTTGCGGATTAGTGTCATTTATCTTGTAGGAAAACACCTGATTACCGGACATATCGCGGACTTTTACTTCGCCAGAGGGTCTCGCAAAACCATTCCCTAAGTTATTTATTTCGATTCCTATTTTGTTAGGTTTCCTAATGAATATACTTCCGCTTTTATAATTAAGATAGGCAGATACTGTTTCTATGCTAGCCTGTTGCCTGATTTCTCCAGGAACCTCTATTAGAACTAATGAGCCGACGCTTGCTGTCAAAGAAACCTGCCCACCACCGCTATTATTGGGTGCTTTGGAGTCTGGTACAGCTTGATACCTTATAACCCCATAGTAAGCCCCAGGAGCTGCATTTTTAGGCACTGTTACCTTGATGGTTAGATTTTTTGTCTCGCCAGCTTTAAACTCAAATTGATTTACGTCTTTAATGAATTTTTTAATAGAATAAGCTGATTCAATGGAGCTATCTGATATTAATTGGGGTGCTCCAGTCTTACCATCAGGTGCAAAATCGTTAATAAAAGGCTTAGCAATAACTGAGCCACCAGTAACATTTTTAACTGATATATGTAAATCAGCTGTCGCTCCAGCATTTACCACGAGATCCGTGCGGGTAGGAGAGATACTTAAGCCACTACCTGTACCAGGTTTTTGCTGTGCGTACGCACTGCTAGTAATCGTGCTAAGTCCCATGAATATCGCCACAATCATAAATACAATGTTGAATTTTCTCACTTTAGCATCTCCTCCATTTATCTAAGGATTATAACACTAGCTGAATCCCTATTATAGTATTTCATTAACAATTTATCTTAAAAGGAGACAACCGCAGTGTAGATTAGAGTAGAAGCATACACTCCTGGTGCTTGGTTAGGTGTGATATTTACTATATAACTAACGGTAAATACATTAAAATTTGTTGATTTAGTCGAGCTTGCTATTGACGAGCCGTTTTGAAATATAAATTGATTAGGTAAATTATAATTTGCTTTGGCAGTAATAACACCATAGCCTGAAGGGTCTGATCCAACTGAAGGGTTAGTGTTCGCTCTAAGATTAATCCCAAATTGGTCTTGGCCAATTAAACTACCAGACTGTAGATCCAGGGCAGAAATTATATTATTACCAGACGTCATTGTTTGACCATTCAAGAATACTTGTAATCCTGTTGGGTCGTTAGTGGCAGCTGCAAATTGCGTTGTTGTTGATGCCGTAGATTGTGAACTCAATTCTCCAAAACTAATAATACTATTATTTGTCGAGCTACAATTAGAAGCGACAGTAATACCAACACAAAAAGTTAATATTGGCGGAACATATGCCCCCACTCCTAGCCGACCACTAGTGCTAAAAGCAACTGCACCCTTATCGATACTTGGGCCAGAAGTGTCAATAGAAGCATACAGGCTAATCCTTACGTAAAAAGTGCTGTCAGCAGTAGAAGGATTGGTTATATTTGAAAGAACATAAGTATTTAGTGCACTCAAGGCACCACTAGGCGAACGACTAAGTACTATTGTAGACTGTGAAGAAAGTGGATCAATAACAAACCCCACATTACCAGTCTGACTGACTAAGTTAACGGAAGATAGGTTAAGCCCTGCTGGAATGGTACAAGAATCATCAAACAGTGGACTATTAGAGCAATACTCCAACTTGATTGAGCCCAGTGTTGCAGATGATAAGTTAGTGAACCGGTAAGTATGTTTAGCAATTTGACCAGCTTCAGAAGTACTCAGCGTAATACTACGACCCACTAAACTCAGAGCATCAACATTATTCTGTTGAATAATAACATATAGAGAAAAGAGCAGAAGTAGCACCAAATACAGTATTCGTGTAGTTTGTTTTGGGCTAAAAAATATTTTTCTGGTTATTTTCATGGCCATAAGCTAAGTTTTTTATATTTGAGTACAGATTACAGATGTAGAGCTGAGTCCAGACATTTGTAGTACTTAGCACTTACACACTAAAAAGTTGAAGTAGCAATATATGTACTCGTTACACCGTATGAACCAGTTGGTGTAGTAACGGCTGCTACTGCAGCAAAGCGTAGAACAAGCATCTCGTCATCTAGAACCTTCTTAGTAGATGCCATTGAAGATGCAATTACATCCGTCGTACCTTGAGACCAGGCCCAACCATTACCCGCATTATTAGTGCCGTCGCCATCATACTGTGCATCACGGACTAAATTAGTTGTTGTGCCATTGGTTGTATCAACACTTGATGCTGTCATACCAAATCCCTCTTTAACGGGCGCTGTAGTACTAAAAATTGTTTGTGTCAGACCAGCACTATTGAAACATTGATCATCCTGAAGCCCGGTAGCGTAGGTACCATCACCAGTACAGGTAGCGTTTTTTACTCTCAGAGATGCTAGATACAGTGAGCCTGTGTCACCAGTAACTGGTCCTGCAAAATAACTAATCTGAGCACCGTTAACGGCATTTGTGCGTATCATTGCTAAACCATTTTTTCCGTTACCACCATTAGCAGAAGCTATCGGAGAGATAGATACAGTACTACTATCGATAATACCTAGATCAACTGTATTTAAACTTATATCAGAACAATCATTACTGATTCCGGCATCGGTTGTACCTACACAGAAAACTAAAACTTCCTGAACCCGAGCATTAATGGTTAGTTGGTCTACAGTACTCAAGGCAATACCGCCAGCATCAACAGTAGCAGCTGGGGGGTTATTAGACCCTGTAGTGGCAGAACTGTAGCTGTCTCCTGCTGTAGTGGTTGCGTAAGTCATGATGCGTGCATAAAAACTACCTGTTGTGCCGGTTGGGTTAGTTACACCGTTAGCACCAGCTCCTGTACCTATGTCAAAACTTACAGCTGTACCAGCTGAGACGCTAGTAGTTGCTAGAGAATCAGTAATCACAAGCTTACTGGCGGTGGTTAGGGTAGAATTTATAGCCCAGCCTGTACCAAAGTTCAGTCCAGATTCATTAACAATAGTCGTTGAGGCTTTTACTAGATCAAACCCGGTCGGTGCAGTACAAGTTGTTCCAATAATTGGTCCAGTTGCTGAATTACAAAAATCTATAATAATCTCTTGTATGGTGCCAGATGTAGCTGGCTTAAATCCTACGGTATAAACGGTACTTGTAGCGCCTGCAACAGATGAGCTTATAGCTATACTACGTTCGGTCATTTGAGCAAAAGCGCTGGCTTGGCGTATTAATACTAGTGGTGTTACTAAGGCAAACACAAGCATCCAAGCAACGGATATAGTCTGTATCCTGTTGTACGTTATATTGTGTTTTCTCACTGTCTTCTCCTTTGTTAATTTTTATTTTTTAATCTACTATTGAGTTTATACCACAGTTTTCACTAAGTATACAAGTTTATTATTCTAGTTATCCACAGGAACTAATATGTTGCAGTCGCAACAAGGACTTGATTCATGGTATATAACCCCGCTGGAGTAACTGTATTACTCTTAGCAATATATGAAATTGTATATTCTGTCATACCCCATGCTTTGGAGCCTGAAAGACCAGCAGCTCTAGCTATTATATCGCCCACAGAATATTTAAATAGATTCTGTGTAGCATAGCCGGGTTCTGCAATACCGTCTGCAAAACTGCCATTGGGCTGATTTACAGGATTTGCACCTATAGCTGGTGAGGTATTAGCAACTAAGTTCATGCCAAATTCTTCTACCGACTGAGACGAAGACGGTAAGGCCTGTGTCACCTTTGCAGTCAAAACAGCACCTCCTCCACTTGTAGGCGGAGGAGTTATAGTCGTTACTACGTACGAAGACGAAAGGTAAGTACGCACATAAAAGGAGCAGGCACACGCCCCTGCTTTTGCAGCACCAGAGGATGTCGTACTAGAATTAAGCACACCTAAATCAACTATTGCCCCTGTTACAAAAAATTCTAAAAATGGAACATCTGGTGTTATAAGGCCTGCCACGGTGTCAAAATTTGTACTAGAACTATTGCTTACTGTATTTAAACCAGCAATGCCGGACGTACCATAATTTGTTGACTTTGCATCACGATTACCACCAGTACTAAATGAGGATTCCCCCACGCTATAATTAGCCGATGATTGAGCTAGAACAAAATCATTAACATTGAACATTATTAATGCCAGTATAACTACTACTGTATAATACTTTTTTAACCTCATAACTTAACATAAACTATAGCATAATAACTCTAATAATTAGCGTACCTGGAATGTATCAACAATAGATTCTATCTGCGAGGAGTCTGGTAAGAATTTTAAATTATCGTAGACTAATGCATATTTTCCTATTTTTCCATTTGCCACCAATCACACCTACAAAAACGGTATATTCATTGCTGTCAACATTACATTTAAAGGTAACCTGTCTATAAGTTACTACTTCAGGCCCAGACCACTTATCTTTGGGGATAGCATTATTACAATGTTCACTCACTCCAGCTACTTTTTTGAAAACACCTTTAATAACTTCGACAGGTAGAACTCTGGTAGCAGAAAAATTTGAAGGAAGAGCTTCGTTTACAAATACTACCAGTTGATGCTCTACTAAAGGACCGTTGTAGCTTCTGTAAACGAACTTTGTACTAGTGCTAACACTTGGGATTTTGGACCAGCTATTGTCTGTTTGAAACTGGAAATACTCAGTTCTAAACAGTTTTGTTGTTGATGGTCTAATGAAAGTACTACTAATATCGCTAGGAGTGACATCGTTGCTCTTAGATCGATTTATAAGCCAGTCAACTCCTGCATAAGTCAGTGCTAGCAAAAGAAAAAACAAAATAACAATTACTAAATGTATGGTTTTGCGAGCTCTTCTGATTCTTATATGGTTGTTGATTCCCCTGTGATAGGACATTTTTATCTCTTTTGGTTTTCACTAATCAGCTATACTATTAGTATCGCATTATAGCTGTTAGCATGCAAGCTCGTGCATAATTTTTAGATTTGTAAAATTTTAAGATACACTATAAGCTAAAGCAGTACGTATGCAAGAGGATAATCAACCAGCAGAAGAGTCCGACTCTCTAGAAAATCTAGAGAAAGAGACTAATAGCACACCACAACACCTAGATAACCCAGAATCTATAAAACCCAAAAATAGTTCTGGAATATCTGGGCGTATTAGAAGTATCATCAACAAATTAAATGTCTACCTACTAACATTCATCTTAATACTTGTGGTTGCTTCCTTAATTGTTTTTGTTAGCTACCAGTCTAGTAAAAACCCAGCTGTTACTAAAACACAAACCCAAGAACTTACTCAAAAAACAATTGATGCTCTGATGAATAGTGATGCAAGTGTCGGTGATCCTAAACAACTACTTACAGTAGAGTCAAATTCTTTATTCACAGGAAAAGTGCTGATACGTGGAGGACTTGATGTTGCAGGATCTATAAAGGTAGGAGGCCCCTTAAGCTTACCTGGGATTACAGTCTCTGGCGCAAGTACTTTTGATAAAGTTTCCCTAAACTCTTTAGATACTTCTGGCGACGTTAATATCAATGGGCAGTTATCGGTCGGAAAAGGACTAACGGTTACTGGTCCTGTGGCTTTTGCGGGTACTTTTTCGGCTACAACGTTTTCGATTGATACTTTACAGATTAATCAAGATATCCAGATAAATCGGCATATAGATGCTGGTGGTCCTACACCTAATATTACAGCTGGTAACGCTATAGGTTCTAACGGCACTGTAACTATAAGCGGGACTGACACATCAGGTACGGTAACTATCAATGTCGGGTCTAATCCAGTTAGTGGAGTATTGGCAACCATTACATTTAAAAGTGCTTTTAAAGACATCCCCCACGTTGTGATTACACCGATCGCCAAACTAGGAGCTTCCATTGTTACAGGCACCCAAAAATTTTACTTGAGTTCAAGAACTAGTAGTAATTTTAGTATTGCAACAAGTGGCGCTCTGACAACTGGATCCGTTAGCTTTGACTATGTAACAATTGACTAACGCCAGAGAATCTAATTTTTATTTCAGTACCACGATATTGTTAACCGCCTAGCTTAAACCTATAAAATAAGTGTCTTGGATATTAGACGTCCAGAAAAACAGTTACACGATTTTCTTTCACAAACATTATTCCGTAATCTACTTTTATCTTCTCCGCTACACCGTTTGTACGAATATCTAGCTCACAAGAACTTAGTAGTGTTAAAAACTTATGATGTCCAGGCAGTATATCGAAAGGGCCAGTATCATTAACTGCACTAATACTATCGGCAATGTCGCTGAAGTAATTTCGATATGGTGAATAGACTTTTACATACATCTGCCCTGAGAGAATCTTTTCCTGTAGTTTTCTGTCATCAATTCTTACATTACCACCTTTGTTAATCCCGTCTTCTTTAGTTTTGGCTGGTTGGCTCTTGGTATCTTTCTCGCTCATATAAATCCTCTAACTATTAATAATATCCTCAATACCTTTAAGAGTTTCTTCTCTAGTGTATACCTCTCCTTTGGCTCCAGTATGTTTAGCCATGACATTCATATTTTGTGTAAAATTGGTAATTAGTTTCTTGGCTCTTGCATAATCAGACCTGTCCTTCGCTGAAAGTTCATTTTCTCCAATAATAGCTATGATATTTTTTAGAGATTCGTATTTTTGTAGTAAAACCATTACTTCCACGCTAAGGTTATAGTGACGCTCACCGACTATATCGGGGGTAAGAAGCGAAGATGTCGTTAGAGACAGATCTACGGCTGGTCTTATCCCTTGCTCGGCAACTTTTCTTGATAAAACAATTATAGAGTCCAGCTCGTGTTGTATCATTTGTACCGCAGGATCTGAAAGATCATCCGCAGGCACGTAAATTGTCTGAACACTGGTAATAGACCCCTTCTCGTTGGAACTTAGCCTGTCTTGTAGAGTCTTAACATCCGAAAATATCGAGGCTTCATAACCACCCTCGTTTGGTATTTGGTCTAAAATGGTAGAAAGTTCGTTACTGGCCTGTACAAACCGATACATGTTATCGGCGAAGAATAAAACATTTTTATTTTGCTGATCTCTAAAGTATTCCGCTCCAGCGACTGCAGAGATACCGATCAAAGCTCGTTGCACTGGATTCTCATTCATCTGCCCAAAGAACATACAGGTATTTTTAAGCAGGTTATTCTCGCGCAAGGTATCCCACAATTCATGACCTTCTCTGATTCTCTCGCCAATACCAGCAAAAAATGACAGTCCCTCACCACTTTTTGCAATGTTATTAATAAGCTCCATAGTAAGCACTGTCTTACCAACACCCGCACCTCCGACTATTCCGATCTTACGTCCTTTAACAAATGGCGTAAAAAAATCTATTACCTTAATACCAGTTTCTAGAATTTCAGGCTCGGCAACTTTAAAATTTGTACTTCTAGGGGGCAATTTAAGAATATTTTTTCTCTTGGCCTGTTTCTGTGTAATTTTAGGCTTTCCATCCAATGGATCGCCTACAAAATCCAGTACTCTACCGATGGTTGCTTCACCAACTGGTATTTCAATGCCTTTCCCTGTTAACCCAACCTTCATCCCTTTTTCAATACTGCGATCATTCCTGATATTCAGACAAGTGGCTACCCCGCCACTTTCCAGATGATTTACTAATAATTTTGTCTTACTAGGATTATCTACAGCTACTACTTCTCCAACAGATGGACCGTCTTCGTCAAATTGAGTTATAACTACCAAATCCTTAATAGCTGTAATGTATCCTTGGCTCATACCAAAACTCCCACTTTTCTCATACCATTAATAATTTCTTTCAAGCGTTGATCTTTTATTACTCGTTTGGCTTTATTGTATTCTAGATGCAACTCGTCCTTAGATTCTTCAGCATTTGTGTGTGATAGCGACATGGCTCTAAATCTACTGGCGTATTGAGCAAGTTTAGAATCAAGAATCAGTTGGCTTAAGGCGATTTGCATCATGGAGTTTTCTAGGTGGTCAACTACCGCATAAATACTAGGCTCAAAAATAGTATTATCGACTGTTATAACCTCGCCTTTTTCTGTGGATTCCCGGCCCTGTTCAGCAACTGCCGCTGATAATTCAATCATCTTTACGTCTTGGACCATAAGTGATACGTATTCCTGATAAAAAACAGTTGTATTTTTGTATCTTTGGACATATCTAATAATTGGCGAAACGTTAATGTTTCTATCTTTAGCGGGGAGTTTAAAATATTTTATATAATTAACACCTTGCTGGGCCAACTGAACAGCTCCATGATGTCCAATTACTAATATATCCTGCTTTTTTTTATCGAACTTTGTAAGCATATACTTAACTAATTTTTGGTCTATATCACCACTAAATCCGCCTTCTGCAGTAATAATAATAAAGAGCTCTTTCTCTAAAACTTTTTCCTTGGATTGACTCCTGCCAAACCTAAAAAATTTGTCAACGCGGAGCTGTGAATAGATTAACCATAAATCATCAAAAAAAGCCGTGGCCTGTAATACTTGGTTTTTTATCTGAGCAATACGCATACTGGCAATACCCTCAAAAGCTCCAGTTAGTTTAACCAGAGTGCTGACTGCAATTTCTTCACGATTAATGTCTTTTGGATTTCTCATTTTTTTAACTCTACAGTGCAAGTACTTTTTAACTCTACTTTTATCTTTTGATACATGTCATCAGTATCGTTTGTGATTTTAGCGGCATACTCATTGGCATTCTTTTGTAACTTTAGAACATCCAGCTGGTCCTCTTCACTACTGTCCAGTACCAAATCTAGCATTAATTGTTGGGCCATAACTGAATAAATATCTGTTGGCGATTGCTTTAATACTTCTAGTAATTTTTTACCTGTTTCTAGAGCTACCCTAGCCTCCAAGGCTAACTCAGACCCAAAATGTGAAAATTCCTCAGCTACCCGATAGGAAGCTAGGGACTTCAAAGTCTGTGACGCCAATACTTTTTGCCTTTTAACTTGTCCAACACCGCCAACACGAGTAACACTAAGCCCTAAACTTAAAGCTGGTCTAATACCGCCCCTAAATAGAGCCTTATCCAAAATCCATTGCCCATCGGTAATAGACATAATGTTGGTAGGTAGATAGGCGGTAATGTCACCACCAGCTGCGTTAACTAGCGGAATAGATGTTAGGTGAGCACCGTTTTTGTCCAAGCGCCCTGCCCTCTCTAGTAAACTAGAGTGAGCATAGAACATATCCCCAGGATAAGAATCTCTACCTGGGCTAACACCAGACAATAAAGCCACCTCCCGATAAGCATGGGCGTGAGAAGTCAAATCGTCATAAATGATAATAGTATCCTGAGCTAACTCCTGCCAGAAATATTCGGCCATAGCAGCTCCGACATACGGTGCGATATAACTCATAATTAGCGATTCAAACATCGTGCTAACAATGACTACGGCATTCTCTAAACTACCGCTTTTTTCTAGCCTTGAGAGGAGGGTGTCAACATCACTACGTCGTTTTGCTATTAAAACGTACACAACTACTTGATCGGTGTTCTTTTGATTAATCGTAAGTTGAGTTACAAGAGTACTTTTACCAGATTTACTATCCCCAAGCAAAGCCATACGCTGACCTCTAACAATTGGGAATAAGGCATCAATCGCAGTTACACCACTCTCGAGTTGAACATCCAATAGCTTTCTCTCATATAGTGGTGGCGCGTCATTAAATACTGGCCAAACTCTTTCTGCTACTATAGGCCCTTTGCCGTCTAACGGATCACCAGTAACACTGATTACTCTACCGATAAAATCCTTACCTACTTTAGAGACTAGCTCGTTGTGTTGAATAACAACAATCATACCTGTTTTGACTTCGGTACTTCCCATATGTAAAATTAATACATAATCTCTTAGCACTTGGTGCACGAAGCCTTTAGAACCATCTTCAAACATTACCAACGAGTGTACCCTGCAGGGCTGAAGCCCTTTGACAGAAACCAGGAACTTCTTGACACCAATAACTTCTCCAACTGGTTTACCAGATTCAACAAGCTTATCAAAATGTTGATTTCCGGTATTCATTCTTCTGTTCCTTTAGTTTGTTGAGGAGGCTGTGCAATAGCTTCCGGAACAACTATTTCAATATTAGTAGCGGTTTTGACTGTAGATTGTGCCGTTTCATCTATCGGTAGAGAGGTTTTTACAGTACCTTGTGGAGACGAATTTTCTGGTTGGTCGTCTTCTGCAACCGCTTTGTGCAGTTCTTTTAGAAAAAAATCTTGTTTATTATCAAAAAATCGTCTTAGAGAAAAATCAAAAGATTTGTTATTAGTACGGACAATACAACCAGCCCCAATATTAGGTTGTAACCCTACTCTAACCAATGTCATTTTATTTATATTCTCGCGTAACCAAAAGACAATTTTTTGCATATACGAACCAGGGGGGTCAACACTAAAGCTCATGTGCAATATCGGAGCTCGTTTTAATACTTTAGAGAGTTGATCAAGCAATATTTCACGATCTTTTTCCTGCAGTAGATTCATATTGTTAGTTACCACTAATTCATCTAAAAGTTTACTGTATCTTGGTGGTGACTGAGGAGCACCGCCCTTACGAATAGTTGTCTGTCTAAAAAATTCATCTAGGTTTTCTGTCTCGTGTAGTAATCGTGCTACATCCATTGGACCAATTACTGCGAGAGGGAGTTTTAATAGTTTTTTTTCCACCTTATTATTCCTCCTCTTTCAGGCTCCATCTTTAATGTCACGTATGATGGCTTCTTTGTTCTCTTCAAGTTGCGACAATATAAACTCTAACTGCTCGCTTAGATCTATCTGATCACCAATAGCCTCCAGCACATAATGATTGACTATATCGGCCATTTGCTTCTCAAATCTAGCTAGATTTCTACTTTTTTCGGCTGTAAGTTTTTCGGTTAACTGTGCTGATAGTAATTCTCTCTGTTGCTCAATAGTATCCTGTGTTTTTTGGATAGAATCTATGGCGAGCTGTTTTGCATCGTTGATAGACTCTTCATATTTTGCAAATTCATCTTTTAATACACGAGTAATCTCTGTTTTCATGAAATCATTTAACTGAGAGGTTGTCAGGCGTAAGTCTTGTTGTAGGAACATGGCATTCTCACCAATAATCTTCTCAAAGTGTAGTCGCCCTCTGTTGCGCAATTCTTCCCGGAATTCGTCATTAAAAATATGCTCAATGTCCTCTTCGGCTATGTCTTTGAAATTGTTGGGTGTGTTTTTAGGATCTTTTCGGCTCGAAGGGCTTGATTTACGGAACACAGACATTATCACAACCACGGTAACAATCAGAATAACAGCTAATATCAGTATTAATATTCCTAGACTCATATTTTATTCTCTACGCCAATGAGAGCCCCCACCGCTTTCTTGCTAATGTTTATAATCTCAGTAATAAATATACCCCAAATAAGCCCACGAGGAAAATTATAATGCTCGTTAAAACGATTTGAAGCAAGCTTTTTGTGATAGATTTTTTTGATAACGGGTTACGACCGATAGATATTACGCTACTACGAATTCCGACATACAGTAAACTACCAGATATTGACGCAGCCGCAAGTAAAATAAAAAGTCCAACATAAACACGAACTGGGCTAACTTGTCCGCCAGCTATAGTTTCTGTGGCCTTTTTAAGAAAACTCGGCAAATTTGACTGAGTAGATTTTGCAAGCGGATTTGGGCCAACGCTAATGTCTACTCTAATCCGCCCAATTGCTACTGGCCTGGAACCACCAGCTACGTTTTTGAGCTCTACGGTACTAATAACGTTAGTCCTACCGTCAAAACCCAGAATGGCTTTACCAACCACAAAACGGTCATTCTCTCCGGCTTTCTTGGCAATTCCAGCTATGCTGGATATTGTTATAAAATCTCCTGGGTTAATTGCTCCAGCTTCGGTCCCAACTAGAACATCAAACCTACCGATAGAGGCAACAAAAGTCTTTTCTTTTGTTGCTGATAGTGTCAGCGCTGAGTCATTTGCGCCAACCACAACGCCCTGCAATCTTTTTGCATTCTCTGATGTAGCGGCGACTACTTTGCTAGTGTCTTTAGCGTCTATAGAAACAACTGTACCACGCTGTAAAATTTTGTTTGCGGTATAGCCCTGCGTTATTGATTGCCCGGCCGTACGCATGCTTAAAGATAAAACTATAATACCAAGCAGACCTATAAAGGCCGCTACTCTTTTGAATGATAATTTACTTTTTATTTGACGTAGCACTAATTCAGTACCTCTAAAGATAATTATAACGCTTTTGCTAACTAGATACCAACTTGGCTGTATACCCTACGCTTTTAGAGCAATTTTAAGTTTTTGCAATACTATGCATAGCTGAGCTTTTGTAGTATCCCGGCCAATAGAAAAACGTAGACTAGCTCTTGCTTGGTCGTCCGTCTTCCCTATTGCCAAGAGTACATGAGACGGAGTGTCATCACTAGCGCTACAAGCAGACCCTTTAGCCACATCAATACCCATGCCATCCAGGGCAAAAAGTACTCTCTCATTATCTATACCAGAAAAAATAGCGTGTATATTATTAGCTATTCGTAATTTTCTGTGTCCATTAATTTCAGCATCAAATCGGCTTACTAGTTCTTCTGTAAAATAATCCCGCAACTTAGTCGTACTATTAGCCCTTAATGATCGCCCCAGGTCCGCAAGTTCAAGAGCCTTGGCAAAGCCAACAGCAAAAGCAACATTTTCTGTACCAGACCGCAAACCCCATTCTTGTCCACCACCAACAATTAATGGCTCCATAATAATTCCAGCTTTTCTATATAAAACTCCGCTCTGTTTTGGCCCATATATCTTTCCGCCGTTTAGGGTCATTAAATCTACTCCTAATCTGGAGACATTTACACTTAGGTACAGTGGTGCTTGGCAAGCATCGCTGTGCAGATAAATCGGTAATTTATTTCCGCTCTCCCTACGACTTTTACGTATTCTTCGTACTACTTCAGATATTTCTTTCACTGGTTGCAGGGTACCTATTTCGTTATTGACTAACATTACACTGATTAACGCTGTTTTATCAGTGATATGTTCTTCTAAAATATCTGTCCTAATACATCCCTTACTGTCAACAGGCACCAATTTATTATTAAACTTTTCTGCCATTCGCAACACTGCTTCATGTTCAATTGCGCTTACAATAACTTCTGCATCCGGATACTGACTCATAACTCCGTAAATCGCTAGATTATTAGACTCTGTACCTCCAGCCGTAAATATAATTTCAGGGGGTTTGGCACTGATTATCTTAGCAACCTGTTGCCTGGATTGTTCCAGCGCTTCCTTAGCACTCTTAGCTCCATGATACTGTGCTGATGGATTATAAAAATTTTCTGCAAAATAGGGGCTCATTGCCTTAATAACCCGCTTATCAGCTGGGGTTGCGGCTGCATAATCTAGGTATATTCTTTTCATCTACTTTAAGTATTGTGGCTTAAGATTTATTAGTTTTATTGTATATATGCTTTTTTGCCCGATGTAAGTAGATTTTTGCGGCCTTTTCAAGGTTGTGAGCTTCTTTTAGCGATACACTCTGGGGGTGACCGTTATTTATGGTTTTTACGATATTTTTATTACTAATAATATAGCGTGTTACTCTTGTCTTACGTCCCTCGGTAGTTTGCCACTCTTCATGCCAAACCCAATTATGCTCGTCTAGGCAAAAGAACTCTCTTACCCCTCCTTTAGGAATGGGTCCGAATATATCACGAGAGATGCTAGACTCTTGTCTAATCAATTCATTTAATATTTCTTTACGTCGTTGTTCTGGATTTTTGGACAACTTACTAAAAAATTGAGTAAAAATATTCATATCTAGATATTTCTAATTATCGCTGTTTAAGAATACAGAGTCAATTCTGGCTCGAGCTACTTCAATAGATGGGACCCTGATATCTTCTGGCCTTACCAATGCTAAAGTTTCTTTCGCTCCTGATGCTGATGACGGAACTTCTTCAATACCCACTGGAACTCTTTCTACTACTGCTGAGAGAGTTGGGCTAAAGGCCTTTTCTGCTAGTTGGCTTGGTACCGATTGAGAATCTGTGTTTTCAATGGCTTCCTTTCCTGCAACTAGCGTCCAACCGCTTTCACCAGTGAATCTTCTCTAGCTATGAGAAATTCCATAAAGCCACTTTGGATGACCTCACGATGTTTCTCTGGGACAAAAAGCCTATTTAATTTTTGCAATGGATTCATTATTCTTAAAGTTTGAAGAGTTTTTGAGCGTTACTTGTTGTCACGCTAGCAACTTCTTCTGGGCTCTCACACCTTATTTTACTAAT
>QIKK01000051.1 GCA_003231925.1 Candidatus Saccharimonadota bacterium
CGTCTTTCAAACTGCTTAACTTGTTTTGGATTATTGCCGACTCTAGCTCTAAAATTCTTTACAAATGTACGATGACGCCGAATTGGCTTCATACTTTAAGGTCTTTCATGAAATCATCCACATTTTCAAAAGACTTAGAGGTGCCATTTTTGTTTTCTGTATCGAACTCACTAATCATTTTCGTATAGCGCTTGTTTGCCTCAGGGCTAAGTACGATAGTAGTGCTATCAAAGTCTAGTTTACGTCCTTCAGACTCTGCCTTTGCCCACACCCGAATGTATGCCTGTGCTGAATCAAAGCCTAACTCTTTGGCTCTTTTCTCTAGACCATCTCTAACGGCTTTATCTATTGGGACCTGTATTTTCGATATACTCATGACATAATTGTATCAAAGTAGTATAATTATATCAACTATTTTTACTGACGTTTGGACTTTGATAAATTCACTATCTACGCTGAGTTCGATTAAATTATAATTAACCTATCAATAGGAGTTCGCTAATCCCCCCGTCGCTTATAGCGACAAAACGGGCCGATTATACTCCTAGTACTCTCCTTGAGATTATTAACCTAAAGCAGTATTTTCTTGTATATTTTTTGTAACGTAATGGTAGAGAATCGTTCCTGTTGTATTCAATTTTTTACTTTCTGCTAAACTAAATTGATAATCTGAAATACGTTTGTTATCTAGCAGAAACGGTATTCCGGACTTAAAAACTATCGGTTCAATTGTTATATATATGTCGGTAATAAGTCCGGATTCTAAAAACTCTGTATAAACATGTGATCCACCCAAAATCAGGGCTTGATTATAGGTTTTATGATATTTTTCTACAAATTCTGAGGGACTTAAAGTCTCAAAGACAATCTTGTCTGTAATATTTTGATTAGCGTATTTTGCTGGATTTCGAGTCAGTACTACCCGCAGTAGGTCTTCTCTAAGAAGTTTATGAGTTGCCTTGTATGTTCCGCTACCCATCAAAAAAAGATTGTGTTTAGCTTTTATCTTTTGATAGAAATCTTGGTCTTCTTGCGAAGTCCAAGAAGACGGATTTGGCTCTGCACCATCTGTAATTAGCCCATTGGTACTTGTAGCAACAACAATAATTAATCTCATTTATATGTAATAGTAAAACACATCTGTACCTTTAAGCACTAGCTTGTTACAATATAGTCAAGATGAATTCAACTAAAGTGGTACCTAATGTGCCTATTAAAGATTTTAAACGCACTAAGATATTAGCTACAATTGGTCCTAGCACTAATTCCTACGAAGCTATATTGAGCTTGATTAAAAGCGGAGCCAACGGTATAAGATTGAACTTCAGTCATGGTAACAATACAGAGCGTGAAGAACAGATTAAATGGATACGTAAAGCTTCCGAAGAATTTGGTAAACCAATAGCAATTTTACAAGATTTACAGGGTCCTAAAATTAGACTAGGCGATTTTGAAGGGGTTATACCAGTAAAGAAGAACCAGGCTCTTTGTTTTAAACACAAAACAGATTATAAACGTAGCGGTATTATCCCTACTCAATATGACTTGAGTAAAAAAGTTAAACGCGGGGAGCGAGTTTTCTTATTTGACGGTAAAGTAAAAACTACCGTTACAAGCGTAAAAGACGGCGTGGTATTTGTAAGAGCTGATAATGACGGAGTTTTGCTTAAGCGTAAAGGCATCAATTTGCCAGATACCAATTTTTCAGGCGGTGTTATCACAAAAAAAGACAGGGAAGATGCGGTTTTTGGTTCTATTCATGAAGTGGATTATGTTGCACAGAGTTTTGTACAATCCGCAAAAGACATAGTACAACTTAGAAAAATACTGAATAGTCTAGGCAGTAAGGCAAAAATTGTAGCAAAAATAGAAACTGTAGCGGCAATTAATAATATCGAGGAAATAATCCAAGAATCTGATGTTGTGATGGTGGCAAGAGGTGATCTAGCAGTAGAAACGGCACCAGAAGTAGTGCCTATTGAACAGCGTAGAATAGTTGGTTTATGTAGAAAGTTAGCTAAGCCAGTAATTATTGCCACACAGATGTTGGCGACGATGACAGAGTCTAGTGAACCGACCCGTGCTGAGGTCTCGGACGTGGCTACAGCAGTAATTATCGGGACAGACTGTGTAATGTTGAGTGAAGAAACCGCCAGCGGTCGTTATCCAATAGAAGCGGTTAAAATTATGAAGCGTGTCATAAAATATGCAGAGAAAAATAGCCCAGTTGACGCTGTTTTTAGGCAACAACCAGATGTGTATTCTCGTCAGTCAGCAATTTGTAGTGCGGTTATCACTCTAACAGAAGAAATTAATGCTTCGGCTATTGTAGCAGAAACAAAATCTGGAGCTACTGCAATCCAAATTGCCTCGCGTCGTCCAGATCATCCAATTATTGCTGTAACCTCTCAAAAAATAGTTGCTAACCAACTGACTCTTGTCTACGGGGTTAAAAGCTATATACGACCGGATAGCAGAGAAGCTGCATCTAAACTAGCTAATTGGCTAGAAAGGAACAAGGTTTTAAAAAAAGGCGACATAGTAGTGACCGCGTCAGGAAAGTATCCGGGTGTAATCGGTACGACTGACACTATTAAAGTAAGAGTATTGTAACTGAAAAAACTCTAAGGTAAACTGGTATTAGACGAGGGGTGGAATGCTTCATAAAAAAACAATAAACGAATTTGACTTACAAGATAAACATATACTTCTGAGAGCAGACTATAATGTGCCTATTGCAGAAGGGAAAATAACTAGTAATTATCGTATTACGCAGAGTATTCCTACCATTAGAGCACTTCAAGGTAAAGGATGCAAGATTGTGATTTGTGCACATTTAGGGCGTCCTAAATCTCCTAATGATAAGCATCTTTCACTTAAACCTATAGCAAAAGAGCTTAGTAGGTTATTGGGCGAGCCTATATTGTTTGCAAACGATTGTATCGGGCAGAAAGTTAAGGAAACAGCCGAAAAACTCCACTCAAGAGAAATTTTGTTGCTAGAGAATCTCAGGTTTTATCCAGAGGAAGAGGCCAACGATCGTAAATTTGCCGAACAGCTTGTTGAGTCAAACCTAGCGGAAGTTTTTGTGCAGGATGCTTTTGGAGATGTGCACAGAGTTCACGCTAGTATTGATATGGTTCCTAGGATAATTCCTGCTGTTGCTGGTTTGTTGTTAGAAAAAGAATACAATACCATAACAGGTATTATGGAGAATCCAACGCGACCCTTACTGGCCATAGTTGGCGGGGCTAAAATAGCGGATAAAATTGATATTATTCATAAATTTATAGAAATTGCCGATGTTGTTGCTCTTGGCGGAGCAATGGCAAACACTTTTTTGTTGGCTCAAGGTGTAGAGGTGGGTGAGAGTCTGGTTGATAAAGACGAGCTAGATATTGCCAATGATGTTATAAATAAGGCTAGAGAACAGGCAAAAAAACGAAATTTTATTTTTTATATTCCTCAAGACGGCGTAGTTTCTACCAAAATAGACAGTAAAACAACGACTAGAATTGTAGATTGGGAAGCACATGTTATTGCAGATATTGAGGCCTATCCAGGTCGACCTAAGATAGTGACCAGTAAGGTAGAAAAAGACGAAGAAATTTTAGATATTGGACCATATTCTGGTGCTTTTATATCTGGAATTATACAATTAGCTAACACTGTTGTCTGGAATGGCACAATGGGCGTATCAGAAGTAAAAGCTATACACGGACCGATAGGACCATTTGCACACGGTACGGAAGCTATAATTGATGCACTTGTTGGGAAGTACGGCAACAGACCTTTTAGTCTATTGGGCGGTGGTGATACTACTGGGTATATAGAACAACGTGGCTTAACGGATATGTTCAACCATGTTTCGACTGGCGGAGGTTCTTGTTTAGAATTAATAGCCGGTAAAGACTTGCCAGGCGTGCATGTTCTGTGGGATAAATAGGGTGGTTATGCGTAATAATAGAAAAATAATGATTGCCGGCAACTGGAAAGAGCATCTTAATGTTTCTCAGGCTAGTCATTTTATGCACCGACTGGAAGAGTCCATACCAATAAGACAAAGTGTAGAAACGGTCATAATACCCAATGTACTTATATTACAACCTATAAGTGTTAACCTAGATAGAAGGAAATTCCGTCTGGGTGCTCAGGACGGGTACTTTGTTGATGCCGGTGCCTACACTGGAGAAGTTTCTATGGCAATGTTGCAAGACTTGGTGCATTATGTACTTGTAGGACACTCTGAGCGACGCTACGTATTTAACGAAGGAGACGATGTAGTCGCAAAAAAGATGCAAGCAGCTATACGTAATGGAATAATGCCTATTCTGTGTATTGGTGAAACTCTGCAAGAACGACTCGCCAGAGAAACAAAGCAAATTTTGCATAATCAACTTACTGCTGGTTTAATGAATCTTACTTCTCGTGAGGTAGCTGCTTCAGTTATTGCCTACGAACCAGTTTGGGCTATTGGTACTGGAGAATTTGCTAAACCAGACCAAGTCCAAGAAGCAATAAATTATATAAGAAAACAGGTAGAAAGTTTATTTGGAAAGCGTACAGCATCTTTGGTTCGTATTTTGTATGGTGGCAGTGTTGACGACTTAAATGCCAAATCATTCTTAGAGCTGTCTGGGTGTGATGGGGCTTTAATTGGTGGTGCAAGTTTAAACCAGTATAAATTCGCAGCTATTATAGAAGTGGCGTATAGGGTCCAACAAGAAAGGCTTGGTAGATAGTACAATGACCGGAAAAGATAACAAAATATTCGATGTATCTAAACCTGGAGTCTCAAAACCAGACACGGGCTCCAAGCCAATGGTTATTGGACATAAATCTTTAGTTTCAGACCCTTCAATTAAAACAGATAGCCAAAATGCTAGTAAAACAGTAAAGCCCCCCTCTGTTACAAGAATTAAATTGAATCCTATCAATAATCTAAGTGAAGATTCAGGGGAAGTATCAGAGAGTAAGCCAGTAGAAAAGGAAGACAAAGCAAATATAAATCCAGAAAAAACGGCAGAGAAAGATCAGCCAACTCAGGAAGAGAAATCAGAAGAAGAGCCAGAAGAAAAAACTAAAACAAAAACAGCAAAAAAAGAAAAGGACGCTGGGGATATACAGCTTGAAAGAGAGCAACAACTGCAAGAGATGATTCAGAGTAAGAAATATTTTGTAGATATCAAAGAGGCAAAAAGCATAGCTCTTAGAAGGTTTATAATAACTTTTTTGGTCGTTATAATTGTAGGATTATTAGCGGTTGTAGTTTTAATAGATGCTGGTGTTTTGAATTTTGGCGTTAAACTACCATTTAATTTTATAAAGTAGTATTTTTTACTTCGGCTAAATTAGCTTAGGCTTGTTAGAATGTATTGTAGTGGAAAGATTACTTGACGATTTAAACAAAGAGCAAAGAAGGGCTGTCTTACAAACAGAAGGTCCCCTTCTGATTCAGGCTGGTGCTGGTTCTGGTAAAACAAAGACGCTCATTCATAGGATTGCCTATATACTGCAACAAAATCTGGCTGTACCTCAACAGATATTGGCAGTCACCTTCACAAACAAAGCAGCCAAAGAAATGCGAGCTAGAATAGCAAAGTTATTGGGAGGGAATCCAGATAGCAGAACCTTCTTGCCCTATATGGGTACTTTCCATGGTATTTGTGTGCGGTTCTTACGACAAGACGGTGAACATATCAGGATTCCCAAAAGTTTTGTGATTTATGATGAAGCAGATCGATTAGCAACAATAAAACGGGTAGCTAAGAAATTAATGTTAGATGAAAAAATCTATCCACCACGCACTATAGCCAATTTAATAAGTAGTGCTAAAAATGAGGCAATTGACCCTGTTGAATATGCTAATTTAGCAAATAGTCCTACGCAACAAGTAGCTGCGGAAGTGTATCCAGGCTACCAAGAAGCCTTAAAAGGAGCCGGTGCTCTGGATTTTGATGATTTAATAACTAGAACCCTACAATTGTTCACGACAGTTAAGGAAGTTCGTGATAAATGGTCTGCGAGCTTCAAATATATTATGATTGATGAATATCAGGATACTAACGCAGCTCAGTACAAATTGATAAAAATATTAGTTAATGAAAACCAGAATATCGCTGTAGTTGGCGACGATTGGCAGTCAGTCTATGGGTGGAGAGGTGCCGATTTTCATAATATTTTAAATTTTGAGAAGGATTACAAGGGTACTACGGTAATTAAGTTAGAGCAAAACTATCGTAGCACAAAACCCATATTGGAAGGGGCGCATTCCATAATAACTAAAAATAAAAAACGTAGCGATAAAAGATTATGGACGGACAAAACTTCCGGGAAACCCATTCAAATAGTTGCTGTAAGCTCAGAAAGAGCCGAGGCTGAGACAATTGTAAAGCGAGTGCGTAATAGCGTAGATTCTGGGCTCCGTCGATTTAGTGATTTTGCTGTTTTGTATAGAACTAATGCCCAAAGCCGGTCAATAGAAGAAGCCTTTTTACATTACAGCGTCCCTTATAGAATTGTTGGTGGTCAGCGTTTTTATGATCGTAAAGAGATTAAAGATATCATGTCATACCTACGTTTTATGTATCAACCTGCCGACAGGGTTAGTTTTGAGAGGATAGTTAATGTACCGGCACGGGGAATTGGCAAAATTAGTTTACAGAGATTTTATGATTGGCAAGAATCAAAAGGACTAACATTGTTGCAGGCCTTAGAGAGGGTTGGTGAAGTAGATAAACTTCCGATTAAGGCTTTGAGTGGGCTTAGAGAACTTTTAGATATTATTTTCTCAGCACAACAAAATATTGATGATTTAGCGGTAGTTGGTATAGTGGACTCTCTACTTAAGCGTATCGATTATATGACATATCTAGAAGATGGTTCACCTGCGGGCGATGCCAGACAGGAGAATGTAAGAGAATTATTAAGTGTTGCAAAACAATATAATGAACTAGGTTTAAGTGGTTTTCTAGAAGAGATATCGTTGGTTAGTGATATTGATATTGCTAATTTTAGTAATAACGCTGTTACTTTGATGACTTTGCATGCATCTAAGGGGCTAGAATTTCCAGTAGTATTTATAGCTGGGATGGAAGAAACAATTTTTCCGCACAGTAGAGCTATGTATGATCAGTCTGAGATGGAAGAAGAGCGTCGTTTGTGCTATGTCGGAATGACCAGAGCAAAAGATGAATTATACATGTTGCATTCAGTAAGTAGAATGTTATATGGGGGGACTCAGCATAATCCACCCTCGAGATTCCTATCAGAAATATCTGGAGATATGGTTCAAGAGGTCTCGGCGGGACTTAGTTCGTCAAAATCATCTTTGTTCTCTTCAGAGGGGGATTTGACGGATTGGGCAGGAAAAATAGAAGACAAAGGACCAATCAGTGAAGAGCCTCGGTATGTTTTAGAGCACAAGAGGGGTGATAAAGTTATTCATGAGCTGTTCGGTCATGGGATAATCGTGGATATCGATGGAGACATGCTAGCAATAAAGTTTGCAAATGGCATAAAGAAGTTTAATTCCAGTTTTGCCCCTATAAAAAAGTTATAATATGTCTATGGTAGTTCTGTATAAAATGACAGTAATTGGAAGTATCAAATGAAAAAGCTAGGTAGAGTGTTGTTTTATTTGTTATGGCCATTTGTTTGGTTTTACGCACCATTGCGCATCAGAGTACGAGCAATTATTTTAGTTAAAGGGAAGATATTATTGGTAAAAAATTGGTTTGGCCCGGCTTATTGGCAACTACCAGGCGGAGGATTGGAGCTTACAGAACAGCCAGTTGATGCTATAATCCGTGAAATTAAAGAAGAACTAAGCATTATTATTAAACCTACGCAAGTTAAGCATTTAACACAAGGACCTATTATAATTAACAAAAAGGGGCTTTTGTATAGATATAGAATAGTCTTGATTAAGCTTAAGAGCTTTCCTGAAATTTCTATGTCTAGAGAACTAACTCAATACAAATGGGAGCCAATCAATTCAACATCGCTACCCTCAGAGTTAGCACATATCAATACCTCTCTTTAAGATGTTATACTGTTACATGGCTTAGATTAAGTAAGCCTTAGAGATATGATTAAGAGAACTCAAATTGCCCTGCGTAAGTCTAAAAGACGCGTTAAACTTAAAGCAAAGTTTTTGTTAAGGCATCCGTTATTGGTGCCGTTGGTAGTTTTCTTTGTAGTTTTCTTCTCAGGGCTAACTCTATTTGTAGTTTTTGGTGCAACAACTCAAGGGGCTAAAGACACTCATATTGTCAATTTGTATGTTGATGGAAAGAAACGAACAGTAAGCACAAGGGCCAAAACAATAGAGGATTTACTAAATCGTTTAAAAATACCGCTAATACCTGAAGATATTACGGAACCTAGCCGGACGACGCCAATAATAGAGGATAATACCCAAATTAATATTTATCGTGCTCGTCCTATAGCCA
Organism: Candidatus Saccharimonadota bacterium; assembly: GCA_003231925.1. GTDB lineage: Bacteria > Patescibacteriota > Saccharimonadia > Saccharimonadales > SZUA-47 > SZUA-47. Next base: position 8,454 of record QIKK01000051.1, read on the forward strand.
TCACGGATGGGAACCGCACACTTACTCTTTTGAGTGCCCAACGTGCCCCTAGGCTGTTAGCCATTCAGGCTGGTATCAGTCTGCTTCCGCAGGATAAAGTGTATTACGACGAGACCCCGGCACAAGACACATTAGCTAGTAGTGCCAGTGAACGGCTAGTCATTAAGAGGTCTGTAGAGGTTCAGTTAAGCCTTTTTGGTGTAATTACCAAAATTAGATCAACTGCCAGTAACGTCGGAGATTTATTAAAAGAACATGGTATCAATCTGGCTGGTGGGGAAACTGTGCAACCTCAAGATAAGGCTACGGCAATTCGAACGGGAATGCTCATTTCTGTTAATAAACCAGGCACTAAGACGCTAGCTGTTACAGAAGTTATCCAATATAAAACAGACTTTCTGGTAGATTCTACCCTAGCTTCAGGAAAAACTCGTATTGATAGACATGGTGTTAAGGGTGAACAGGCAGTAATCTATGAAATAGTTGAGAAAAATGGTGTAGAAGTCTCAAGAAGGAAATTACAAAGAATAATAACGATAAAGCCAATTAACGAGATTCGTGTCCGTGGTATAAAAATAGCATCGCTTAATTCTAATGTTAGTGTCTCTGGTAGTAAATCTGCACTGATGGCAACGGCAGGCATTTCTGCTTCGGATTACTCCTATGTAGATTACATAATTACAAGAGAGTCTAACTGGCGTCCTGGAGCTTTTAATTCTGGTTCTGGTGCATACGGTTTGTGCCAGTCTTTGCCAGCAAGTAAAATGGCATCTGCAGGTGGTGATTATCTAACCAATCCAACAACACAGCTAAGATGGTGCAGTAACTACGCTTTGCGTTATGGCGGGTGGCAAGGGGCTTATAATGCCTGGTTAGCCCAAGGTTGGTGGTAAACCATATTAAGAGGAGGTGACTCTTCTTCTCATCATGTAGAGTAACTTTCAGCACCAGAATGTTCTGGTTGCTCACTTTCCCGAGTTTGAATAAATTTTCATAAAGTAAATTCGTAAAATTTCATTGTTTACTACCTAGGGACAGAAGAATACGGATTTATCCAGGTGCCTTTACTGGTCTCACTTCGTAGTATTAAGATACAGTTTGTGTTTCGTAGTAAAAACACTACGCTCGCTCCAGCTAACCTTTGTTTTTTCTTAAAAGAGGCGTGCACTTCGTCTCTTTTTAATATACGATAAAGAAATGGAAATTGACGAGAAAAACACCAAGAAGGCTCTGGGTCAACATTGGTTGCGGGATAAAGATGTCCTTAAGGCAATCTCTGATTCCGCAAATATTCAGAGAGGCGATTATATATTAGAAATTGGTCCTGGTGAAGGCACTTTGACTGACGTTTTGTCGGAGAGCGGTGCAAATATTATGGCTTTAGAATTTGATCAAGAGTTGATCCCTATGTTAAGAAAAAAATATAAAAATAACAATAATGTTCAAATCCAAGAAGGGGATATAAGAACCTTTGACTATAGTAAGTTGCCTCAAGACTATAAAATAGTCGCAAACATACCATATTATCTAACAAGCCATTTAATAAGGGCTTTGGGCGAGAGTAATAACCAACCATCAATTGCGGTGTTGTTGATTCAAGAGGAGGTTGCTCAGCGAATCTGTGCAAAACCAGGAAAAATGAGTATTTTAGCAATAACTTCCCAGTTTTTCTTTAAATGCGACCTAGGTGTTGGAATAAAAGCCAGTATGTTTTATCCACCGCCAAAGGTTAATTCTCAAGTCGTAGTTCTGACAAGACGTTCATCCGCACTTTTTAACATCAGTTCTAGGCAGTTTTTTCAGGTTGTGAAGGCTGGGTTTTCAGAAAAACGTAAGACTCTGCAGAATTCGTTAAGTGGGGCTTTAAATATTACCAAAAAAAATAGTGAGCTATTACTCAACAACTCAAGCATTAACCCTAAAGCTCGTGCTCAGGAGCTTAGCCTTGCAGAATGGTACACTCTGTGCCTCAACTATCAAGAAACCTGAGTGCCCAAGTCTAGTTATTGCAACAGAAGCCGTAAGAGTATAATGGTCTTGATGTAATGATACCTAGGCTATTCACTTAAAATGGTACAATGTAGCTGTGGAACAGATTATTATAAGAGTTGTGATGGCCTGCAATTATAAAATACCTGAAGTTAGAA
>QIKK01000054.1 GCA_003231925.1 Candidatus Saccharimonadota bacterium
CTCTGGCATCCTGCCATAGATTCTGCTCCTGCCCTAACAACTGGTAGTACTATATGAATCTAGTAACCACAAACATAAAGACAACGCCAAGTACTGTCATTGCAATAGTAACGTAAGAAGAGTGTTTACTGTGAGCTTCAGGTAAAATTTCGCTAGCACCAATGTATAGTAAGAATCCGGCAAAAAAGCCAAGGTAAATAATCAAAGCTTTCTCAGAAAAATGAAAAAATAGGGTAGACAATACTCCCAAAATTGGCGCAATAGCATCGATAAATAATAGAGTTAGAGTTTTTGAACGATTATTTTTGTGTACTAACATTAAACCAACAGTATTTATTCCGTCACTAAAATCATGAGCGATAACGGCGATAGCTACAGCGATACCAATAGAGTTACTGACCTGAAAACCGAGACCGATACCGACACCGTCTAAAAAGCTATGTCCAGATAATGCTAATGCCGAAGCTACCCCTACGTGTGGATGGTGATGTTCACCATAGTCTTCTTCTTGAGCATTATGGATTAAAATTGATTTTTCAATAATATGAAAGGTTAAAAAACCAACGACTAAGGCCAGCATAGGCCATGTCGAGGATACATTTTGGGCGTTAATTGCCTTGAATATCTCCGGTATAATACCAAAAGCAAATACACCAAGAATTACTCCAGCAGTATACCCTAGAATACGATGTAATTGGTCGCTATTCTTGTAAGCAAATAAACCACCTATAAGGGTCGAGAAAAAAGTTGTAATTGATAATATCATCGGTAACATAGTATTTATTATTACAACCAACAATAAATTTTGCAAATCCTTGCTATTTTTTAAGCATAAAGATTGGTTGTTTACAGTGGGTTCTTTTTTTCTAAAAGGTGAGACCTTTTTTTCTCATATAACCATATAACCCGAAATAACACCTTAAAAGGTGAGACCTTTTTTTCTTCATATAACCATATAACCATATAACCCAAAATAACACCTTAAAAGGTGAGGCCTTTTTTTCTCTTTTGCTGTAGTTGTTTACAAATATACATTCATGTACAGTACAGTGCATGATTGATTATTTAGTATTGATGCTAATCATTTTTCTCTGTGTACTCTTTGTCGGTCTCATCGTATTTTTGTTAAAAGGTACCGTGAAGCTTGCTAGTAATTTGAATAAGAAAATAGCTAGGTCAGGAAATCATAGTATATTTAAGGGTGATTACATGAATGAATTGTACGGATTTGCCATCGTTTTGGGCGCAGTAATTTGGTCTTCTATTTTTTTGTTCCAGATAGGTTCACTAGGCTTGGAACTATACGCTAAGCTTTGACAGAAAACATGGAAGTTTATATTTCTGTGAATTTTCTATAATATCGACTTTGTAAGAGTGACGGCATATTACTCATCACAGTTGTTAGCGACATGAGTAAAATGATAAATTCAATATGATTTTAGAGGTCCGGTTTTCTAGGTTTCTAGGGTTTCTATTTTCTAGAGTTTCTAGAGGTCCGGTTTCTAGAGGTCCGTCCTCTACAGGTGTTAAATGGAGAAAGTTTATGATTTCTAGAGCTCCACCCTCTGCAGGCATAAATAATAAATACTCTTCTGCTTAAGCTGTTAGTGGCCTAACTTTTTATTATCTAAATACAGGCTGTTGTTTAATAAACAGTTATAGTGTACTGTTTAGCCATAACAACTATGGAGGGCAAGTAATGGCAAAGAAAAAAAATTATCTCACGACAGCATATGTCGCCGCAGTAACAAGAATAACGTTAGGTTTTATATTTCTATGGCCGTTCTTCGATAAAATGTTTGGCCTAGGCTTTTCTACCTGTCGAGCCAAAGACGGAGTTGTGTCAACTTTTTGTGATGCGGCTTGGATTAAGGGTGGTTCGCCTACAGCTGGATTTCTTAAATTTGGCACTAAAGGAAGCCCGTTTGAAAGTGTATTTCAGTCTATGGCCGGAAACTCATTCTGGGACTGGTTATTTATGGCCGCCTTGGCAAGCATTGGTATTGCGTTGATCCTTGGTATTGCTAGTAAATTGGCAACTATCGCAGGAGCTTCGTTGCTATTCTTGATGTTTTTAGCTCAATTTCAACCAGTAAATAACCCGTTAGTAGATGATCATATTATCTACATTCTAGTGCTCTTAGGGTTACACCTACAGGATAAAGAACAAGTTTTGGGTCTTGGCAAGTGGTGGAAAAAGCAGGAAATAGTTAAACGCTACCCAATCCTACAGTAAGTATTATATTAAAAAAAGGGTTAGTACTCTTATTTATAAAACCACCCTATAAAGAGGTTAGTTTTATAATTATATGATCGTATGACTATTGTTTTTGGCTAACCGCATAAGTGATACCTGTTGAGGGTGTGTTTGATGTACCGGGTGCAATCACGTATGAGAAGCTAACGCTTCCTTTTGTATACTCAGCGCTGAAAGTATTGTTTACGCTGAATTCGCTAACGTTAGTCCACCCCGTCGTAGTAAGCTTGTCTTTAAAGAAGTTACTAACTGATTCTGCAGAATCATTTGAATTAGCAGAGACCATCCAGCCAATGCCCTTCGTTGATTTGGTTCGAGTGTTACCAATCACCTTCTGGTTTGTATATAAAGGAATATCACTTGGAAAATCTGCTGAAATAGTTTGTGAATTATTAGAAGTCGAACTATTACCACTACTATCGCTTATTGTGTAACTATTGTCTCGGCTATTTATCTTCACTTTATTATCCGATAATGAATTTATTACATTTTCTTCTACTATTTTTGAGGCAGTATCTGCTAGCCTGTTTCTATTGGTAGTCATCGTTACACCGCCTATCAGCAATACCGCAACTATGACTGCTCCTATGACCATGGCGTTTCTCTTATTAGTAGAAGGGGTTGGAGTTTTAGACAATTTTTGGTTGGTTTTTAAGTTTTTTGGGGGATTATTCTTGCTATCCATAGAACTACATCTCCATTTTCTAAAAGTAAGTTAATATATAAGTACACAGTAACAGTACCAGGTTTTTATATAAAATATAAGTATTACAGGCGATAATAAACCAAAGGTTCAGTTTAAGTAGCAACGTAGCGTCTATTGAGTAAGCTGTAAAACGATGCCATTCTTAAGATTTTAAGCACTTAGACCTCTCACCACCACTAACGTCACCAACAGGTATAAAAAGCTTATTTCAAAAACCTAGCTACTCCGCCCAATACATTACTCTGCAAAAAATAGAAATCTATAGTACAATGAAAATACTTACGTTCATCGTAAGAGGTAATAAATGAATCAAACACAATTAAATAGTACTCCTAAGCCAGATCTACCCCCAATGGGATTTAAGGTACGCTTACCTGGTAGCAGTAAGATTATTTTACTAGTTGTAGCTACTATTGTAGCTACTATCTTGACTATTATCTTTGCTAGTATTGTTATATCGGATGTTAGTTATGCTTTAAAATTACCTTTTAAAGAATTAGGGATTGTAGAATTCTCTACCTTTGCAAAGACCTTCCCATGGACAGCCTTTGGATTGTTTTCTGGTGGTGTCTTTACGCTAATCTATCTAGTACAAAGATTAATGAATTATACCTTTAAAAATCAGCTTATCCCTTACAAAACGGTTGTACTCCGGTATTCTGGAGTAGTTTTAATGATAATCATACTTGGACTATCGTTTTCCCAGTTTACATCGCTAGACAATAAAATAGGTAACTCTAATCTTGCCTATAAACTAAGTACTTTTAAGAATTTTACAGATAAACATATTATTGTTGGAGTGGTGCAGAAGGTAAATAAAGATAGTATTACCGTAAAGGACGACGATGGCAATACCTACGATATAAAGCCTACGACACCCAACACAGAGGCAGACAATTCTCCAGTAGCTAGCTCAACAGCCGATAATAAACCCAATGCTCAGGAGCGTAGTATCGATGTACTCCGCGATGTTAAGGTTGGAGATAAAGTTGCAGTTTATACTAAAAAAGCTGACAAAACTACAGTATCGATCAACAAAGGCACAGATCAGTCACCAGCCCTTATCACAACAGTAGTTACTAATACCCCAATAGTATTAAACCCAAATATTCCGGACACAAAACCAAACCCGTCAAAAAGTCCATCAAAACCAGTTGCTATACAAACTGGGACTAACACACCAGCACAAAGCTCAGGCACAATACCCAGACCTGCTACTCCTACAACACTACCGAGACCAACGATACCTTCTTACACTCCGGGACGTTGGCCTTTCAAGGGGCCCCATTTGGCCGCAGCTTTGGAGAAGGCGAAGGCAGGTGGGAATATTAAAGTAACGCTACCGCAAGGTCCTATAGAACCACAACAGGCCAAAGGAATTGATGCTGAAGCCGCAGGAGTTGCTACATGGAACGGAAATAAATATACCGTAATTAGAGATTGGAATGAAGATAATGAGGGAGCTTACCTAATATTTACTAAAGGTCAAATTGACTGGAATAACCATAAATTGGTTGGTGTCTATCATGTTCTTAATAAGTCTATCGAAAATCAAGGTGTAAAATCTGCAAATATCGGTAACGGGTCTGGAGGCAGGTACTTATCTGAAAACCCCAACAAAGTCGTCGTATCTGACGTTTTCGGTCATGGTGTTTTTCATCTAGTAGGAGTCACCATATTAGGTGCTATCGGCGATTTATGGAGACCATTAACTGGATCTTCTATTAGTGACTTCTTCTTAAGGGTTGGAGTTGTTAAAGGCACCTCTGCTAATAAGCACTACGACGGTATGCAATTTCACAACAAAAATAACAATCCTACAGGAGAAAATCGGGCCAGACAGACTATCCAACGAGGAGTTTTTGCTGGAATAGAAAAAGACCCCGCTACAGGACAACCTCTTGGAGCCATGAACTCACACTGGTACTTTTCATCCGATAACTTGAATGGGTCTATTGTAGAAAATTTATTAAGTTTAGATGCCTCTGGTGTTTGGTACCCAGCAAGAGCTACCGGAACAGGCAAACCAATAAGAATACGCAACTTACAACTAATGGGTAAAAGAGGGCCACCGCAAGGAAAACCTAATTCATTAGCTCCAGCCGCTTATTTGCTATACAGTCAAAGTGCAAAAAGTGCCATAGATTTTAGTACCATATATATAGACGTCCCTGGCGTTGCCCCAGCAAGAGCACGATAGAATCCCCTATCTAAATGTTTACAAGTGCAGATACAATTAAAAATATCAGAGTACCCTGGAGCTATATCCTGGAGTATCCTGGAGGTCCGTCCTCTATAAGTGTTAAACTGGGAAAGTTTATGGAGTATCCTGGAGGTCCGTCCTCTATAAGTGTTAAACTGGGAAAGTTTATGGATCAGTAAGGTGGTATTTTATTTTTGCTAGTGTACCTAGCATTTCTTTACATTACTCACCAGATCAAATTAAGTTTAAGTATATTACATCAGATACAAATCTATTAAGCCCTTAGAAAACCAATCTCATCTTAATAATAAGTGCTAATTTAAGAAGCCTAAAAAAAATTAAGACTATTCAACCTAGTATAGTTTGTCAGGATAGAAGAACAGTTAATTTTTACAAGAAAGATTTATAAATTGCTTGCTCTGAATATTTGTCTAAAACTTTTCTAACTCTTGTTTCAGTAGATCGTTTCTAATTGCCATATCTGGATCATCATAGACATACTTTATAATTCCTTCCTTATCGATTACGACATAGGTGTGCCCTGCTAGTTTACCCTTATGCATCGAGGATGTTAAATTCAGAAAATTAAAACTCTTTGTAACAGCAAGGTTGCTATCAAATAAAATTGTACTTCTACCAAGTTCTGGCATTTGACGAACTGCTTCTATCCATTTGCCACGGGCATCTGGCTCGATATTTAAAGTTATCACCTTATCGCTATTGAAATATGGATCAGCACCAAAGGCAGCAATTTGATTCCAACAGGCTGGATAGCACATCACACCTTCATTAAAAAACAAGACCACCTTCTTCCCTCTTAAATCTGACATACTGACAGTATCGCCATTCAGACTGGTTAGAGAAAATTCTGGAACTTTTGTCCCTACTAAATTATTAAACCCTATCTCTGCGGTTTTTGTATTCTCTTTGGTGTCTGTCGAGCCAATCATAATTATTGCCACACCCAAAATTAACACCATTATAGATATTACCCAAATTTTCATAGTTATTCCTCCCCTTCGTTATTATCTTTTTTTGCGTTAAGAAACTGCTTATATGCAACGTAACTAATAGCGACAAAAATAGCCACAAAAATTAATGCCCAAATCCATTCAGAGACCGATCCGGTAACAGACGTGACACTACGTGTAGTTCTTGCTATGAATAAATTAAGCTTAAGCTGGTAGGTTGTAACGTCAGTGGTCGTATTAGTCCGTTCAAATATCAAAATAAATAGTCCAATGGCGATAAACAGTAATCCAGCTACAAAATGTGACAGATTAACGCTAATTTTTTTACCGAACACTGTATAATGAATCTTTTTCCTAAACGACATTAGCTTGTCGGCAATTTTAGTTTTATCTATAAACAAAGCTACGATGAATAGGGGCAGGACTAAACCAGTCACAAAAGCTAACGAATATATTGCTCCCAAGGTGAGAGATCCTGGCATGAATGATAACGCCAGAACACCAGCCAGTACAGGGGCACAACAACTTGTCGCAACACCCGAGAAAATCCCAAGAACATAGATTGACCCAAAGTCATACTTCTTAAGTTGGGGCTTAACGTGAAATGGTAGCATGTAGGACTTACCAAGAAGCATAAACACCCCTAGAGCTATCATAAACAACGCACCAAACGTAAATAGAACTGCATGATTCTCTGCAAAAAAGCTACCCAAGTAAGAGATGCCTACACCTAGAGGTAAGAAAATTGTAAGTAAACCTAAATAGTAGACAAAGGTCATCAAAAATATCTTACTTTTTGTCTTAAAAATCGATGCCAAGTAGGACGGCAATAAGACCCCAATACAACACGGTGCGAAAAGTGCCGCAATACCTGCTAAAAATGCCGTTATTAACGCCGCTGCTGGTACTAGTTCCAAAATAACTCCCCTATCTTATTCGTCATTACAGCAATTCATGACACTTTTGGCAATCGGTTTGGTGCCTGGGTCGTTTCTGTTTATAAACACTACATAGGAAATAATCCAAATTGCTAACAATATACCGAATGTAGTTTTAAAATCTTGTAATTTGACCAAGACCATATATGCACCTACGGTTAAGCTAAGAAAGAAGGGTAGAGCAAAAACGACAAATTCCTTGGGAATACGTCGTTTGATAAAGTAGAAGAACCCCGTAATACTCTCGCCGATTAATATACCAATTATTACTTGATCATCAAATTGCTTTAACTTGTATAACAACAGTAAGATTCCCCATGTCAACAAAATGCTTAGGCACAATACACAAATATTTTTAAGCGAAGATTTTTTCTGACTTTTTACAAGAAGTCCGCTAATAAACAGACCAGTAATCCCTAATAATATATTTGTTAACACCTGGTCACCCCTAATTCCAAATAGTTCAAAAACATGATTTATGAAAATCCTATAACACTAAATAAGATACACTAAATGTAGGCTCTTAACAATTATCTAGCTACAAAAAAATTAAATACCTGTTGGTTTTTCGTCTGTATAATTATAAAAAACTATTTAACTAAAAAAATGTTTATTATTTTAATACTTGCATAGTCATGCAGATAAGCTTATACTGTGTTCATGACAGCAAAGAAAAGCCTCATAAGTATTAAGCGCAAGCTTAAATCAAGCTCAGTCAAAAGGTGCGCCAAGCGTCATAATACAGTTGGTGACCCGTCATGCATGAAAGCTTGCTATCTTTTACACAAGCATCCTGACCTTTCGGTTGGAGAAGTATCCGAGTTAATAGATCTATCACCGTCAGCTACTTCACGTTGCTTATGTAAACTAAAGGATAGCGATATAATTAAGGGAACCAAGCAGGCGCAAACTGTTCGATACTGCTTGAAGAAAAATAATTTTACAAGAAATTTAATTAATCAATTGGAGGAATAAAATGGTAATTATAGTAGCGCTTATATCATTAGCATTAATCGGAACAATCTTGTGGTGGTTTTTTGGAAATCATGAAAAAACGACAATTAACGCCGAATTAACTGATAACGTTCAAAAAATATCAATAACAGTCGACGGGGGATATAAACCTGAAATAGTCCGTCTTAAAAAGGGTATTCCGGCTGAGCTGACTTTTTTGAGAAAAACTAGCTCAGGCTGTTTTGATGAAGTGGTTTTACCAGATTTTGGTAAACAAGCCAAACTACCAATAGACAAACCCTATGTAATAGAGATTAACCCAGAGAAATCTGGTATGTTTAAATACTCTTGTGGAATGCATATGTTCTTTGGTCAAATCGAGGTAGTTTAATGAATAAGCACTTAAAGCATACAACTGTAGCCAATTCAGCTTCAGTAAACTTAGGTTCTAAAGAGCACCAAGAACAACCAGAAGTTAATAATGGTACTTGCGCCTCTTCAAGCCGGGTTGTTAAACCGACTAAGGGCGGTCGGAAACCCTTGTCGCTATTCAATAAGTGGTTAATCAGTGCGATCTTAACCGTACCGCTACTATATGACATGATTTTTACTGGAATATTTGGCGCATTACCTGGTGGAAATATTACCTTACTAATTTTGACCACACCAGTGATGATTATCGGCGGGTCAACTTTTATAGAGGGAGCTTGGGCTGCGCTTAAGAATCACAAAGCAAATATGGATACTCTGGTTGCCTTTGGAACTCTTACAACCTTTTTCTATAGTATCTACGCCATGTTTATAGGTGCTGAAGTATATTTTGAAATCGCAGCACTATTGATTGTTTTCATTCTATTGGGGCAAGTCCTAGAGGAGCTCACTAAGGGTAGAGCTAGCCAGGCAGTCGGTAAATTACTGGAATTGCAAGCCAAAGATGCTTTAGTTATTAGAAACGGAAAGGAAGTACGTATACCATCAACTGATCTGAGGGTAGGAGATGTAATAATTGTCAAACCCGGAGAAAAAATCCCAACAGATGGAAAGGTCCTTGAGGGGGAAAGCTACGTTGATGAATCATTGGTTACAGGTGAGAGTAAACCTGTTCTAAAGAAATCAGCAAGTGCAGTAATTGGAGCAAGTATAAATACTACCGGTAGTTTTAGATTCACAGCTACCAAAATAGGAAGCGATACTCTACTTGCTCAAATTGTCGAGCTTGTAAGGCAAGCTCAGAACAGCAAAGCTCCAATCCAAAAACTTGTTGATAGGGTCAGTAACTTCTTTGTACCGACAGTATTAATAATTAGTATAATTACTTTCGATATATGGTTCTTACTACTTGGAGCTTCGTTTGCTGTAGCTCTATTGTTTGCCGTTGCAGTAGTGGTCATAGCCTGCCCTTGTGCCCTAGGTCTCGCCACTCCAACAGCTTTGATGGTCGGAGTTGGTCTAGGTGCTAAAAATGGAATACTAATAAAATCAGGCGAGGTTCTGGAAAAAGGTCGAGCTATAAAAACAATAGTATTTGATAAGACAGGTACTATCACTGAGGGACACCCTAAAGTAACTGATGTAATAGGCGACAAATCCAAAGCTCTCCAAATAGCTGCCAGTTTAGAGAAAAAATCGGAACATCCCCTAGCTATTGCCGTCTTGGATGCTTCTGTGAAGATAAAGCTCAAGGAAGTTAATAATTTCGTCGCTCACGAAGGAAAAGGTATTAGTGGTAATATTGATGGCAAGAAAGGTTTCGTAGGTACAATAGGGCTGTTAGAAGATAATTCAGTTTCTATATCCAATCAAGTCAAAACACAATGGCATCAGATGCAAGCAGAAGCCAAAACTGTTGTTGGCGTAGCTTATGATAAGAAATTTCTAGGATTAGTTGGCATCCAAGATGCCCCTAAGGCAACATCAAAACAGGCTATTTCTACTCTTAAAGAACACGGCTACAATACAATAATGCTAACTGGTGATAACCTAGCAACGGCCGAGGCTATTGCCAAAGAAGTGGGAATTGATAGGGTAGTTGCTGAAGTTCTGCCTCATGATAAAGCTACAAAAATCAAAGAGCTACAAGAAGAACATCCAGTTGGTTTTGTTGGTGATGGCATTAATGATGCCCCAGCCTTAGCTAGTGCCCACTTAGGAATTGCTATGGGATCTGGTACAGATGTAGCTATAGAAAGCGGAGATATAGTACTTGTCAAAGATGACTTAGGCGACGTTGCTAGAGCACTTGGACTTAGTAAAAAAACCTTTAACCGTATTAGGATTAACTTATTTTGGGCCTTCATCTACAATTTTTCAGGGATTCCTATAGCAGCAGGTCTATTCAGTAGCTTTGGGCTTATTCTTAATCCAGCTTTAGCCGGGTTAGCAATGGCTTTTAGCTCGGTCTCTGTGGTGCTCAGCTCCCTACTTCTCAATAAGACCAATGTCAGAGACGTATAAAGGCCTCTTA
>QIKK01000055.1 GCA_003231925.1 Candidatus Saccharimonadota bacterium
TTGCTATATCTCTGGTAAACTCTAGATGTTGACGTTGATCTTCCCCAACTGGGATCCAAGATGCACCGTACAGTAATATATCGCTAGCCATAAGAACTGGATAGTCAAAAAGCCCAACAGATACGCTGTCAACAGTAGCCGACTTGTCTTTAAACTGTGTCATCCGTGATAATTCACCAAAGTAGGCAAAATTATTTAATATGATAGCAAGTTCACTGTGCGCTGAGACATAGCTTTGTCGATATATATAAATATCTGGTTTATCTAACGGTAACCCACCAATAAAGCTAAGTTTGTCGCAGTCTGCTTTGCTAGATTGCTATAATCCACTGGGGTAGTAAAACTATGTAAATCAGGTATAAACATATTTATCTGATATTCATCAGAATGTTTTGTTGCTAAATCAACCATAGGCAAAATAGCTCCAAGGTAGTTACCTAGGTGATATTCTGCATTGGTCCTAAGACCTGTTAGTATTACTTGCTTACCCATCGTCTATATTGTATCAGAAACTTCTTTGAAAAGTACACATAAGGGTACCACCAGTTCTCTACAAGCTTGGCAGGACACTTGCGTACCTACAGCCAAGCATGCACCCTTACCTTCTACTAGTTCTTTGGTAGCCTCTACCACCTCACCTCGTTGTAACTTCTCTGGGATCATATTTAGTATTGTAGTCATTTCTTCTGACCCCTGAATATCAGGGTATATCATAATTATTCCTTTATTTAAATTTAAAACCCGTCACTTTTTAAAAAACTAATTAGTGACGGGTTGGTCGGTATTTTCTTTTTTTAAGTTCTTTTCTCTTAAGAGCACACTGAACAAACCGCCACTTTGGGGCTGGTAAACCAGAAGAATCCAAAATATCGATTTATTACATTCATAATTTTATTTATACACTATAGTGTTTCTGTTTGCAAGACTTTAATTAGCGCTTTGTAAACTGACGTTTCTTTCGAGCACCCTTTAGTCCAAATTTCTTGCGCTCTTTTTCTCTGGGATCTCTTCCTAATAGATCAGCCTTTTTAAGAGTACCCTTAAGACTTTCATTCTTAATACTAAGTGCTTTTGATATGCCTAGCTTTATAGCTCCAATTTGACCGCTGTGTCCACCACCGCTTACTCTTATTGAGGCGTCGTACTTATTGTCTTCAATAGCTTTAAAAGGCGCTTGGAGCTCTTCTAGCAACGACTCGCTGTCTGCAAAATATTCTGTAGCTGGCTTAGAATTAACTATAATTATGCCCTTACCGTTGGTTAGCCTTACCCTGGCTGTAGCTCGCTTACGACGCCCAAGTGAATAGGTATAATGTCCTTCCATTATGATTTTCTCTCTTTCTTAAAACTTATTACTTTGGGGGTTTGGGCACTATGATTATGCTCCATATTTTTGAATAATTTGAGTCTTTTCATTCTTCCGGCACGTAGCTTATTAACTGGCAACATACCGTAGACAGCTTTTTCTATTAATGCTGTTGAATCTATCTTACGATATTCTTTTACAGTCCGTTCTTTGATAGCTCCTGGATAACCACTATGTCGATAATATTTTTTCTGATTCTCTTTTAATCCTGTAAAAATGGCTTTATTAGTATTGATTACGACTACAAAATCTCCACAGTCAACGTGTGCAGTAAACATTGGCTTGCCTTTACCTAGCAAGAGTGTAGCTATTTTTGTAGATATTCGTCCGACAGGTGCCTCTGATGCATCGATTAGGTACCAGGCCCTAGTTACTTCTACTGGTTTTGCACTGTATGTTTTATTCATTTCTTATCCTTTGTAGTTGTTTCTTTACTACTCCCGAGTTTAGGGCTCTGTTTTTCTTTGTTATCAATATTGTCAACAAAAGATATTCTAGCTAGTTGGGCGTTATCTCCACGTCTTTCAGATGTTTTAGTAATTCTCAAATATCCGCTTTCTCTTTTAATCATGGGTGCGATTTCATCTACCAATTTATGTGCTGCTTCTAAAGTCTGAAGCGATTTTATAATCTGTCTTCTATTATGTAGACCGCCTTTTTTTGCTTTTGTAATTAGTTTTTCTAGATACGGTCTTAAATCTTTAGCTTTTTCGAGTGTAGTCTGAATAGACTCACGTAATATAAGACTCTCGGCAAGACCCTTGATCAAAGCCTCACGTTGGTCTCTCTCACGACCAAATTTTCTACCTTTATAACCATGTCTATGCATCTTATAGCTCCAGTTCCGCCAATTTCTCTCTTACTTCATCTAGTGCTTTGCTACCAAAACCTTTTAGGTCTTTTAGCTCTGCATCCGTTAGGCTGAAGAGATCCTTTAGAGTGTGAATGTCATTATTAACCAACGCATTGGTAGTCCTAGCTGAAAAGTTAAGATCTTCAATAGATGTTGTTAGGGCATTTTTTTCTTCCTCGGCTGCGTTTATTTCACTCTCAGGTACATGTAGTTGAAGTGGTTCTGGTTCAACGGTCGTTTTGCCAGCCAATGCCGTATACTGATTTACTAATATAGCGTTAGCCTCTTCAAAAGCATCTCTGGGGCTAATAGTGCCGTCTGTTTCTGCTGTTAAGATTAATTTATCTAAATTAGTCATTTGTCCGACTCTTGTACTCTCTACTTTATAGCGTACCCTCATTACTGGAGTAAAAATTGAGTCTATCGCTATAAAATCAGCACTCTGTCGTTCCTTACTAGATTCCTCAATTGTTTGATAACCTCGTCCCTTTTCAACAACTAATTCGGCATGAAACGGTTCTTTACCATCTTTTGTTGCAAGTACGTATTCTGGGTTAACTACCTCAACATCCGCATTAGTCTTTATATCTCCTGCAGTTATTTTACCAGATGTTTTTTTGGCTAGAACTAGTGTTTGTGGCTCATCTGAATAAACTTTAAAACGTATTCTTTTTAGGTTTTGCATGAGATCTATAACATCTTCTTTTATGCCGTCAATCGCTGTAAATTCATGTGAAATACCCTCTATCCTAAAAGATGTGACAGCTGCTCCAGCAATACTGGATAGCAAGACTCGGCGGAGACTATTTCCTAGAGTCATACCATAACCATTGTGTAACGGCTCCACTGTGAACGTCGCGGTATTATCCGAGTCGTCTGTCACACTTGTAATTGTTGGCGTATTAATATGATTTGACATTTTGCTTCTTTCCTCCACTTTAGCGCGAGTAATACTCGACGATTAAATTTTCATTTATACCAGGTTCACATTCCTCGCGAACTGGTAATGCTGTCATACTTGTGCTGACATTCTTCCTATTAACTTTTATCCAAGAAACCGTAGCCTCTTCCCCAGGACTGACATCATCAAGATGCTTAAAATAATCAGTCTGTTTGCTCTTCTCACGTATTTCTAGCTTGTCACCTGGCTTAATACGTAGAGAAGGGATATCAAAACGTTTACCATTTAACATAAAATGACCATGAGTAACTAATTGTCTTGCTGCTCTGCGAGAGGTGGCAAAGCCGGCTCTATAGATGACATTATCAGCGCGTTGTTCAAGTAGCATTAAGAGTATTTGACCAGATTGTCCGCGAGATTTTGAAGATTCTTTCATCAAATTAGAGAACTGTCTTTCTAATAGACCATAGAGTCTCTTGACTTTTTGCTTTTCCCTAAGCTGTAGTGAATATTGGCTAGCTTTACTCCTATAGCGACCAGAGGCTGATTGTCCGGGTGGAGTTGATCTTTTGACTAATGCTTTGTGAGCTTTTGGGTGTAATGCATAGCCCTCTCTACGGCTCATTTTTACTATTGATTGGGTATCTCTTGCCATTTTTAGTTCCTACGAGCCTTCCTGGGTCTTACACCCCCATGCGCTATTGGAGTAACGTCTGTGATACTTTCTACTGAAATATCCAGATTTATAAGTGCCCTGATCGCTGTTTCTCGTCCCTGACCTACACCTTTTACTATTGCATCAACTTTAGTCATTCCGTTGTTATTCTTAACTAACGTAGCCACTTTTTCGGCGGCTACCTGAGCTGCGTATGCAGTACCCTTTTTAGATCCTTTAAATCCGCAAGAGCCGGCACTTGATGTACCAAGAACAGCACCATTACGATCAGTGAAAGTAACGATAGTATTATTAAATGTTGCATAGACGTGAATTTGACCATAGGGTACATTACGCTTAGCCTTTTTCTTCTTAGACTTAGGCTTCGGTTTTGGTTTTGTTGCAAGTTCTTTAGTGTCTATTTGTTCATCCATAATAATCCTAAGTTTTAGTTGTAGCTTTCTTAGCCGTACCACCAACTGTCATCTTTTTACCTCGTCTAGTTCGGGCATTAGTTTTTGTTCTTTGTCCCCTTGATGGTAAATTAGCAGTATGTCTTGCGCCTCTGTAAGTTTTGACGTCTTTAAGCCTCTTAATGTTGGAGGTAACTATTCTGTGTAATTTCCCCTCTACTATATATCTATCGTTTATTATCTCTTGTATTCTTGAGATTTCTGAATCTGTTAGATTTTTTGTTCTTACCGTTACGTCCACTTTTGCACGCTCTAAAATATCACTACTAGACTTTTGACCTATACCATAAACATATCTTAGGGAGTACAGAATTTGTTTTTCACTCGGTATTGTAATACCTGATATTCTAGCCATTATCCCTGCCTCTGCTTGTGTTTGGGTTTAAATTTATTGATAACATAAACACGACCCTTACGACGTACTATCTTGTCGTCTGGGCTAATTTTTTTGACACTTGCACGCACTTTCATGCGGATCACGCTCCTTTGCACGGTGTGTGACACACTGCTCTTTAAAGTTTATAATTATTATTTACGGTAAGTTATCCGACCTTTTGTAAGGTCATACGGAGTTAACTCCACCGTAACGCTGTCTCCTGGTACTATGCGTATATAATGTTTACGCATTTTACCGGCTACATGGGCTATAATTTGATGACTGTTTTCAAGCTCTACTCTAAACTGTGTCCCTGGTAGTGTTTCAATGACTACCCCTGTCAGTTCAATAACTTCTTTTTTTACTGCCATATCTTATATTCAAGAATTAATTATACCAGACAAACACAGTATAATCAAAGAGTTTTTTTATTTCTTTTTCTTTTTTCTTCTTGGTATAAATCTTAAGCTTCTTGCGCCCGTTGCTGCCTCTGCTGCGTTAGTAGGGCCATATACAAATTCTGGTGAAGAATAGTCGTCATATGTAACCATTAATGCCCTAGATTCTACCTGTCTAATAGTTTCTATTGCAACGGCGACGATAATCAAAATACTAGTCCCCCCCATTGAGATATTAGTATTTAGGAATATCTGACCAATGATAGGACCTAGAGCTACTAGGCCTAATGCTATACTTCCGAATAGAGTTAGTCTATTAATGACTTGTTTAAGATATTTTTCTGTAGCGTTACCTGTTCTAATCCCCTCAATGAAGCCACCCTGCTTTTGTAAGTTTTCAGCAATCTCTGTAGCGTTAAAAGTAATACCAGTATAAAAATAAGTAAAAATAACAATTAATAGGAAATACACTACAGGATATATATACGGCGTAAAGCCTGGTTGAGAAAAGGTACTACTGGTTGGCTGTTGGAACCAAAGTAGTAGATTACTACCCAAAGCTCTAAGACTAGTGCTAGCATTATTGGTAAGTAGTTGTCCAATAAAACTGGGCAGGCTTAAAAAGGCAACAGCAAAAATAATCGGAATAACTCCAGCCGTTATCATTTTTACCGGTAGTATAGTTGTTACTCCGCCATATGCTCTATTTCCCTGCACTCTTTTTGCGTAGTTAATTTTGATATTCCTCGCGGCTTCATTAAGTTTTACGACAACCCATGTCGTAAATACTACTGATGCTAGAATTATTAAAGCAACAAGTGCAGACTCTGGACGATAACTAATAGTTTTACCAAGAATGTGGATTTTGCTGTCCCCGGAGAAGACGCTACTAGTAATAGAGGCAAATGATGTTGGAAGTTGAGAAACTATACTAGCTGTTATCAATAAACTTATTCCATTACCTATTCCTTGTTCGGTTATTAATTCTCCGAGCCACATTAAAATCATAGCCCCTCCAGTTAACGCCGCAATCATCAATACCCACGTAAAAACATTAGCGTTTGCTATTATATCAATTCCTGAAATCTGCTGAGCCTGCTGTCTTACCAAGAATAACGCTCCAACTGATTGAATAATCGCTAAAGGAAGAGTAATTATTCTTGTGTATTGATTAATCTTTTTACGTCCAAATTCTCCCTCTTTGTTTAGTGCTTCAAGTTTAGGTATTGCCTGAGTTAATAGTTGCATTATAATGCTAGCGTTAATGTATGGGCCAAGACCAATCAACATGATTGAAAAATTGGCTAGCGCACCACCAGACAGGATATCTAGAAAACTAAAAAGTTGAGTATTTTGTGTTGCAGTGAATAGGGTACTTAACAGGTCTTTTAGGGTAGATGGATCAGCAAGAGGTATTGGTAATTGCGCCAGTAGTCTGAATATAAAAAGCATGCCAATAACAGCCAAGACACGATTTCGCATATCTTTGTGTTTTAATGACCTCCAAATTATTCTCCAGTTCATCTGTACCCTCTATTTTGTGTCTACTTTACTTAATATAAATTATAACAGCTCGGTTTAAACACTTCTATTTCTCCTCGCTGGTCCGCACAGCTTTAACCCTAGGAACTTTTACAAAAGTACCCCCGGATTTTATTATTGCTTGTATCGCTCTAGGACTTGCAGCTTGTAATTTTACATCTACTTTTACTGAAATTTCACCGTTCAAAACAACTCTGGCTATTTCTGATGGGTCATTGAGTATTCTTGCTCTGTAGAGCGTGTAGTTGTCTACTAGTCCTTTAAAAGAATTCAACTGTCTTGTAGTTACAGTAACCGGCTTATTCCAAAAAGGTGTAAAGCCTCTCAATTTAGGGATTCTCTTGTACAAAGGGTTCTGACCGCCTTCAAAACCAGGCTTCCTGCTACTTCCCGCCCTTGATTTTTGACCTTTTGTACCGCGTCCAGCAGTCTTTCCCTTACCTGCAGATATTCCACGACCAACCCTGGTAGCAGATTTATTCTTTTTAACTATTAGGTCGTTAAACTTCATTTATTTTTTCTCCTTTTGGTCGACCGTACTGGTAGGTTTTGTGCTTGCAGTAGGTTTGGTTTTACTGGCTACTTCCTTTTTACTACTGGTTTTCTTTGTTTTTTCTACTCTTAACCATTCTGATTTTGGTTTTATTTGTCGTAGTGCTTCTAATGTCGCATAAGCTACATTTATTTTATTGCTTGAACCTAGAGATTTGGATAATATGTCCTTTATGCCAGCTACTTCTAGTACAATTCTTACTACTCCACCTGCAATTAGTCCAGTTCCTGGAGCAGCAGGTTTTAATAGTATTTTCGCACCAGATATTTTAGCCTGTTGCTCGTGGGGTATGGTTCCGTTATGCATAGGAGCAACAATCATTTTTTTCTTAGCAACTTCTGTTGCCTTTGAAACGGCAGCTGTAACGTCGGCTCCTTTGGCTGTACCGGCACCAACCTTACCCTTTCTGTCACCAACAACAACTAGAGCTCTAAATCTAAATCTTCGACCACCTTTAACAACTCTCGCGACTCTGTCAATTGAAACAACTCTTTCATTAAATTGCTTCTCTTCTCTTGGCATTCTATGCTCTCTTCTGGCCATCTTTAAAACTCCAAACCATTCTCTCTCGCAGCTTCTGCGAGAGCCTTAATTCTACCATGATATTTTTTTGCTCCACGATCCATTACTACCTTATGAATTTTTTTTGCTTGAGCTTTTTTTGCAATATCAGTTCCAACATTCTTAGCCAAATCAATCAGATTAGATTTTTTGTCTTTAAGAGAACTGGCCGAAACTAAAGTAGTTCCCTGATCATCGTTTATAATCTGAGCACTAACTTGTTTATTACTAATATATACACTTAGCCTAGGACGATTTTTTACTCCGTGTATATTTGAGCGAGTTCTTTTCGCTCGTCGCTGCTTATTTATAGTTTTTTTAGTTTGTTCTTTCATAATCTATTCCTTACCCGACTTTCCGCTTTTTCTCAATATACGCTCTCCTACAAATTGTATCCCTTTACCTTTGTAGGGCTCCGGTTTTTTTAGAGACCGTATTTCAGAGGCAACTTGTCCGACCAGTTGCTTGCTAATTCCACTAACAGATATAATATTTTGCACCACCTTAATCTGAATTCCCTCAGGAATATGGTAAATTACATCGTGTGAAAATCCTAAATTTAATTTAAGACTGGCTCCCGCTAACTGAACCCTGTAACCAACACCATTTAGTTCAAGTTTTTTCTCGAATCCTTTAGTTACCCCAATAATCATATTGTTTAACAAAGATCTTAGTAGGCCATGTTTTGAACGATGAATCCTCTCATCTGTATCTCTGGTTATAAGAAGATTATTAGATTCAACCTGTACATTTATACCAGACATAATAAACTGTTTTAACTCACCCTTTGGTCCCTTGATCAATACTTCGTGATCGTCGACAGTGATTGTCACGCCTGCCGGAATGGCAATTGGCTGTTTTCCTATACGACTCATTATATCTATTCCTTAATAATTATTAAACTTAGTAAACTTGACATAAAACTTCACCACCTAGTTGTTGTTGCTTAGCGTCGTCACCAGCCATAATTCCTTTTGAAGTAGACAAGATGACAACTCCTCTCCCTTGTTTTACGACTGGTATGTCTTTAGCTTTAGCGTAGACTCTGCGTCCAGGTTTACTAATGCGATCTATCTCGTTAATAGTAACTCTTTGTGGCAACTCAATGGTTAGCTCCTTCTTGAAGGCATCTTTTTTAACTTTGATGCCTGTAATATAACCCTTTTCTTCTAATATTTTAGCTATAGCCTCTTTTATTGAATTGTGCGGAAGGCTAATCTCTGTTTTTTGAACAGCTATTGCGTTTCTAATTCTTGTAAGCATGTCTGCGATTGAATCTGTTGATACCATTATTTACTCCTTTCTTAACTACCAGCTTGACTTTGTAATTCCGGGGATTTCTCCCTTGCTAGCGTGTTCTCTAAACGATAGCCTACTCAAGCCGAACTGTCTCATGTATGCTCTTGGACGACCTGTTTCTGAACAGCGATTTTTATGTCTTGTAGGACTACTATTTCGTGGCAGTAAGTGCAGTCCGTCATAATCTCCTGCAGCTTTAAGCTCAGCCCGTTTAGCAGCATATTTTTTTATCATCTTATCTCTTTTTGCATCCCTTGCAATTATTGATTTCTTGGCCATTGTTTATTTCCTTTCCTTCATAAATGGAATACCAAATTTCTTTAATAGTTCTTTAGCGTGATTTGGATTGTCAGCGTCAATTACTATATTAACCTGTAAGCCGTGAGCTGTAGCAGTTTCTTCAAATGTTAGTTCTGGAAAAACACTTTGATCCCTAAAGCCGATACTGTAATTACCTTGCCCATCAAATGACTCATTTGATGCTCCATGAAAATCTCTAAACCTAGGCATAACTATATTAATAACTCTATCCAAAAATTCATACATTTTATCCCCACGCAGTGTAACTGCCATGCCAATCTTGTTTCCTTCTCTTAGTTTAAATGTAGCGATCGACATCCTAGAGGTTGTCGCTACAGGTTTTTGTCCAGTTATCTTAGCTAGAGTATTCTCGGCTACTTGCAGTAATTTTTTATCATCCTTAGCTTTACCAAGCCCAACGTTAACAGAAATCTTGCGGAGTTTAGGTACTTGATTAATATTGACCTTTAACTCTTTAGCAAGCTCCACGCGAATTTTAGTAGAATATTGCTGTTTAAGACGAGGGGCCGAGGTTTTGCTTTTTACAGTTTTCGTCATTTTACATCCTTTCCACTACGCTTATAGAAACGTTTCTTATTACCAGATTTATCAAACTTGTATCCTACTCTTGTTGGTTTATTATCAGTGGGGTCAATTAATGCTACCTTAGATACCCATATTGGTTTGGTCTTTTCAACAATTCCGCCCTTAGGATTTAATTTACTGGGTTTTAAATGGCGTTT
>QIKK01000050.1 GCA_003231925.1 Candidatus Saccharimonadota bacterium
GTTGGCAAGAAAGATTCCATAAATTATGAAATTGTCCCCTACGCTGTCTTTACTAGCCCTCAACTCGCTAGCGTTGGATTAACAGAAAAACAACAAATGGAACGCTACAAAACGTGCTTATGTAGAACTATACAATTAGAGATGATTCCGAAAGCCTTGGTTACAAAACACACCGAGGGACTATTTACCATGTCAGCAAATCCAAAAACTGAGGCCATAGAAGGTGTCCATATTGTTGCTCCTAACGCCAGTGAACTCATTGCTGAGGCCATGATACTTGTTACTAACAAAAATACTATAGACGATGTTACAGATTCTATTCCGATGTTTCCAACACTTTCAGAAGGCATCAAATACGTTGCACTATCTTACAAAAATGATATTTCAAAACTAAGTTGTTGTGTATAGGAGACCATCATGTGTCCAAATTGTAAATAAATAATACGCACACATCCTTGTTCCCTGTGCACATCTACAAGAAGAGCGTGAGCTACTTTTACTCCATGTAGGAAGAGCCCAGGTATTAAGTATATAAAAAAATTGAACTATTGTTGTCTGCTTACACATCTGCAGAAAAGGGCTATACTGTTGAATATACATGCAAAATAATGAAATAACACAAAAAGGGCTGTCCACGTCCGAGGTCGAAAAATTACAAGATAAATTTGGGGCAAATGCGATAGACGAGAAGCTAGAGCCCGGAATTATTAAACTACTAAAAAAATTCATTCAGCCAATACCATTAATGATAGAAGCTGCTCTGGGATTATCGGCAATAGCTAAGAAATGGGAAGATTTTATCATTATAGCTATACTCCTTGGCGTTAACATTGGTGTTGATTTCATACAGGATCAAAAAGCCCAGAAAGCGCTTCAAGCTTTAAAAGATACCCTATCCTCCAAAGCTTTAGTCCTGAGAGATGGTAAATTTAAAACAATCGACGCCCGCGAACTTGTACCTGGAGACATTGTTAAACTAGTAATAGGCGACATTGCCCCAGCTGATTTAATATTACTTGGCAATAGTTATGCCTCCGTTGATCAATCGGCGGTATCTGGCGAGTCGCTACCTGTGGATAAAAAACAAGGCGATATAATTTTTGCGAGCTCTGTGATACAAAAAGGAGCTTTTCTAGCCCAAATAAAAGCTACTGGAAAAGACACCTCCATTGGAGAAGATGCTGCTCTGGTCGCACAGGCTGAGCGAGAACAAATCAGCCATTTCCAAGAAGCAATCTTAAACATTGGAAGATTTTTAATTACAATAGCTGTCGTACTGATAATTATAGTTTTTGTGGTTTTATTATTACGCGGAAACTCCCTGCTAGAAACTACCAGTTTTGTCCTAGTATTAGCAGTTGCTTCAGTTCCTGTCGCCTTACCTGCTGTTCTATCGGTTACCATGGCAATTGGAGCCAGCAAGCTAGCCAAAAAGAAGGCTATTATCACCAATTACAAGGCTATTGAAGAATTAGCTGGAATAGACATTCTATGTGTGGACAAAACAGGAACCCTTACAAAAAATCAGATTACAGTTTCGTCTCCAAAAACCTACGGAGATTTTACAATATCAGACCTGTTTACATATACGGTGTTGATGATTGATAAAGAAGAAAAAAGCATCATAGAAGAGACCATGTATGCCTACGCGAAGACAAATAACCTCATCAGCTCAATCAATGACTATATCGTAGATAAATCAATACCATTTGATCCAGTAAGGAAAATGACTGAGGCAGATATACATTCAGGAAGCCATAAATTATCTATTGTTATGGGCGCTCCACAAGTTATTATTAGCAAGATTGACGACAAATTAACCAAGCAACTCAATAAAGACGTTGAGGTTTTTGCACGAGATGGTTTTAGAACAATTATAGTCGCACAAATAAAAAATAGTCGCACTATACCTGTCGGTATAATCCCACTAGTAGATCCACCAAGAGAAGATTCCAAGCAAACAATATCAGAGATTCGTAGCCGAGGTATTGTTGTTAAAATGTTAACAGGTGATAATGTTACCATAGCGACCTATGTATCGAAGTTGTTGGATATCGGAACCCGTGTTATTAGAAGTTCAGCCATGCAGAAACTTCTCAAGACAAAAAATGCTCAAGCCAGAGCCACTACAATCACTGCCAACGACGTCTTCGCGGAAGTTGTCCCTAAGGATAAGTTCGATATTGTCGAGACTCTGCAAAAGACAGGTCACCTTGTAGCGATGACGGGGGATGGTGTCAACGACGCCCCAGCACTTAAAAAAGCTGACATTGGTATAGCTGTATCTGGGGCTTCACCAGCGGCAAGATCTGCTGCAGATATTATATTATTAGACAGCGGTCTAGCTGTTATAAGCTACGCCATAGATTCTGCCAGAATGATATTTTATAGGATGAAGTCCTACGCCACTTTCCGTATTGCCTTAACAATACGCATTATTTTCTTTATAGCTCTTTCCATCCTAGTCTATGGCTATTCGCCCTTAACAGCGGTAATGATCATCTTACTTGCCCTGCTAGACGATATCCCAGTGATGTCGATAGCCTATGATAACGCACCAGTCAATGACCGACCAACCAGATGGCATCTAAGAGAAATAGTGTTTATCTCCATTCTATTAGGGATGTCTGGGCTTATTTCATCTTTTGCCTTATTTATATGGTTAGATGTCAATGGATTTTCTGTAGCTATAATACAAACAATTTTGTTCTTAAAGCTGGATGTAGCTGGCCATTCAACACTCTATTTAACTCGTACTGGTAGTAAACATTTTTGGGAACGCCCTTTCCCTTCACTGCAGTTCTTTATACCAGCCTTTGGTTCAAGAATTATCGGGACAATCATAGTGCTATTTGGTATTTTAATGAGTCCTATTAGCTGGCAGACTATCCTATTTATTTGGATATATTCAACTATTTGGTTCTTATTTAATGATCAGTTGAAAGTGCTTGGTTATAAGATTCTAGATAAATTAGAAAAAAAACGACAACTAAAACAAGCCTAGTTCTTTCGCACAAGAATTATATTAAATTAGCCGTTATTATCTTATTACTGTTATTGTGTATTCTGGTCAGGAGCTGGAGGGTTTGAAACTGTTTGAGAGGCTGGTGCTGGAGCTGGTGGTGTCGTGGATGGCTGGTCCTCAGTTAGTTGTTGCATTCCCATATTGTTATAGGCATCTTGACAGATAGCCATAGATATCAAACCTGTTACAAAAACACTTAGTACAAAATTTAAAATTCCATTAACCTTACCGTTAGTAACTTTTTCAGCTCCTTCATAATACTTCCACAGCCAGTAGATGCTACCGAACGGGATTAACCACACCCAGGCTGTCAAAATATTGGCACCTTTATCGTTTAATTCTCCTTTAGTCTTCACAAACCAGTACCACCCATAAATTCCAAAAGTTACAAATGGTAGTAATATTACTGCTACTATTCCTCTTTTCTTCATACTGTCTCCTTATTTGTTATGTTTGTAATTGTACATACCCCTAGTTTAGAATACAAGTTTTCTGATTTGACCCAACAAATAAAATGAACCGATTATTAACTTTATATCTGCCTGATTTTTCAAAAGTTTGCTAAGTGCCAGCCTGTTGTCTGGCTCAACAACAGAATCTATACCAAGTTTTACAGCAAAACTATTTAAAATATTTACATCTTGAGATACCGCTGGTAAATCTTGCGACGTGTTAAAAGTAGTAAATATAAAACCTTCTGTTATATCAGACAATTCACTCAAAACCTCTGTAAATTCCTTACCCTCTTTAAGGGCAACCACCACTACGGCTTTTTTATGTGGATATAATTTTTTAAAACTTTCTACAAAAGCCTTTATTTTTTGACTATTATGGGCACCATCCATAATTAGCTGTCCATTATTTAGTAAATTAATAACCTCCATGCGTCCTGGAATTACAATGTTTAAAGATTCTGCTGAGCTAGTCTGACTGAGCCCGTCGCGCTCTGCAAGGTATTCAAAAACATTTTTAGCTAGTAGCCAGTTTCTTTTTTGAAAGGCCGGAAGATTTTTATATTCTGGAGAATAACTAGCGACAGGCATATTCTGATTTAAGGTGTTAAGTACCGCTTTTTTTTGCAACACTCTGTTTTTTACCTGATTCATAACTTGTTTAGATTGTCTGTACATAAAAACAACATTACCAGTTTGAATAATACCGGCTTTTTGAATTGTGATATCAGAGATTGACCTACCAAGAATTTTTGTATGATCTAACCCTATATCAGTTATAACGCAGACTTTGTCTTTTCTAGTAGCAACGTTAGTACCATCTAACAGACCACCTAGACCAGTTTCTATAACGGCGTAATCTACATTTTGACGTACAAATTCCCAATACGCAAAGACTATTAAAAGTTCAAAATAACTAGGATTAGTGTCTACCTTATTAATTAAATTCATGAATACTGTGAAATCACCGCAAAATTGCTTGTTGGATAAGAACTTATTATTTATTTGAAGCCGTTCTTTAATGCTATCGACATGAGGTGATACCGTCAAACCAACTTTAGATCTTGTTGAACCAAGTAAAGCTGATAGATAGTAAGCCGTTGATGTTTTACCACTTGTTCCGGCAACATGAATGACTTTTAACTTTTTGTGGGGGTTACCTGTAGCCTCCAGTAATGGCCACAGCCTCTCCAGACTCATTCCATCACCGCTATATTTTGAAACTTTTGGGACATAAGACATCAGTACCTCTTCGACATTCTTGATACTGATTATCTTACCCATACATGCCCCTAACAAAAATTACTATAGCTTTAAAAAGCAGAAGATTATTTATTACTGCCGGGTGTTTTGAGTCGTTTGGGCTCTTCTGGATTATCTGATTCTTCTAATGTTTTTTTAAGAACTTCCAGAACACTCTTAGCGTGCTCTTTACTCATTCCAATACGTGAAATAACTAAGGGCCGATTACCTATACCAGACCCTTGTACAAAATTCATAATCACACCGTATTGGTTAACCATAACTTGTACCATATCGGTGTAAACTATTTTTAGATCCTGTTCTGTAATACCTGCCATTACTTCTCTAACATTTCCTGATTCACTGTTGATAAAAGATTTATCATTTACGAGTTGATCAGAATAGCCAGCTAGACTCCACAACTCAGCTGCTTTATCATCTCTAAGTCCAAAATGTTGAATAATCAGTAACAAAATATCTTCACTGGGACGTTTAGATCCAGTTTCATATTCATGTAGTTTGTGTTCATCTATTTCAACTGCACCAGATACCTCTGCCGAGCTTTTACTTGCAGTTGTACGGAGTCTTTTTAATACTTCGCCGAATGATCTATAGGGTGTTTTTCTATCACTTTTCATGTAATAATATTTTAACTCATCATATCTGCTCATAACAAGCAGGAAATCAAGGTATACTATAATTAGAATGATTTTTTTAGAAAATACATCCCTCGTTGATTATTCAACCATGCGTCTTGGAGGTAGGGCGAAATATTTATGTAGTATATCCAATACCACAGAGTTAGAAGAGGCTTTAGACTTCTCAAAAACTAAAAAATTGCCTGTTAGAGTCATAGGCTCTGGTAGCAATATAATCTGGAGTGATAAAGGATACTCAGGGTTGGTTATTATTAACGAGATTAAAGGGTTCAGCATAAAAAACAACTATTTAACGGCTGGCGCTGGGGAGTTATGGGATGAAGTGGTGTCCTGGTCTGTTGATAGAGAGCTATCTGGTATTGAAAATCTAAGCTATATCCCCGGTACAGCTGGTGCTACTCCGGTCCAAAACATTGGCGCCTACGGCAGAGAGATTAGTGAAGTTCTGATTTATCTAAAAGCCCTAGACGTTCAAAAGAATAAAATAGTTACAATAAGCAACCGCCAATGTAGATTTGGATATCGAACAAGCCGATTTAAAACTGTTGATAGTGGAAAATTTATAATTTTAGAAATTACCCTAAAGTTAAGCGATAAGAGTCCTAAACCACCTTTCTATGAAAGTCTCCGAGCTGATTTAGATAATAAGAAAATAACTAAGCCCAAGATATCAGATATACGTAAATCTGTTATGAAAATTAGAAAAACTAAGCTTCCAGATGTCGAAACTGTTCCAAACAGTGGATCATTTTTTACTAATCCAATTATCAGCAAAACGGAGTTTAATAAACTAGTAAAAACCTATCCGGACATTAAAGGATGGGACACCAATGGTCAAAAAAAGATCTCCGCAGGATGGTTGATAGAAAATGCCGGTTTTAAGGACTTCCACGACGATACAACTGGTATGGCAACTTGGAAGCACCAGTCCTTGGTACTAGTCAACGAACATGCCAATTCAACAGCAGACTTATTAAAATTTAAAGACAAAATAGTACGAAAGGTCAAAGAAAAATATAATATTAGATTAGAGCAAGAACCAGAAATGGTAGTATAGGATGTCTGATGTTAAAAAAGATATTTAGTTTTATAAAAACTGTTAAACGCTTAATTTTTCTAGGAATAATTCTACTTATTGCTTTTACGGTCTTCTCTTACTTTAAAATACAGGCCAAATCTAAATTAGTATATAAAATTGACAGCCCTAAACTAGAAAAAATATCTAAAAACATAGATGTTGGTATCGTTTTCGGTGGGGGTGGAGTTGGAGGAACTCATCCCCTACCACTGACAAAAGAACGCTTGGACACAGCAAAAAAACTACTTGATAGAGGTTTTGTCAAAACATTAGTATTATCTGGCGATAATAGATTTTTAAATTATAATGAGCCTACCGTAATGTACAACTACTTAGTGGCCCAAGGAGTAGACAAAAATTCCCTGCAACAAGATTTTGCTGGTAGGAGCACTTATGAAACCTGTGAAAGAGCCAATAAAATCTTTAACATTAAGAAAGCCATTTTAATTTCTGAATCAACACATCTACCCAGAGCTATTTATTTGTGCAATAATTTTGGCATAGAAAGCTATGGTGTCGAGAGTGATGGAGCTATCGCGGCTACTTTGCGAGTTCCTCAAGAGTTAAGAGAAGTTATGGCTCGAGACAAAGCCGTATTTAACGTCTATGTTATTGGAGAGAGAACCGTTTTGGGTAAAAAAATTGATTTAAACCTACAATTAAAATAATTTATACTTCTGGATTATTTAGGTAATGGAAAATCTTTTGCAAACTTAGTTATCACGCTGTGTAAATCCTTGAGATATTGTGGGTTTTTACGGTTTTTAAGGGCCTCATCAATCCAGACTGCAATCTGTTTCATATCTTGCTCATCCATCCCCCGCGTTGTTAATGCTGGAGTACCTAATCTAATACCACTAGGATCATAGGGAGATCTCTTATCAAACGGAACGGTATTTTTATTTACAGTTATGCCCGCCAAGCCTAGAGCAGTCTCGGCTTCTTTACCGCTAATATCTTTTTTACTGACATCCACAACCATTAAATGATTATCTGTTCCACCAGTAACCAGTGAAAAGCCTAGTTTAATAAGCTCTTTGGATAAGACTTTGGCATTTTTAGCTATTTGTCTACCGTAAACTTTAAACTCTGGAGTTAAAGCTTCTCCTAAAGCCACAGCGATAGCTGCAGTCTGGTGATTGTGTGGACCACCCTGTAGCCCAGGGATAACTGCTCTATCGATTAAGGAAGGTAATTCCTCTTTTACTCTAGCTGGTCTTTTTAGGGGGTTAGACGGATTACCATTGCACAACAACATTGCACCCCTAGGACCACGCAGTGTTTTATGTGTTGTGGTCATCATAACGTCAGCAATGCCTGCAGGGCTAGGATGAGCACCTGCAACTATGAGTCCACTAATGTGTGAAATATCTGCTGCCAGCCATGCTCCTACGCTATCAGCTATTTCTCGAAGTTTTTCCCAGTCTATAATTCTTGGATAGGCAGTAGTGCCAGCCATTATTAATTTTGGCTTTTCTGTGTGAGCTAAGTCTGCAATGGCGTTATAGTCCATAAAACCATCTTGATCAGTAGTATATTGAACAGAGTTATAATAAGTTCCAGAGAAATTAACCTTTAAACCATGTGACATGTGACCACCAAAAAACAACGACATTCCCATAATAGTGTCCCCTGGGTCAACTAAAGCAAAGTAAATGGCTTGATTAGCTGGAGAACCAGAATGAGGTTGAACGTTAGCATGAGTTACTCCAAACAGTTTTTTTGCTCTATCACGAGCAATATTTTCTACTTGATCAACATATTCACAGCCTCCGTAATAACGCATTCCGGGGTAGCCTTCGGAGTATTTATCACTTAACCGAGTCCCCATAGCTGCTAAAACCTGCCCTGAAGTATGATTCTCACTAGGAATCATCTCTAGACCCTCAGACTGTCTTCTAACTTCAGCTTTAATTAATCCTTGAATTTCTTTATCAATAAACATATCTACTCCTTGAAGTTACCCTAACTTTATTATATCTAAGTAATATGTTTCGTCTCATATCATAATATTAAATTGTACTCCAAAGATAAGTGATTAAAAAATAGTCTAATAGTTATATCAACCATGATATAATTACTGTCACATGCCAGCTATAAACCAGCATTTAGGTGCTTTAATAACAGAAATTCGCCAACTACGAGGTCTAACCCAGTCTGAATTTGCACAAAAACTCGGTACCTCACAATCAGCAATCAACCGGATAGAAAAAGGTGGACAAAATCTCAGCCTAGAAATGCTGGGTAGAATATCTGACGTGCTACAAAAACCCCTAATTAGTATTGGAAATCAGGGGGTAAATCTTAGTATTGATGGTGGTCACGAACTCTCTGGAACTATCAAACTTAAAACTAGCAAAAACGCCGCTGTTGGATTACTCTGTGCTAGTTTGCTAAATTTTGGTACAACTACTTTTAAGTCTTTTCCGCGGATAGAAGAAGTTTTTCGTATTATTGAAGTTTTAGAAAGTATTGGTGTCAAAACTAAGTGGCTACCCGAAAATAACCTAGAAATCCGTCGGCCTTCTACACTCAATTTAGATAATCTCAATATTACATCAGCCCGCAAGACTAGGTCAGTCATAATGTTAATTGGTGCCTTAATGCATGAGTTTTCTGAGTTTAAAATTCCTTACGCTGGAGGTTGTAAATTAGGTCAACGAACAGTAAGACCACATCTTTATGCTTTAGAAGAATTTGGGGTATCAATACAGGCCGAAAACTTATTTTATAGAATTAAAAGCCATCCCAAAAACCCTGACTCCGTTATTTTGTACGAATCTGGAGATACTGTTACTGAAAACACCGTTATAGCAACCGCCAGAACTAAAGGTAAAACCACTATTCATTTTGCATCTGCTAATTATATGGTTCAGGACGTTTGTGGTTATTTGCAAGCTCTGGGCATAAAAATTGAAGGCTTTGGAACAATGACGCTCTCTATAACTGGAGTACCTACCAAGATTAAGAAAGACGTTATTTATGCACCAGCCGAGGATCCAATAGAGGCTATGTTTTTTACAGCCGCCGCAATCTGTACCAA
>QIKK01000012.1 GCA_003231925.1 Candidatus Saccharimonadota bacterium
GTCTATAAAGAAAATTATCAATGAAGTTAAACAGGCAAATGTAGATGTTATTGTTCTTGGCTGTACGCATTACCATTGGATTCAGGAGGAATTGCAACACTTAGCAGGTAAAGATATACAGATAATTCAGCCAACAGAACCAGTTTTAGATAGATTACAAAATATTATTGAAGATTTTGGACTGTCTTTGTAAACTGCTTACCGCGTTCTTTATAATTTTTAAAAATTCCAAAACTGGCTGACCCTGTCGACAACAATATCTTGTCGCCCTCTTTAGAATTAGCTGTTGCTATATCAATAATCTCCTGCATCGTCCAATCATTATAAGTCTCTTTACTAGTTAAGTGATGATTATTAACCCCCTTATGAGCTAGTTGACTTACAATATAATTACCAGTAGCCCCAACACCAATAACATGTTTAACATCATCTTGTTGCAACCTGTTGATCATATCGCCGTAGTTACTACCCTTATCGTGTCCTCCGATAATCATAATCTTATTCCCGTCTATGGCGTCCATTGCCACTATCGCGGTATCTGGTGTAGTACCAAAAGAGTCGTTATAATACTCAACTCCTCTAAATGTTCTTACAAGCTGTAGACGATGGTCTAAACCTGTAAAGTTTCTTAAAACAGATTGGATAGCAGGTATATCTTTTGTGATTTGCCAGGTTACCGTAACGGCGGCACAGATATTCTCTAAGTTATGCTGACCAATTAGAGCAATGTCATCAATATTACATATTTTGTTATTTTCAATCATTAACGTAGAGTCCAAAAGATAGGCGCCGGGCTCTTTGGTGTAGGGGATGAGGGTACCTTTGCTGTTTTTTGCATTTTCTGTAGAGGCTTTGTCGGTAGGCAAAAAAACAGCAATATCTTCTGCTGTCTGATGTAAAAATATATTTCTTTTGGCTTTAGTGTAGTCATCAACACTTTTATGCCATTCAGTAATATGTTCAGGGACAGTCATTAACTGCACAGCTATATGTGGTGAATGAGTAAATTTGTAGAGTTGAAAATTTGATAATTCTAGTACTACATAGTCGTCTTTTTTTAGTATAGCTAGAAGATTAAGAGTGGTTTTACCAATATTGCCGGCAAGATAACAATTTACACCACTTGTTTGCAGGATTTTATAAATAAGAGTGGCCGTGGTTCCTTTACCTTTAGTACCAGTGACTCCAATAATATTTTTTGTAGGTGATTTTTCAAAAAAAATATCTAGTGAGGTTGTTGCTTTCTGCCAAAATGAGCTGTTTGGGGGATATACTTTTTCAAGATTTTTCCTGGCTACGGGTGTAATTACTACTAAATCACAATTTTCTAGACCTTTTAAATAGGATAAATCAGTTACGTTACCTGTTAAACCAGCCTTACGTCTTTCTGATAAATTTTTAACAGTAATATTATTGCCTGACGGAAAATCATCACGGGGCTCCTCGTTTACTATTAAATAATCATGGTTATTTCCAAAATATTGATAGGCACTCTGAGTTTCTATGCCCCAACCGACTAATCCTATTTTCATACTATGTTGATTATACCCCTTAAAAGGGTTTTATGATGAATGATGGTCTTTCTAAAGATGTTGCTTAACAAGTTCAGCTACTTGTCTTGGGGTCATGCTAGCTTTTAATATAAAGGCCTCTACGTTTAAAGTCTTAATGCTTGCAGGAGCTTCACTTTCCCCTACATTAGTCAGAATAATTACCTTTACGTCTTTACCCCAATTCTCTAGCCGTAGTTTAGATAGCATTTCTTCACCCCCCATTTCGGGCATCATCAAATCAAGCAATATGATGTCAGGATTCATGTCTTGGACTAGCTGTAGTCCTATTCTACCGTTCTCGGCTGTTTCTACTTCATAGCCTTCAGCTTCAAATTTAATACGATACATCTGGCTGATAGCTGTATCGTCTTCTATAATTGCAATTTTAATCATAATCTACTTTCTATTTAATCATATTCATAGTGTCAATGCTAACTTCCGTTGGTAGATTACGGTTTAGATTTTTATACAGTAGTTCATGTAGTAGTATGGTATTGACACCAAATACAGGATGAATTTATATGGGACATAAGAAGTTAGTAAAAATTGACAGAAGTCGGACTTATCCAGATTTCTTAAAAAGATCCTTCGACAGAACAGTATCAGAAAGGTACAGTAATCATCCTATAGTTATAAGGATGGATAAGCCAAAATCAGCTGACCAGTTAGAAAAAATTATTAAAAAAGGTACAAATTTAGAGATAATTGATAATTATGACGAGCAATATGCAGAACTATTGCTTAGTAGGTATGCTCATTTATATCGTGCTAAATACCAAGTACAAACAGAATCCATAAAAAAACATCTCGAAGCACACTACAATGGAGTCGAGCCGTGGCGTTTAGGGTCGTGGGTGTATTATCCTTGGAATAACTCAATAGTCCATGTCTTGGCACAAAAAGAGTTTGAAGAACTTAGAACGGTCAGGAATAAAGACTTAATAACAGTAAGTGAACAGAAAAAATTATTGGATTTTAGTGTAGCTTCTTTTGGCATGAGCGTAGGAAGCGCTGGTGCTCTGGCCTTAGGCATAACCGGGATTTCTAGAAGATCAAAACTCATTGATGGTGCAGTTATAAGCGGGTCAAACCTGAATAGAATAATGACAGGAATAGCCTCCGTGGGCAAGGGCAAGGCAGATATCATAGGGCGCCAACTGTACGAGATGAATCCTTATTCTGAAATTTCATATTTTGATAAAGCAAAAGTGGACAACATCAATGAAATTTTCAATAAACCCTGGTCTGTAGATCTTGTAATTGATGAGATTGATAGTATTGATATGAAAGTTCGTATACGCCATGAAGCAAAAAAGCAAAAAATCCCAGTGTTAATGGCCACAGAACTTGGCGATACCGTAATGTTGGATGTTGAAAGATATGATTTAGAACCTGAACGGGAGTTGTTCCATGGAATTGTCCCAGGGATTGAAAAATTATTAGATAGTAAGCTTGAAAATTATAGAGAGTGGACTAAACACGCTGTTAGAATTATTGACCCTAAAAATATGCCTCTAAAAATGCAAAAGTCATTACTAAAAATAGGGTCCACAATTGTAACGCATCCACAACTAGGCTCAACAGTTATGATTACTGGCGGTGTTTTGGCTTTTGCAGTTAAAAACATCGCACTAGGTAATTTAATAAAATCTGGCAGGTATGTTATATCTCTAGAAGATAGAATTCTTGCTGACCATAAAACCAGAAACTACAAAAGAAAACATAAAAAACATACTAAAGTTATACTCTCATCTATCGATTCGATGTAAGGAGCTCGTCTGCACTTAGACGAGGAGAATAATGCCTTTTTTTGCTTCCTTTCCCTATCCTAATAACGGCCAATAAGCGTTTATCTGTAGCTATTAATTGTTCTACATCTTCATGAAAAGTTGAAGCTTCAATTATCGCAGCAGAAGTAGCTTGAGAGATTCCGGAATTTTCGATAGCTAAACTTACTTTTAAGTAGCACATCCCAGCATCAAACCAATGGGCAGGCATATCGCCAGAGCTAGATATAAGTACAATCCCACTAGCTGACTTCCACCGTTTCTTCTCTAGCACAGCCTCTGCTTTGGTATGCATCCCTAACCTAACCATAGTAGGTTGCAGGATACTGAGCAAATATGGTATATATAGGCTTTTTACAGATATGCCTCTATTAGATTTGGACCAAGGTTGTGTCAAATACCTGCTAAGTTCTTTTCTAAAACTTGGACTACTCATTGCCAGCGTAATGCCTTTAGACGTGTAGTCCGCAATTTTATCGATTATATTTTTCTCGGTTACGATACTGATAGTTGTGGTCTTAGGATGTACGCATTTATGTATATTTTCTATTATGTCTGGTGATATTGTGATTTTTCTGTAGATACTTCTATCACTACAACGATTCTTCAAATTTTTTGTTAGTATTTTGTTTTGCTTAGTTGTTTTTTTAGCTTTAGCAACAGTTAGAGTAAACCCATTTTCGGCTAATTTAATATTTGTGACTTCAATACTATTATGCTCTGCACCAATTTTTATGGCTTCCGCAAATATACCCATACTAATATATGTTTGGCGTCCAGTCGGGTCTCCATCTGTTAAAGAATGTGCTGTATCAAGCCTAACTGTAACTACATTTTTATTAAAGCTGACCTTCCATGGCTGGGTATTATGGACAGAAGGTGCATATCTAGCAATCTCTAGAATTCTGCGCATAACGTTTTTATTAAGTATATTCATTTTAGATTCTGATTAGATAGTAAATAATCTATAATTATTGTAAACTAGTTCTGTTAACATAATTTACAATTATGAAAAATTACTATAAATGCAATATAACAGAAAATAAGCTAGATTATAAAAGAAAATGAATACAAAAAAACAAAAAGTGATAAGTAAAAATAGAAAGACAATAATGATACGAGATCTTAAAGAGTTTGACGGTCATGAGATGGTCTTAACGTTAAGTGACGAAGAAACTGGCTTTAAAGGATATATATCAATACACAGTACTGTGCTTGGACCTGCTTTGGGCGGTACTCGTATGCAAGCTTATAAATCAGAAGATAGTGCCTTGCGCGATGTATTGAACTTGTCTCGGGCTATGAGTTATAAGTGTGCTCTTGCCGGCTTACCTTACGGAGGCGGTAAAGGTGTCATTATCGCTAGTAATGCTGGTGCTAATAGAAAGCGGGTATTAAAGTCTTATGCTCGTATGGTGGAAAGAATGAATGGACTATTTAAAACTGGTACCGATGTTGGAATCTTCGATGAAGATGTTGTCGAAATGGCCAAAAATACACGCCATATGCTGGGTGTAACAAAAGCCGAACGTGGCAACTTAAGCACTTCTGGCGTTGCTGCACTAGGGGTTTTTGTCTCAATGTCTACAGTGCTAAAGATATTATATGGGAAAGATGACTTTAAGGGACGAACTATTGCTATAAAGGGGGTAGGAAAACTAGGAGGAGAACTCGCACGTCTTGCAAGTGAGGCTGGAGCAGACGTTATAGTGGCTGATATAGACAGATCACGCTGTCTTGAACTGAAGTCTAAATTAAAGAATATCAAAGTAGTATCAGTAAGCAAGATCTATAAACAAGCAGTCGATATTTACGCACCCTGTGCTCTTGGCAACGAATTCACAGATAATGTTATTGCAGAACTTTGTTGCCGTTCAATTGTAGGAGGTGCAAATAACCAGCTACCCGATATAAGTGCAGGGGATAAAATATTCGACAAGGGTATTATTTATGCTCCAGACTATATAGTTAATGCGGGAGGACTGATTTACGTTGCAGATGAGCTTGAAAAGGGTGGTTTTCAAAAAGATCGAGTAATTAAGCGTACAAATGCCATAAAAGAAACACTAAGAGGGGTACTAAGTCGCTCAATGAAAGAAAAAATACCTACTTATAGAATTGCTGATAAAATTGCTATTGAGCGGATAAAGAGCGGGAAATGATTAACGGAAAATCGCTAGATTTGTTTCACAAGGTCGCCAAGGAGATCCCTGCTTATAGAGAATTTCTGAAGAAGCAAGGCATCAACCCCGCCAAAATCCAAACAAAAGAAGATTTTAGTAAAATACCGCTAACTTGTAAGAAAAACTATCTGGTAAACAACAATTTAGAAAATTTAGTTT
Organism: Candidatus Saccharimonadota bacterium; assembly: GCA_003231925.1. Lineage (GTDB taxonomy): Bacteria > Patescibacteriota > Saccharimonadia > Saccharimonadales > SZUA-47 > SZUA-47. Next base: position 5,683 of record QIKK01000012.1, read on the forward strand.
GGAAAAAAGATCTGGATAGTTTGTTATTATTTTGTGCTACCTCTGGGTCAACAGGTAAACCATATTACTTTCCAAGGAGTGAAACATCCAGCGTACAGTATTCGCATATAATTGAAAATTATTTGAACAACTCTTCTTATAAGAAAGGATCAACTCTAGTATTAATAGGATTTGGGATGGGGGTTTGGATCGGTGGGATAATTACACTGAGAGCTTTCGAGATTGCTGCCTTTCGTACGAATTCAAAAATTTCTATATTACCTGTTGGCTATAACAAAAAAGAACTAGTAAAAGCGCTTAAAGACCTCTCTCCAAATTTTGAACAAACAATTATAGTAGGCTACCCGCCTTTTATAAAGGAAATTGTTGATGAAGCTGTATCATTAGAGATAGATCTAAGTAAAATCCATTGTCGTTTTTTGTTTGCTGCAGAAGCTTTTACGGAGACATTTAGAACTTATGTGTGTGAGAAATCTGGTATAAAAAACCCCATTCTTGACACTATGAATATTTATGGATCTGCAGATATTGGCGCTATGGCTTATGAAACGCCACTCAGTATTTTAATTCGTCGTCTTATTATTGAGGATTCTGCGGTTTCGATGGAAGTATTTGGGCAAATTGAAAAAACACCTACATTAGCACAATTTGATTCAAAAGTTATTGAATTCGAAGAAGTTAATGGTGAGATTGTTCTGACTGGCGATGCCGCCCTTCCATTAATTAGGTACGCTATCGGGGATCGTGGAGGTGTAATTACTTATAATGATATGGTAAAACGGTTGAAACATCTAAGTATAGATATTGCCGAGGAAATAAAAAAAGCTGATATTAATAACACCGTGCAGAACTACCCATTTGTTTATGTTTATGAACGTACCGATTTTGCGGCAACGTTGCACGGCATAGTTATATACCCGGAATTCGTAAAAGAAGGTTTACTGAATAAGGAAGTAATTCAGTATTTTACTGGAAGATTTACAATGTCGACCAAAAACGATATTCTCTATAACCAATTTCTTAAAATAAATGTAGAACTACACGAAGGAGTTATTGCTAAGGATAGTCTTATAAGGCTCGCCAAAAAAGTAATTAAAAAAAGCCTAGCAACCAAGAGTTCAGAATTTTCAGAAATATCAAAGAGTGAATCGAGTAGCAGTCTAATACAGATTGTACTGTGGTCTAACGGCCATAAAAAATACTTTGCACCAGGTACAAAACAAAAGTGGGTAGAAAAGCTTTGACGTTGTACAATAAGCATTAGGATTACTAATTAAGGGTACCGCACTGAATGGTTGAACTCGTACTACTCGGCATTTCTAGCGTACTTAATACGCTTCTTGGATTATTTGTGTATATAAATAATCCAAGAAGTGCTACCAATAAACTATTTTTTACACTAACCAGTAGTTTTGTAATATGGTCTATTGTCAGTTATTTTTCGGTACATCCTATTTATTTTTCACAAGTAGTCTGGGTTCGTTTGGTATTGTTCTCTGCTACCTTTTTAAGTTTAGCAGTTTACCTAACGCTCACTGTCTTTCCTTCGCATACTATGACAGGCAACAAGAGGAACCGTACTATATTAATGTTAGCTACTGGTATAGTGATGTTGCTCACCATTACACCGTATGTTTTCCTGACGGGTATTGACGGTAGTCCTAGGCCAAATTTCGCGATAGTTTTTTTCGCCCTACTTGTCGTTACGCTATTCATAGCAGGTATTAAGAATTTATATGTTAAATTTATAAAATCTAGAGGAAAAAACAGAGCTCAATTACGCATAGTACTATTTAGTATAGTAGTTGCCTTTGGTCTTATCCTGTTAACTAATTTATTTCTGGTAGTTATCTTCAAAGTTACCAAACTTATCTCTTTTGGTCCATCTTTTACTTTAATATTCACAGGCACTATGGCATACGCGACTATCAAGCATCGACTATTTGATATCAGGGCTACTGTTGCGAGAGCAACGGTTTATTTACTCATAACTGTATCTGTGGCGTTGATATACATATTGTTTCTAAATGCTGTAAGGGTAGTTGTAATACCAGATCTGCTATTCAGTAGCCGACAGCTTATTATAAATATTGTTATAACAATAGTACTGGTTATCACGTACCCTTACTTAAAGCGATATTTTGATAGAACTACAAACAGAGTATTTTTTAAAGAAAAGTACGACCCCCAGGATCTTATTGGAGAACTTAATAAGGCACTTGTTAATAATGTAGATCTTGAGGAGCTTTTGACCAAAAGCTCACTAATTATTCAAGAAAACCTTAAAGCCTCTTTCACTACCTTTTATATTAGAAAAACCTCCTATTTTCCAGATAGAGTAATTGGTGCTCATCGTAAGTATCCAGAAGTAGACGGGATGGATGATCTTCAAGAATACGCAGCAAAGTTGAAAGATAAGGTCTTTTCTTCAGAAGGGGAGAGTACAGATGATAATGATAAAAAATTAGCCAATATTTTAAAGCAAAATGATATAGCAGTTTTAGCTCGGCTTGTTACTAACACTGATTACCAGCTTAAGGGTATCGGCTATGTTTTAGTGGGTGCTAAAAAGAGCGGATCTCTATACTCTAAGCAAGATATTAAGATTCTAGAAATTATTGCCAATGAGTTAGTTATAGCCATAGAGAACACCCTAAGATTTGAGGAAATAGAACAGTTTAATGTTACCCTACAGAAAAAAATTGATGAAGCCACTAAGGAACTAAAACAAAGCAACGATAAATTAAAGGCTCTTGATGAGGCTAAGGACGAATTTATCAGTATGGCATCTCATCAGTTGCGGACACCTTTAACTAGTATCAAAGGCTACATCAGTATGGTACTGGAGGGCGATGTCGGTAAAGTTAGTGAAGCCCAAGAAAAGATGCTTAGTCAGGCTTTGTTCAGCTCTCAGCGGATGGCCTATTTAATATCTGATTTATTAAATGTATCAAGACTACAGACAGGCAAATTTTTTATAGAGTCTGCACCCGTGTATCTGCCAGATCTTATAGAAGATGAAGTTAACCAACTTCATGGCGGAGCTAAAGCTAAAGAGTTAACTATCGCTTATGTAAAACCAGAAAAGTTTAGTAAATTAAATCTAGATGATTTAAAGATGAGACAACTTGTTATGAACTATATAGATAATGCAATATATTACACTCCACCAGGTGGGAAAATTACCATAGACTTACGAGAAACTGTAAAAACGGTAGAATTTACAGTAACAGATACCGGTATAGGGGTGCCTAAAGATGAACAACATAAACTGTTCGCTAAATTCTATAGAGCCGACAATGCCCGTAAAGCCCGTCCTGACGGTACTGGATTAGGGTTGTTTATGGCTAAAAAAGTAATTATTGCTCAAGGAGGAGCAATTATCTTCAAGTCAATAGAGGGCAAGGGATCTACTTTTGGGTTTAGTTTTCCGAAAGAAAAGCTAGTTGTAATTGAAGATGAAAAAATAAAGAACAAATAGATAAACACTTTTTTCATTCAAATTTATGCATAAAATATGTGAGTATTATAAGCACAAGAATATTAATACTGTACTACACTTGACATAAAATACAGCTTGTGTTAGTATGTATTCGAAACGTTCGCTATTTTATCAATAATTTAATGGTGAGTGGAGAAACAGTTTCTAAAATTATTAAATAGCTTTAGGGAGGATATCTAAAGTGAACAGAGGAAATGTTATTAAAGGTGTAGCAGCTTTTACCGGAGTAGCAGGACTAACAGCAGG
>QIKK01000034.1 GCA_003231925.1 Candidatus Saccharimonadota bacterium
AAGACATTGCTAAATCTAGCCAATCCGATATTAGAAAAGCAGTAAGTTATGTTCCGCAAGAGCCTCTACTTTTCCACAGAACCCTATCTGAGAATATTGGTTATGGAATGAAAAATGCGACAAAGTCGCAAATAATTGAAGTAGCTAAAAAGGCCCATGCCCATGAGTTTATAGTAAAATTAGCAAATCAATACGATACTTTAGTTGGGGAGCGCGGTGTAAAACTCTCTGGTGGGCAGAAACAACGCGTTGCCATTGCTCGTGCCATGTTAAAAAATTCACCAATAATCTTATTAGACGAAGCTACTTCGGCTCTGGATTCTGAAAGCGAGCAACTTATCCAGTCAGCCCTCTGGGAACTGATGAAAGACCGCACTGCAATAGTGATTGCTCACCGCTTAAGTACCATCCAAAAAATGGATAGAATACTCGTTATGGATGAGGGTAAAATTGTCGAAGAAGGCACCCATAATCAACTAAAAGATATCAAGAACGGATTATATGCTAAGCTGTGGAGCCATCAATCCGGTGGTTTTATACAGGAATAAGAAAATAATTACTTTAACGGATATATTCGATTTTACGTCAAGAATTATTTCTTGTTTGCTTCAGGCTTTTCTTCAGGTTTTTTATCGTCACCCTCTTTGCTGTCTTCGTCTTCACCACCATTATCGCTAGGTACATCTGCAGAATCCACCTCTTCTTCTGGCTCTTCTGGCTCCTCAACAGCTCTTGGCTCTTCAACAGAGGCTAATATTGTTTCTGGTTCGGATAGTATTTCAAAATCACCTGCTACTGACTGAATATCTGCTACTGTTAATTTATCTCCAGGCTTCTCAAGTGATAATGCACTAACGACCAACTTTTCTGGTAAATCTGATGGAAGCGCCTTAACCAGAACATGATCATTAGGGCGAACAATAAAATTACCAGCCTGTTCTGCGGGAACATCACCCTCAATATGTATTGGAACTTCTGCTTCGACTTTTCTGTCTCTTCTAACGGCATGAAAAGCTACGTGCATTACGGTATTCTTAGCGGGATCTAGGTGCACATCTTTAATCATGGTTAGGTGAGTCTCTTCACCTACAGTCAACTCAACAGGTTGTGCTGACCCAGCCACCGCCCAGACTTTAGTAAAAGGAATATAATCGACGGCTATATTGAAAGACTCTTTACCCTTCTGGTATACAGTTGCTGGAATTTTACCGTTGTGACGCATCGAACGGACTTTCTTACCTGTTATCTCGCGTTTTTCGGCACTTAAAACTATCTTGTCTGAACTCATAACTTCCTCTTTTACTCAGATAGTATAACAGATAAGATCATAAATTTTATAATTTTCGACGTGTTACAATTAAGTTCATGAGTTTTCTTGATCCAGTTACCATCATCCAAAGTGGCGGGCTACTAATTGTGGGTGCCTTCATTTTCGCCGAATCTGGGTTATTAATAGGTTTTTTCTTGCCTGGAGACACTCTCTTGCTGACAGCTGGAGTTTTTGCTGCCCAGGGAAAGATTTCGTTACTTTGGTTACTTGTTGTCGTTATCATTACAGCAGTAGCTGGTGACAACTTAGGTTATAGTCTTGGTAGAAAAACCGGTAATCGTATATTTAAGAAAAAAGACGGCATTTTATTCCGTCAAGAATACGTAGAACGTGCTGAAGAATTCTATGAAGTACATGGAGGTAAAACAATAACTCTAGCCCGTTTTGTACCCATTATCAGAACTTTTGCACCCGTAATTGCTGGCGTAGCTAAAATGGAACGTAAAAAATTTATGATTTTTAATGTTATTGGTGCTGTATCCTGGGGAATCGGCGTAATACTACTTGGTTTTTTTGTTGGTTCAAAGATACCAAATATTGATAGTTACCTACTACCAGCAGTCTTGCTAGCTACATTCTTTACTTTTACGCCCGCTGTTTTTCACATCCTGAGAGATAGAGGAACTCGCAGAAAGATAGCACTTAAATTTAGAGAAAGTCTAAACCATCTAAGACTGAAAAACCGACAAGAGTAACTCCTAATTCACTATAATATACGCTTTAAGTATTGTCCGGTAAATGAGAGCTTATTTTTAGCAACTTTTTCAGGTGTACCCTCAGCTATTATAAGCCCCCCTCCTTCTCCGCCTTCTGGGCCCATGTCAATAATGTGATCTGCAGATTTTATAACATCTAGATTATGTTCAATAATAATCATGCTATTCCCAGTGTCTACTAATGCGTGCAGGATACCAAGCAACCTATTAACATCGTCCATATGAAGCCCAGTTGTTGGCTCATCTAGCACATATAATGTCCGTCCAGTCGACCTTTTAGATAACTCTGTAGCTAATTTTACACGTTGGGCCTCCCCACCAGATAATGTCGTTGCAGATTGACCAAGATGGATATACCCAAGTCCTACCTGTACTAAAGTTTCCAGACGTTTTGCGATTGATGGAATATTTTTAAAAAAATCAAAAGCCTGCTCACATGTCATGTCTAGAATATCCGAAATAGTTTTACCCTTATAATGAATATCTAGGGCTTCGCTGTTATACCTCTTACCTTTGCAGACTTCACATTTTACATATACATCAGGCAGAAAGTGCATCTCAATTTTAATCATTCCGTCGCCACGACAATTTTCACATCGGCCACCCTTAACATTAAAGCTAAATCGACCTGGTTTATACCCCCGTATTTTTGCCTCTGGTGTGGCAGAAAAAAGTTCTCGTATTGGCGTAAACAGTCCGACATAAGTGGCTGGGTTACTTCTAGGCGTACGACCGATAGGCGACTGGTCAATAATAATAACTTTATCCAAATTATCTATACCCTCAATATCGTCATGACGCCCAACAGCTTCATGGGCTCGGTTTAACCTAACATGCAGTTCCTTGGCAATAATATCGTTGACGAGGGTACTTTTACCACTGCCAGAAACACCGCTAACTACAACTAATTTACCCAGGGGTACCTGAACGTCAATATTTTTCAAATTATGTTCCCGTGCGCCTCGCACTATTAGTGATTTTCCACTACCTTTTCGGCGAGTTTTGGGTGTTTTTACTTTAATTTCTCCGCGTAGGTATTGCCCAGTAATACTTTTTTTAACCTTGGCTACTTCACTTGGTAAGCCAGAAGCAATAATCTCACCTCCATGTATTCCTGCCTTCGGGCCAATGTCCACTAAAAAATCCGCAGTTCTGATTGTTTCTTCATCGTGTTCAACGACAATAACTGTATTTCCTAGCCCACGTAACCTTTTAAGCGTATCTATTAATCGTTTATTATCTCGTTGATGCAAACCTATAGAAGGTTCATCAAGTACGTATAAAACGCCTTGTAGACCAGAGCCAATTTGTGTTGCTAACCGTATCCTCTGTGCTTCACCACCTGATAGAGTATTTGCACTCCTGGCAAGTGTTATGTAACCAAGCCCAACTTCTTCTAAGAACTTAAGTCGATTATTAATTTCTTTTGTAATTTGCTTAGCTATTTTTAATTCTCTATCTGTTAATTTTATTTTGTTAAAAAATATCACAGCATCGGCTACAGATTTTTCACTAATATCCATAATAGATAGATTCTTGAAAGTTACCGCTAAAACTTCCGGTTTTAGACGTTTACCCATGCATGCCGTACAAGGTTTTTCAACCATAAATCTTTGTATCTCACGACGCATAAAGTCGCTTTCGGTCTCTTTATGCCGTCGTTCTAAATTGGGTATCACTCCCTCGTAGGTAGTCTCAAAACTCCTACCACTTCCTAGAGCTATTTTGTATTTCTCATTCCCTGTTCCGTAAAGTATTTTATCTAATTGACTTTCCGATAGTTCTTTTGTGGGTACTTGTATAGAAAAATTATATCTTTCCGCCACTGCTGACATTTTTTTAATATTCCAAGCATCAGGGGTCATCCTGTTATACGGTCTTATAGCTCCCTCAGAAATTGTAAGTTTACCATTTGGCATAACAAGCTCTTTGTCTACTTCTAGCCGATTTCCCAGTCCAGTGCAAATAGGACAAGCCCCTTGTGGGTTATTAAAACTAAATGTCCTTGGCTCCATTTCTGGTGCTAAAAAATCTGGATATTTTGGACTATAATACTTTTGGCTAAAGCCATACATTTTTCCGTCTGGGTTTTTTCTATCACCTTTCTCGTCAACATCAAGTACTTTTAGCTGACCATCAGCCAACTGCAGAGCGTTTTCTACGGCTTGATACACACGACTTTGCTGTTCCTCACTATTAATTACACGATCAACGACTATTTCTATATTATGTTTATATTTTTTATCCAGTGGCGGAAATTCTTCTAAACTATAAACTACACCGTCAACTCTTGCCCTAGCATATCCCTGTCGCGTATACAATTCTGGGATATGTGCATGTTCTCCTTTTTTAGCTATCACTACTGGCGCCAAGACAATCAGCTTATGACCTTTTGGCAAAGTCTCTACTCCTTTTGCAATATCTTGAATCGTCATCGTTTTGATTGGCTTACCGTCTGGACCATGAGCAATTCCAATCCTAGCAAATAACAACCTTAGATAATCATAAATTTCTGTAACCGTTGCTACGGTTGAGCGTGGGTTACGACTTGTGGATTTTTGATCTATTGAGATTGCCGGACTTAGTCCTTCAATATAGTCGACATCTGGTTTTTCCATTAGACCTAAAAACTGCCGAGCATAGGCACTTAGTGATTCTACATAACGTCGTTGTCCTTCGGCATAAATGGTGTCAAAAGCTAAGCTAGACTTGCCTGATCCACTCAAGCCAGTGATAACAATTAGCTTATTTCTGGGGATACTAATAGAGACATTTTTTAGATTGTGCTCTCTAGCACCTTGGACTTTTATAAACTCTGACATGACACTCTATTATACAGAGAATCAGCTCCATCGGTCAATTCCTGACTACCCGACAGAATAGGTTCTAAATTCTAACTCTCCTAAGCAAAGTTCATCGTTAATTGACATTGGTAATACAGCCATACCAACAGCAATAGCATCCATTACGTCTGGCTCAGCTTTCTTAGACAGTGGTTCTGCAAAATTTCCTAAAAATAATTTTGGAATTATGCTTCTATGCCCTTTTAATTCTCCGTTAGGCTTGAACCCCTTAGCACCATTATCGGCTAGCATTCTATTTATATCTAGTATTTCCTTCATCAATAAATTAGAAATTACCGGTGCTAGTACGGCCTGTCTCTTTGTGGTTAATAAGCTTGGCAGTCCTAGCTTTACATCTAGACATTGATTATTGTCTATAGTTTCTGATGCTTCGATTTGCGTCGTAAATTTGCCAACCTGTACTCCTGCTAAAAATCCTATATTAAACTTTCTGGAAAATCTGCGTGGATCAAGAGAAAAAACTTGCATCCCCTGGGCTGTATTCATCGCTGGGATATCGCCACTTTGCACTAACTCAGAAAGCATGCCACCAATATATGAGGCATGCTCTGGATCTACCCGTCTAAAAGCTTTTACTATTTTACCACCCTGTTTTTCTCTGTCTGATTCAAGAGTTCTAGTATAATTTCTATTATATTGCCTTCTGGACATTTTTAATCTCCCCTATCTATCTCTTTTATATATCTATACTCTGGCAGTGGTGTTACTTATCACAAAGTGGTCATGTATACTTACATCATAATGAAGAAAAACCCAACCAGAAAACACTCAGTTATAAGAATAATTGGCACTGATATTGTAGCAATACTAATTCTGCTTTCTGTGCCATTTATAGGCCCACTGCCTGGACCAGGTGGCATCCCACTATTATTGACTGGGCTAGGACTATTGTCTATAAATCATTCCTGGGCAAAAAAATGGCTACACTATGCCAGAAAACACAGTAAATCACTGCGTAATATGGTTTTTCCTGACGTTAATTGGGTTAAATGGATGTGGGATATTATATCGGTCCTGCTTATACTTGGCGGTACATTAGTGAATCTATATACAAATTGGTGGCTATTACGAAGTTTGAGCATTGGTATTATGGCAGGCTCTACAACAATATTTATTATGAACCGCTCGCGTATAGACTGGCTAGATAAGAAACTAATTCATAAACGATAGTTGCATAATTAACTACTATATGGTATCTTACCTTTGAGAAGAGAGAAGACACTCCTATGATGCAACTTATTATTCTGGGTTATGTTCCTGGAACCAATTTTATACTTACTTTCCAGGACGTAATGTTGGGTCTTGGTATTAGCATGTTATTCTATCTGATTTGGTTGTTACGCAAAGAGACTAAACTAAAAAATCTAGCCCTCCATAGCCCAGCAAATATCAGTATATAGATAAATTATAATCACTCAGTTTGGGGCATTATGCTCTCGACGTATAGTCGTAATTCTGTCAAGATGTATTCTTCGTTTGAGCTTAAGGTGCCCTTTTTAGACAATTCTTGCATCTTACTATAAAACTTAGCGACTCGGCTATCATCCTCGCCGTCCATCAAAAGACTACGACGGTGTTTCTCCCAATTTTTAGATTCTTCTTCTGTTAGTTGCTTAGGGTAATTACGTGCTTTATATAGTGGAATCATTTTTCTAATACGTTCGTTTTTTATCTGCTCAGCTATTATTGTCAACTCTCCTGGGTCGGTATCCCTAATAATTCCTAGTTCTTTTTGGTCATTGCTGTTCCAGAAACCATCATATAATTGATCATCCACAGAGTCATCTAGCGATACTCTCGTTTGTTGTTCTTGTTCTACCTTCTCTAAGACTTCTTTGAGCTTTTCGGTGAATTCTGGGTGTTTTGCCAACAAAAGTAGGTTTTTATTTATCACCTGCATATCTATTGCTAGCCTTTTCTCGCTTTCTTTATCAAGCACTCCGATTGGTGCAACAGCTGGGCTACGATTAAACTGCAATATTTTAATAGGGAGTTTTTTAAGATTGCTACCATATTTTGCCTGCCAATGTTTGACCAAGTCAGGAACACTCATTCCAATCCATTCATTTGGGTCCTCACGTAGATCATAAACTAATGCAGAATCGCGTCTTGGATGTTTAAAGAGTGAAATTGCAACGGTAGTTTTATCAAACTCTGCACTATACCTACCGGACGTATAAATAAAAGGTTGTGGTCTATCCACAAGTTTAGCAACTTCTTTTTTGTTGCGCATTGAAAGTAGGTATTCATATAACTTTGGCTGTTTTTCCCTAAATTTTTGTGCTAACTCAATTAAAGCCTCTACGTCACTAAGGGCATCGTGGGCATTATCATGGGTCAGTCCGTTAGCCTTAGTCATCAATCCCAGCTTGACTGTTGGTTTCCCATCAATATCTGGCCATTCCATACCTTGCGGACGAAGCGCTCTCATCATTCTAATTGGGTCAAGGAGATCCCATCGCCCTCTATTATCTTTCCAGTGCCACTGATAGGGATCGTAAAAGGTCCTATAGCAGGCCCGTCTCATAAATTCGTCGTCAAATCTAATATTGTTATACCCTACAAAAACGGTTCCAAAAAGAGCGATCTTTCTATAAAACGTCTCTGTAAACTCTTGCTCTGTGATTCCTTGCTCCAGAGTTTTTTGTGGAGTTATACCATGAACTAAAACGGCCTCCGGTTCAGGTAGAACATCATCGCTTAACTTGATGAGCATATTATCTGGCTCGCCTACTTTTTGTAGATTTTGGTCTGTGCGCTGACCGGCAAATTGCATAATTCTAGCGTTACTTGGCTTAATACCGCTTGTTTCAAGATCATAGAAATAATAAGTCGTCTTTCTAGTCATTCTGCTACTAGTTTAGCAGTTTTTTTGAGCTAATGTTATGGTATAAATTTTATATTACTGATGTATTGATTCTACGCAAAAAACTAATATTCAAGATAATCTTCGTCATTTTTGCCGAAATACACCTTTATACTTGGTTTGATTTTTCTTTTTTCAAAAGATCTGATAATTCCCATCTTCTGCATTATGTCCCGCAATCGTTGTATGCCGTTCTCATCGTTAAAATCCGTACGTTGGGCAAAACGCTCAATTTTTTTGCCAGTTAACCTAATACTTTGCTTTGATTGGTGAATTTGCCAGCTTAATTCATCCTCTTTGGCGCGAATTATTGGAATATCATTTTTTATTGGTTGGTGCTTTTTACGATATTGTCGAACTTCTTTGTCTAGAGCAAAAAGTAGCGTCTTTAAGCCTAGACCACTGGTAGAAGATATCTCGTATACATTTTTATGTTTTGAAACACTCTTGAGCAATTCAGATTGTGCTTTAACTATTTCGGCGTTCAGACCATCAATTTTTGTAAGTGCAATTAGTTGTGGTCTTTTAGATAGGTCTACTTTGTAATCCTTTAGTTCAGTTAATATAACCCTGTAATCTCTTGCTACATCGTCAGAATATACATCTATCATGTGTAGTAAGACCCCTGTTCTTTCGACATGACGCAAAAATTCATGACCTAGGCCCTTGCCCTGACTTGCCCCCATAATTAAACCAGGAATATCTGCAACTAACAACTCTCTATTCTTACTAATTTTTACTACTCCTAGATGAGGGTTTAAAGTTGTAAATGGATAATTTGCTATTTTAGGTTTCGCACTTGTAATGGTAGAAAGCAGGGTACTTTTACCAGCATTTGGTAGTCCAATGAGTCCAATATCGGCAATGATTTTTAGTTCTAGGTTAAGCTCTAGATACTCACCAGGTTCACCTTTTTCAGCTATTCTTGGTGCTTGACGCGTACTACTGGTAAAATGGGCATTACCAAAACCACCCTTGCCACCACGGGCTATTACTTCCCTTTGTCCGTCATTTATAAAATCTGCTATTAATTCACCCTTAATGCTTACTTGAGTTCCTACAGGTATGAGTAGCTCCAAATCTACTCCTTGTCTACCATGACATTTAGCCTTAGAGCCATTCTTGCCATTTTCTGCTTTAAGCTCTTTTTGGAACCTAAAATTAACCAAAGTATTTTGGTTATTACTAGCTGTAAAAATTATATCTCCACCATCTCCACCATCACCACCATCTGGGCCACCCTTAGAAATATAACGCTCATGCCTGAAGCTAACTATGCCGTTTCCGCCATCGCCAGCCCTTAATATAACTCTTGTTGAATCTACAAACATTGAATTCTAGTATATAGAAATTAGGTCTTAGGGGCTAGACTTAAATTATAAAGCAACTCTACTACCAGCTCCCTAAAACCAACAAAGACAAGGTATTTAGATGCATAAGCTCCATAACCTGCAACCTTGTGCTGTTAGTTTTCTAGTATTTAATAATGTAATTATAGTTGCTAATAGCACCTGGTGAAATAGTCCTGTCAGATATAACATTAAAGCCAATATAGTTCATCTCTGTAACATATAAACTGCCGTCTGGGAGAACTTTTTCTACAATCGCTACATGACCATAGTAGCCAGTATT
>QIKK01000066.1 GCA_003231925.1 Candidatus Saccharimonadota bacterium
TATATGTGATCCTTTTTGTATTGGTTTTATGTATGTGTCGTCATTTTAGTTTTTCTAGAGCTAGAAGGCAATGTGTAGGTGGGTTAGGGTCCGTCCTCTACAGGTGTAAATATTAGAAAGTTATTGATCAGCAAGTACAGGGTTCTAGAGGTCCGTCCTCTACAGGTGTAAATATTAGAAAGTTATTGATCAGCAAGTTGGGGCTTTATTTCTACGCTCCCCCTTCACTCCACTGAAAACTACAAAATATTATTATTCTAACCTAAATCATATTTAAATATGATTTAAATATGATTTCATGAATAACCATTCATAAAAAGTCTAACCATTGTTCAAAACAATATAATTTAAGCCTTCGGACTTCCTGACGAACTTCGTGGGCACTGGATTAAAATTAATGCTATAGTTTAAATTATATTAACAATAGGAGTGGCTATGAAAAAGCAAAGAGGGATAATTAGTATAGTAATAGTTGGGCTAGTGCTAGTAGTGGCGATCGGAGCTGTCGTCTACACAGTTGCGTTTAACAACAACGGAACTGTTGACACGACAAATACCAACACAAACACTCCCAACCCAATCAGTAACCCCGACACAACGTCCGGTAACTATCCGGCACTTTACAAGCAGTACAATTTACCAGAATACCCAGGAGCAATACTTAAATATGATGGGAGGACAGCAGATAACCTAGCTGATGGCATTACCTTAAAACTAACAACATCAGACGATGTCCAAACCGTCGGTGCTTTTTATGCTAATGCATTTACTTCTCTACCTGGTTGGGTATATACTCCCCCTAAATTTTCTAACGGGTCCTACTACGGGGCAACCGCAGAAAAAGCCGATGAAAGTTTACGTTTTCAGGTAACTGTTAGTAACTCATCTGACCATAGTCAAATTAACATTACATTTTTCAAGTTCTAATCTAGCTAGAGAATACCGGACCACCAAACGTAACTGCTGAATAAGTCCTACTATTTATTTAGCAAATAGAATTAAATCATATTTAAATATGATTTAATTCTAGAAGTCCGTCCTCCAGATTCCTAAATACTAGATATTGTTTATATTAACGCCAATGAGTATGCTCGCTACTAATAGTAAGATTGTATGACAAACACCCAGAAACCTTTGATGACCTTTGTGGATAGGCTTAGCCTTAGCGCGATAAACATATGTAGACTAACAACAAGTACCATAGTGAAATAAAAAAAATCTCAAAGTGGTATATTGGTTATGGATGAGAAATCAAAAGCACAGTAGTTCAAACAAAAAACATATCCTGAAGCTGTATAACGAAACTGTTGCAAATAAAGCACACCTATCTACTCCTTTACGCCACAAAACTAGAGCACACGTCAGTAGCTCGCACCTAAGTATCTATTTATTGGTATCCTTGCTAAGCGTACTATTACTTGCAGTTCTTGCTTTATGGCGTATTGATTTAATAGGACAAACTTTCGGCTCAGTAGCTAATTATACGGGGGCACAAAAGCTATCTTTTTTACTAATTTTTGAAAGTCTTTATTTTGCATCCTCGGTTCTATCTTTATTTCTTCGTAATATAGTTTTTAGACAACTCCACCCTCTCTATGAATTATTAGTAGTCTCTGTGATTGGTGTGTTGTTTACGTCGCTCGCTTTGTTTTATTCTAACCAACTAGGTTTATTATTAGCTGTTCTTGTTACACACTTATCTTTGTTAGCTATTAGTCGGTTACTATTCAGATCCTACTCAGTATCAGGCCTAAATTTTTATATGGCTACTGGACTTGGCACAATTGTTGGTTTGGTCTGGGGGCTAAACTTTTTTGTTAATATGCCAGCTAGTTTTTTGACTAAAGCATTAATCCTTAGTTCTACTCCTTTTTTGTTGATTGCCCTGCCCTCTGGATTGCTTCATCTATTTGAGTTATATGACGTAGTGACGCGTGATCGCTGGAAAAAGCCACGCTATCCATTCCCTGAAAATTGGCATCACTACGAACCGTTCGTGTCTATCCACGTTCCGACTTATAGTGAGCCACCAGAAATTGTAATAGATACTCTAGATAAATTGGCATCTGTGAACTACAGGAATTACGAGGTTATATTAATTGACAATAATACCAAGGATGAAAATCTTTGGAAGCCAGTAGAGATACACTGCAAGAAACTTGGGTCAAAATTTCGTTTTATGCACGTCGAGGGCATCACGGGTGCAAAGGCAGGTGCCTTGAATTATATCCATAAATACATCAATCCACACGCGGAAATTATTGCTGTAATTGATGCTGACTATCAGGTTGACAAAATGTTTATTAAGTCACTAATTGGCTATTTTCAAAATCCAAAAGTAGGATTTGTTCAAACTCCTCACGATTATCGAGAGTGGCAGAATAACCTGTTTATGACTATGTGCTATTGGGAATATCGACTGTTTTTTCATACAGCGATGATTAGCTTAAACGAACGTGATGCCGGTATAACTGTGGGGACAATGTGTTTAGTGCGTAAGGAGGCTTTAGAAAAGGCCGGTGGGTGGTCAGAGTGGTGCGTGACAGAGGATTCTGAATTGGCAATTCGGATTCATGATGTTGGATATACGTCCGTTTATGTCGGTAAAACGTACGGCAAGGGCTTGATTCCGGACAACTTTGAAGATTATAAAAAGCAAAGATATCGCTGGACGGCTGGTCCTGTGCAAGAGTTTAGGCATTATTACCGGCACTTTATCGGAATTACAAAAGCCGAGTCAAAACTTAGTCTGACGCAACGCATTTTCCATTTAAACCATGGTCTAGGTAATGCAGTTACGGCTTTAAATATTCCGATGTTGATTATCGGGATTTCCGTGATCGCATCGATGATAATTCACAATGAGATAATCAACGTCCCCTTTGAATTATGGATTACTGCATCAATCACACTATTTTCAGCACCTTTGCTGACTTTTCTGCTTTATCGTGTAACAATTCGTGCTAAGTTAACGGACATATTGGCGCAGACGGTCGCAACCACTGCTCTTTCGCATGTTATTGCTATTTCAGCACTCAAGACGGCTTTAACTGGAAGCGCTAAGTGGAACAGGACTAATAAATTTAAATCAACACAGTCGTATGTTTACGCCTTTAGCTCTACAAAAGAAGAATTTATAATAGGTTTTAGCCTTCTTGTATTTGTGGTAGTTTCTTACTTGATGTTCCCCTATCAAGGGTTAAGCATGATGTTAATGATTGGAGTTAGCTATGTGGCTATTAGCTATTTCACTTCTCCACTTATGGCAATCATTGCCGTTTGGTCTAACAGGGGAGGCACCTCATTGCCCAATAAACCGAACATGGTCTACCCTGATAAGGTTAACAGCCATGGTTCAAATAAAGGGTAGGCTACTTGGCTACGACGTAGCCATGTTATACGTTATCACTACTTAATTCTGATAAAAGAACGTCCGAATGTATTGGGTTATTACGTAAGCAATATTATTTATGGGTTCTAGGGTTCTAGAGGTCCGTCCACTAAAGCCAAATAATAAAGATTACTTTCATAGTGGTCTTTATCAATTATCATCAGATCTAGATTTGAATCTGGCTTCCTTTCCTGCAAAAAAGCTCACTATCCTCCGTCAACTTGTTGACAGACAGGAACCAAAACTATTGACTAAGTGTAATACCATGTATACACTTAGTATTATGACTAAAGTTATTACCATCAAGACAGATGACGAAACAAAAAAACAGGCGCAAGCTGTTGCTAAAGATATGGGTCTGACTATGAGTGCCTTGATTAACAGCTACCTTAAGCAAATAATTGCCACAAGGAGAGTCGAAATTTACGCCCCTGAACAGATGACACCAAAACTAGAAAAGCTGGTTGGTAAAATTGAGAAAGACATCAAAGCTGGAAACGTAAGTCCCCCATATGATACAGCTGAAGACTTCCTCAAGGCACTACACCGAGCACCCGATGAAGATTAAGTTCATTAATCAATTTCATAAACAATTTTACAAACTTCCTAAAAAACAACAACAACAGTTTGATGAACGAATACTATTGTTTGTCCGTGATAAAGCTAACCCAGTTCTAAGGTTCCACCCGCTTAAAGGAATGTATGCTGGCTATTACAGTATAAACATTTCCGGTGATCTGCGTGCTCTGTTCTATAAAGAGGGCGAAAAAGTCGTTATTTTTGCTCTTATCGGAACACATTCACAGCTTTACGGATAAATAGATAGCTAACTTCCCAAATCTTTACTTGAACCAAAACCGAACCTTGAACCAAATTTTTGTTTTACAAAAGCAGTTCAGCAAGATGCTGTGAATACATACCTATGAGTATCTAAAACAAGAGAACATCATACAAAACACTTCAAGAGAGACAACAAATCACTGGTTGATTAAATGATTATCATTTCTTTAGACCACACCAAGCTCTAAATTACCTTACACCACATGAATATTGTGCTACGCTTGGCCTAACTATTCACAGACGGAAAGTATGTCGACGATGTAGTGAGTACGAGTAACTACAATTGTTTTTATCCCTAGTTTATGATTATATAAACGAATATGGAAAGATTATCACCTACAAAAAGACTCCTCTGTGGGTTGACGGGGCTCACTGCGTTAATTACCGGTTTTACATTTGTTTATGAGTCTACAAACCAACAAAATCTCAATGTGTCTAAAGAGACCTTGGTGGTGGAGGCAACTGAACTTCTTGGAGTAATGGCATCTGGCGCAGTAATATTAAAATCCATCGGAGATATAATGGAAGAACATTACAATACAGACGATAGTTTTAACCTTAACAATTCAACCATTAATATAGAAGGCACAGATATAGATAGTTAGTTTAAAATCTCAGTTATACCCAACTTTTTGGAATTGATTTACCCTCTGTAAAGCCAGACATCGACTGAATACCCATTACCGCTTTATCATAAAACTCTTCTAGATTTTTAGCACCGGTATAGCTCATTGCACTACGTAAACCCGCAGCAATTTGGTCAATTATATCTTCAGCACTGGGATATTCTGGATTTATATAATATTTAGACGAACTAATCCCCTCTTTGAACATTTCTTTAATGGCTCTATCATACGGAGATAGGTGTTTAGTGCGCTCAAAGACTGCTCTACTAGACGCCATGCCGTAATGGACTTTATACATTCTTCCGTTAGAATCTACCTGTACATCAGCAGAGGACTCGTTTGTACCTGCCCACCAGCTACCAAACAGTGTATTTCCTGCACCGGCAGCCATAGCCACTGCTACGTCTCTTGGGGTTCTTATCCCACCATCAGCCCATATAGAACCTCCTAGTTCGCGTGCCGATTTAGAGCATTCAATTACAGCAGAGAGTTGAGGTCTACCTACACCAGTCATCATTCTTGTTGTGCACATAGCTCCAGCCCCAATTCCGACTTTTACAACATTAGCTCCGGCTTTAATTAAATCTTTTGTGGCTTTGGCGGTAACTACTGTTCCGGCGGCAATTTTTATATTATCCGATAGTGTCCTTACTTCTTTAATAGCATCTATCATCTTCTGTTGATGACCGTGTGCGGTATCAATCTTAATAACATCTACACCCATCTTCATAAATGCTTTAGTTTTGGCGGTAATATCCTGGTTAATACCAATTGTAGCAGCAGTTAATAGTCGTCCCTTATTATCTAATGCTGGTTTATGGAATCTAGATCTCACTGCCCCTTTTTGTGACATAACTCCAAGCATCACCCCACTTCGGTTAACTACAGGAGCAATAGAAACTCGGTTTTTTAGCAACTCATAGTACATTTCTTCGCAGGATAATTTATCAGACAAAGTGATAAGTTCTGACCGCATCACCTGGCTTAAGCGTGTAAAACGATCTTTATTCGCAACGTCTGCGAGCTTAATAATACCAATAGGCTTATTTTTTTTATCAACAATAATAACTGCTCCGTGAGCACGTTTATGAATTAGATTCTGTACATCCTGGACCCTATCTTCTGGGCTTAGACTAATCGGCGTTTCATATATTAGGTGACGAGATTTTACATAATCTACCATTTTTTTAATTTCTGCAACTGGTACATCTTGAGTAAAAATCGTAAACGCCCCTCGCCTTGCAGTTGTCTCCGCCATTCTTTTACCAGCTACTGCAGACATGTTGGTAGCTATCACAGGAATAGTTCCGCCCATACCATCTGTAGGAGTAATATCTACATCCATCCTAGACTTAATATTGGACTTATTGGGAATTAAAAAAACATCATTATATGCTAACTCATAAGGTACAGGAACCTTTTTTATAAAACGCATAGAAAACTCCCTCTTAGCCACAGATATTATATGTCACTAGAAGCGTCGTGTCACTAGGTAATCCTTTTTCAAAAGTTAGAGTGGTATTTTTAATCCAAAATCTATTAGTAGATAGTCATACAGCAAGAAAGAAATCGCTAGAACAAAAGCCATATACAACAGTTTAAGCTTTAAGCCATGTTTGAGTGCCAATTTAAGTTTTTTACGCTTAATGACATCTAGTAATTCATCCCCAAGCCTAACTGATAAAAAAGTTCCTACAGCTGAAACAATAATAATAAGCCATAGAGGCCAAGGGTTGCTTAACAAGTGATGAAATAATCTCAATAATTGAGTTCTGGAGTAAATCTCTGGGTTAAAAGTATAAACGTATATATTAAGACCGATAGCAATAGCCCAAACGATAGTCTCTGTTATTATCATTTTAACTCCGCTGACCAGTCTTACGGGAAAGTCTATCAACATCCCGGCATCAGCAATTGGTGTAGATAATACAAAAAAAGACCAGGATAGCCAAGCTATCAAAAATCCCTCTTTGAGCCCATATTTTGCACTGATAATGACAAAATACACTATAAATATTGATAGTATTGCCACAAACCTAACAATCACACTACGGTGTGTTTCATGCTTAACAGAACAAGCTTTAGTGGGATGAGCTTTAATAATAGACATAAGTATTATTATAGCTGGTTTATCCTTTTCTAAGAATAAAAGTTCACTTTTTTTAATTTATAAAAACGATTTATCAAAACTGAGTTGTTGTGCTTAGGAGACTTACTACTTGTCTAGATGTAAGTAAGAAAAAATAAACTTAGTTTATAGATAAGTTTTTATAATTTTATATTAGTGTTGGTTAGCTGTTGTTTAATTTTTTGTAAATCCAGTCTAGAAATTGGGTTACCGGTTAGGTCAAGAGTTTTTAGGTTGGTAAGATTCCCAAGCTCTTGCGGTAAACCACTAATCTGGTTACCCGAGAAGTCTATCGTTTGTAGCTTTGACAGCTGACCAATTTCTGCTGGTATGCCAGTTAAATCATTGTTTTTGGCGCTTAGTATCCTCAGATTTGGCATCTTTCTAATTTCTGCTGGTAGGGAACCCTCCAGTTTATTGTTATCCAGAATTAATATTTCAACTTTTGTTAGCTGACCAATCTCTGAGGGTAAAGTGGTCAAATTATTATTGGACAAATCCAGTGTAGTCACACTCTTATCCTTAATAACAGATTTAGGTATCTCCGACAACCCCTGAGAGCGTCTATCAACAATACTATTGCTAGAATCAGGTGAAGAAGAGTTGTTATTTTTTAAGAGATATCCAACTCCACTACCAACAATCAAAGCAAGCACTACAATAAAAATCGTTTTATTCATTGTAGAATTATACCCTATTGTCCATAAGACAAGAAAACGTACTGTACAAGGAGAGTCCTTGTACATCTTGAAAACAAATAAATACACCTGTAATTTTTAGAATTCATACTGCAAAACCAGCAGGATACTTTTTTAGATAATCTTTATAGCAATCGCAAAATATAGCAGTACGTAGATAAAACCTTCCCAAATATGGATACGTTTGGAGATACTGCCCACCATCAAGAGTAGTATAGAAATAGCAAGTCCAGTAATTACCCAGACTACTAGCTTTGGGTTGATGATCTGGGTATGTATGACACTAGCTGTACCACCAACAAGAAGCAGGTTAAACATGCTCGATCCAATAACGTTTCCTACCACAATATCGCCTTGACCTTTTCTAAGTGCCTTAAAAGATACAACTAACTCTGGTAAGCTAGTTCCAATTGCCAAGGCAAGAAAACTCAGTACATCAACACCGATATTTAACGATTTCACTATTCTAAGTAGACTATCGACAGTAATAACGGACGAGGCCCCCAATAAAGCGATAGATACTAGTAGTACCGCAACTGCAGATAGCCCAATTGTCTTTTGTTGATGTTTCTGTTCTATTTTTTGTTCTGAGCTTTTTGATAACGAAGCGATTAAACTAATTAACCCCTTATGGTGCTCTTTATCCTCTCTGTAAGATAAAGCATAAATTATATAACCTAAAAAACCTACCAATAAAATAATCCCGTCGCCCCGGCTTAAATTACCATCAACTATTAATATTGAAAATAGTGCAGTAACACCGATTAATAAGGGGATGTCTAAATCTATCAAATTCTTGTCAAACTTTATTGTACCCAAAGCTATAGTTGAAAGCCCGATAATCAACAGGATGTTGGCTATATTTGACCCAGTAATATTAGCAATTGTCACAGTCTCTACACCTTTAGAAACTGCTGCCAGCGATGTTGCAAATTCCGGTAAACTGGTCCCAAACCCCACCAGCACTACTCCCAAAATAAAAGGAGGGAGATGTAAATATACACCAATTTTCTCTGCAACGTTCAAAAACCAGCCAGCACTTTTTATAACAACGGCTAGTGCAAAAACAAATAGTGCAATATTCCAGATCATTAGTATCAATTGTACCTAAATTTTTGTAAAACGTGAAAATTGTTGTGACAATTCTATCCGCCATTCATACAACATATAAGCTAGGGTACTGCCGACAGCTATAAAAATAATCGGCCAATTGATAGATCCTGCCGTGTTATTTACTTTTACATCAGTAATTTTAGGTAATTCGTCAACAGAAGCACCCAGAACAGCTACTTTACGGCAACGATTAGT
>QIKK01000081.1 GCA_003231925.1 Candidatus Saccharimonadota bacterium
GTCTTAATACAAGAACTGGAGCTATTACAAAGAGAGTCTCAAAATGCTCTGCTAAAACTAATTGAGGAACTACCAACAAAAACACTAGTGTTTTTTACGTCAAAAACCGAAGTAGGGATACGAAATACACTATTATCTAGGTGTTTTAAAATAGTTTTATTACCTATTACCAAAAAAAACGCGATGAAGTTTGCAGAGGATAATAATATTCAAGAAGGTCTAGCCCTCAAAGCATACTTAGTATCTGACGGAAACGCCTCTTTTTATAAAGACCAGTTGGCTACAGGAACCGACAAATTACCAAATAACATTTTACTCGCAAAAGATTTTTTAGAGAGAAGCGTATTTAAGAGACAAGAATTAATTAAAAACATTATAGGTAAAAATAATGAAGCTATCTTATTTCTTGATAGTTTAGTACTTATAACAAAGCTTGGGATGAGATCTACCCAGTCTCTACAGTCTCAAACCAGGTGGAAGCAAAATCTAAAAATAGTATTGAAAGCCAAGAAGATGTTGTCTAGAAGAGTTTCGGCTAAACTAGTATTGTTATTTCTTAGCGTAGAAATAATCTAAATTTAAATGCTATAATGTGACTTATGACTTCTTTAGTTTTGTTGGCATTTTTTGGTTTTATAGCTTTTCTAACGGGTAAACAGAGGGAGGCGGAGCTACTACCAATACCGAAGAGAATAAGCGATAGGCTAAGTAAACTCTGGGAAATTGCACATCAGGGTATGAAAGAGAATCGTTGGCTCAGATCAGAAAAAGCCCTTTTGACTATTCTTAATATTGATAAAAAAAATGCGGCAGCTTATAACAGACTTGGTATACTATATGCTAAGCAAAAAGAGTTTAAAGACGCAATTGATTGCTTTGAAATCGCTAGTAGTATTGAGCCATCAGCATCCAGTTTACATAATCTAGGATTAATATATTATGAAACCGAGAACTATCAAAGGGCAGTTTCTGCCTTTGAGCAGGCCCTTAAACTAGAGGACGACTTAGCAGCAAGATATATTGCCTACGCCAAAGTTAATGAAAAGCTAAATTCGCAATCTCTGGTTATAGAAGCTCTTGAAAAGGCAGTAGAACTGGAGCCAACTAGAGAGTCACTAAACTTACTGTTTAACTCTTACTTAAAAAACGACATGATGGTAAAAGCTCGTAACGTCAAGAAACGGCTCCAGCGTGTTGAGAAAAATGCCATACCTAGGCAAAGAAGAGTAAAGCGACCAAGACGAGTAGTCGTATAGATTAGGACTTTAAAAACAGCTATTACTCTGTTAAAGTATTGTAGTTAGAAGATAGTTTAAATTATAGCTTTCTGAGTTGTCAAATAATGTTAAACCGACAGTAGCTATAATTCAGCAACTACTTTAAATATTCGCCGACATAGCTCAGTGGTAGAGCAGCTGTTTTGTAAACAGCAGGTCGTGGGTTCAAGTCCCTCTGTCGGCTCCATAGTTTTATTGCAGGGTTAGTGAAGCGGTCAAACACGGCAGACTGTAAATCTGCTGGCATTCGCCTTCGTAGGTTCGAATCCTACACCCTGCACCATGGCAAACTCTAGAAGTTTAGTTAGTAGTGCCGTTGTAGCTCAGTGGTAGAGCACATCCATGGTAAGGATGGGGTCACGAGTTCAACTCTCGTCAACGGCTCCAACATACATCTTGAATAATAATCACTTATCTGTTAAACTCATTTAAGTTATGGCAAAGAAATCAGATAAGAGAAAGATAGTTGGGCTTGTTTGCGAGGAATCCGGACAACGTCATTATTACACTAAGAAGAATACCCAGAATACTCCGGATAAATTACGTCTTAAAAAGTATAATCCAGTGCTAAGAAAACACACCTGGTACTTAGAAACTAAAAAAAGTTTAGGACGAAACGAAGTTAAACCACGCAAGGGTTAAATTCTGAATCTAACTATTCGTTTCTAATATGGTGTTTATTAATTCGGCATGGCTCCAGATTAATGGAGTGACACCAACTATGGATTTATCGCTAGGGTTTAATTGCTCAGACATAGAGCCACTAGACATAGATCCACCAATTGCCCAATCAATATATTTAAACGCTTTATCTAACTGTGAATTACGGGCGTAATACTGTGCCAGCCAAAGTGTTGTTACGTACCACGGGTTCCCCAAATAGGCCGGATCGGATTTAAAATATCTATCATACTCGTAGCGTGGAGAACCACCTGATGGTGATTTATCAAGCAATTTTTCTTCCAGTAATTTAAGAGTAGCTAGCATCTTATCCTCGGGACCATAGTTATATTTATAGGTTCCATAAAAACTAGATACATCTAATGTTTTATCAATAGTATATTCGTTATTAACCATTAAATAACCTTTAATATAGGTTTTCCGTTTTTTATCAAAGAATTTGTATGAATTATTTTTAATTCGCTCTGATGCTAAATGCCATTTATCTGCATCTACTTGTATTCCTTGATTAATAGCCATTTCTGAGGCAACTTGTAGTGCTTTTGCCGTAACTGCTGCAGTGTATGTAGACGTTAAAAATTTTTCTTCCCATAGATCATATGAGGCATGTGGCAGGTTTGTCTCCGCGTCAATAAATCTAGACATGAAATCAGCTGCAGGACGCACCAAGCTGTCATACATTTCTTCTGCAAAATAGCCATCATCAAAATACTTTAAATATTCACTCAACATAAATATAACTACTGCTGTTTCATCTTCTTGAATAGCTAGTTCTTTTCTTCTACCGTGGACCAGAGGATGCCAGGTACTTCCGACAGCCTTATCCGGCTGATATTTATGCATTAAGTAGCCCTCGACATGGATAATATTGCTACAAAACCTAAAAAATGCTTTGGCTTCTTTGCTATGACCCATTTTAATCAACGGCCACAAAACGTAAGCTCCATCTCTTGGCCAGACGTATGAATAATAATCTCGACCGTAATTATAGATAGAAGAATCACAAGACGCAATTATCCCTCCGTGAATATCAATATGAGATTTGATAATAAGCATTGATTTCTGTAAAACTATTCGGTATTTGGGATTTACTTGATTTAATTTATCAGAGCTAATCAACAACCAGTCATGCCAGTGCCTATAGGTGGCTTTTAGTCTATTTTCAAAACCAGCACCTAACATTAATGAATGCATTGCTTCAAGTCTAGTTTGTGAATCAGAAACAGCAAGCCAATAATGAACCGTCTTAGTCTTATTGGGATCAATAATTAATTTGCAACGTATAGTAGAATCTACACTGGAATGTTCTACAGCAGAGTTAGAAAGCTCGCCATCCTCAGCGTCTTTAAACGTACCTTCTTTTCCCTCTATCCCAGTATTGCCTACGGCATATTGATCAAAGGGCAGACCATCTTTCTCTTCTGCGTAGGCCAAGATACTACATCTACCTTTATAGTCTAATATATAATGACCATCTGGCTCATAGAGTGCAGTGTCTGACCTACCCTGAGAACTTAGTTGAAAAAATTGATGAAAAAATATCCTGATTTCTCTAGTGTGATCTGCAAGATTGCTAATCTCTACCTTTCTAGCAAAAATGTTATTATTAGCATCAACAAAGTCTTCAAAAACTAGCTTTATTTGTAGTTGAGAATTAGTCATAGTACTGTATCCCACCAGAGCATCATCTCTAAAATTAATATCTCTTTCCCAACTATCATCAGAGATCCAGCTAAACTTCTCATCTATCCAAATACCCACGTAATGAGGGTTCTTACGGGCAGAGGTAAGATTTTCTAATCCTACATAAGGATAATAAAAATCATGAACTAGTCCATATTCATTTAAAGCGACCGTAAGCCCATTATTGCCAAGTACTACAGGTTTAGCCATTTATATTTTGATACCCTCCTGTATTAATCTTACTGTTAAATCACGATAAGCATTCATAAAATATATAAAAGCCTTATAGGGTGAATCGTAAGGGCTAAAGTAGGCATGTACATCACCGTCATTAAACCACTTGGTACACATATAGTAGAAGTTATCACCAGTCTGCAGATGACGCCAATCCTCAATTATTTTTTTATCTTCTGATTGCATAACCGAGGACTCCAGAGAATAAAGTGTGTTTAGGGCATCGACTTGCATTTCATTACCGGTCCAAGCTGTTAAGTCTCTTTCAGTATCAGCCCAAGTTAAAATTTGAGGTATATCTATAGAATCTCTAGATGGGTAGGACTCAACAGCTCCCGCAATAGTCTTAAAATCATGACCGTGTGTCTTAAGCCACTCTTTAGGTAGATGTTCTAGAAATTTGAATATTCCAGTACTCTTCCATTGATGTTCGCCGAATGTTTCATAATCCATAAATATATTAATAACTTCAGAATCTTGGCCAGATTCACTTGCCCAGTGTGAAAACTTCTTAGCGTCCAGAGGCCATTCTTCCCAATTTTGATTGGAGAATCTAAAAGCAATATCATCACTTAACTTGTAATTTTTCATTAAAAGTTTAATATTCTTGGTGTAACTTGGTCTATATACAAAATTTGGTGATTTCCAGCCAAGAACAGGCTCCCAGCCTTCGGTAATTATTGCTTTATATCCAGCTTGGTCTGCCCAGTAAGCCAGGTCATTATTATAGGAAAGTTCAGTATTCCTAAAAGACGTTGGGATAACACCAAACAATTCATATATTTTTTTTGTGTGTAGGTTAACTTGTTTTACAAATTCAGCTCTAGAATAAAAGAAGGCCAGAGAATGATAGTAAGTCTCAGAGAGGATCTCAACCTTACCTGTTGAAACCAGTTCTTTAAAAGACTCTAATACATCAGGCCTCCACTGTTCCAGTTGCTCAATTAATGTGCCTGTAATAGATAAGCTTAGTTTGAACTCGGAGTGTTCTAGGAGTAGTTTTTTTAGCAGGTAATTAGTCGGCAAATATGATTTGTCAGAAACTTTATTAATTATTAACTCATTATTAGCATCTACGCCAGGCTCATCCTCAAAATATTGGTGATCTTTACCTACTTGAAAGATTGAGTAGGGTTTGATCCTTTTTGGTTGGTGTGCGTGTAAGTACAAGACCATCGACTTAGACATATTATTAGGTTACCCCCAACATCTCTTCATAGTTATTTTTCATATTTCGGGCCGTTTTGTACCAAGATTGATTCTCACACTCACGCCGACTATTTTTAAGCATCTCCTTAGCGAGTGAGCTATGATTCACGACGCCCAAAATCATTTCGGATAATAAATCAATGTCCCAATAATCCACCTTAAAACAATTATCCAAAACTTCCGATACACCTGATTGTTTAGATATTATTACAGGTGTTCCGTAGTTTAGTGATTCTAGTGCCGTCAAACCGAAGGGTTCTGATACAGAGGGCAGTACAAATACGTCACCAATTTTAAAAGTATCCTTAAGGGCATCCCCTTTCACCCAGTCTTCAAAAATAACATTTCTAGAAATACCTAAAGAAGCCGTCAGTCTAATTAATTCCTCTTTTTGCTCTCCGCCTCCAGCAAGTAAAAACAATACTTTTGAGTCTATGGAAATTACTCTGTAGGCTGCTTTTATCAAGTGCGTTAGACCTTTTTGAATAGTCATACGTCCAACGCTAACCACAACTTTATAACCGTTACTTTTCATTATGCTCAAATATTCATACAAATTCTTATTTCTAGGAATGTCTATCTGCATATTTACGCTATTATGGACTACTTTTATTTTTTGCTTTGGTACAGCGTACTCCCTTACCAGAACATCTTTAGTATACTGGCTTACTGCAAAAATTCTGTCGGCCATCTTAAGTCCCACTATCTCAATTTCTCCTACAGCAGGGTTACCCTTTTTACCAGCAGATTGGTCAAATTGAGTCGAATGGATATGGACTATTAGAGGTTTACCGGAAATTCTTTTTGCTACAATGGCTGCCTTAAAAGTTAACCAGTCATGGGCATGGATGATGTCAAACTCACCGCATTTAGCTATTTTAACTATATTATGAGCATAAAGGTCATGTTGCTTTGTTAAATCTAGAGGCATATCTACTGTACAATCAGAGTCTTGAGATGGGAAAGATTTTAAATCGTAAACCCCGCCAGACCACTTAAAATCATCAATAGTTTGATTATCAGCCGGAATAATGTTCATAAAACTGGTACGGTGCTCTGTTGTATAGGGTAATACAAAGTCAATATCTACACCGCTATCAGCAAGATGTTTGCACATTTCGTAACATGCTACCCCTAGACCTCCACTGTGGTGAGGTGGCAATTCCCATCCTAGCATTAAAATCTTCACTCTGTTTTTCCTGTATATAGATGACTTTTATTACTTCAAATATGATTATAATGCTTAAGGTATTGAATGACAAGCAAATAACAGATGTGTATTTAGTAGATATATGCTATAATAACTTTAACGAAAGAACCGATATAAACATAATCATTTATCTTGTTTTACAAATTCATTTTTTTATAATTAAAACAATACATAATACTAAGGAAGTCTGATGGATAAGAGCGAAAAAATACGGAACATTGCAATAATTGCTCATGTTGATCATGGTAAGACCACTCTAGTCGACGGTCTTCTAAAGCAATCCCACACTTTTAGGGACAACCAAGCCGAAATGAGTCAAGACCTGATTATGGATAGTGGTGATCAAGAAAAAGAACGTGGAATTACTATAACCGCAAAAGTTACTGCCGTAGACTGGGAAGGTTATAGAATTAACATTGTGGATACCCCAGGACACGCTGACTTTTCCGGTGAAGTTGAGCGAACATTACGTATGGCGGACGGTTGTATATTGGTCGTTGATGCTCAGGAAGGCCCTATGCCACAGACAAAATACGTACTAAGTAAAGCCTTACAACTAAATCTAAAACCGATAGTAGTAATCAATAAAATAGACAAAACTGCTTCACGTATTATTGAAGTAGAGGATGAACTAGCCGATTTATTTCTAGAGTTAGCGATTCATGAAGATCAGCTTCACTACCCGACCTTTTATGCAATTGCCAGAAACTCAAAGGCTTGGAGTAAATATCCTGAAAATCTAGACGAAGATGCCGATTTAGCTGTTATCTTTAGATCAATTGTCGATGACATTCCTGCTCCAAGTGTAGAAGCTACCGGTAGTCTACAATTGTTAGTTTCCTCGTTAAGATATGATACTTTTCAAGGCAACCATGCCGTGGGACGTATAGAACGAGGCCAAATATCAAGAGGACAGTGCATCGTTCTTTGTAATAAAGACGGTAAATACCCTGCTAAAGTAGATCGCATCTACAGAACAATAGGGCTGAGATATATAGAAATAGAAAAAGCTATTGCCGGAGATATCGTCTCGGTAAGCGGAATAGCTAAGGCCAGAATAGGCGATACTATAGCAGGAGAAGATAATCCAGAGGCCCTCCCCCCTATAGAAATAGAGGCTCCAACACTTAGGATATACCTAGGTCCAAATACTAGTCCGTTAAAAGGTAGAGAGAGCGAGTTTAGCACTTCAAGGCAAATAGGTGATAGATTAAAAAAAGAGTTAGAAACTAATGTTGGCTTGCAGATAGAAGAACGGGGAATAGGTTATTTAGTGGCTGGAAGAGGAGAATTACACTTGTCTGTGTTAATAGAAACAATGCGCAGAGAAGGTTTTGAGTTTGAGGTTGGAAAACCGCAAATAGTTACAAAAAAAGAAAATGGTCAGGAGCTTGAACCGATAGAAGAGGTCATCATTGAAGTACCCACAGAATATGTTGGAGCAATTCAAATGGAATTTGGCAGACGTAGAGCTACTTTGATAGAACAGTTTCAGTCTAATACTACAGTTAGTAAACTTATCTATAAAATTCCTACTAGAACTTTACTTGGTGCTCGGAACATTTTAATGACAGCAACAAAAGGTACTATTATTATGAACAGCTTATTAGACTCTTATGCTCCTCTTGGAAGCAGTTTAAATCAAATCAGAAATGGCACTTTAGTAGCCTTTGAAGCTGGGGTAGCTACTCCATATTCTTTGCAGAAAGCTGAAGAACGCGGAGAATTATTTGTTGGACCAACAGAGACTATCTATCCAGGACAAATAGTTGGGCTAAA
>QIKK01000057.1 GCA_003231925.1 Candidatus Saccharimonadota bacterium
AAGGGTTGCGCTCGTTGATGGACTTAACCAAACATCTCACGACACGAGCTGACGACGGCCATGCAACACCTGTCACTTGATTCCAAAAGGCACAGTCTACTTTCGTAGTCCTTTCAAGGATGTCAAGCCTGGGTAAGGTTCTTCGCTTATCATCGAATTAAACAACACGCTCCACCGCTTGTGCGGGTCCCCGTCAATTCCTTTATGTTTTAAGCTTGCGCTCGTACTCCACAGGCGGGATGCTTAACGCGTTAGCTTCGGATCGGGTCGATACGACCAACAGCTAGCATCCATAGTTTACGGCGTGGACTACCGGGGTATCTAATCCCGTTTGCTCCCCACGCTTTCGTGCCTTAGTGTCAGGTGCGAGCCAGTTATCTGCCTACGCCATCGGTGTTCCTTCTTATATCTACGGATTTCACTCCTACACAAGAAATTCCAATAACCTCTCTCGCCCTCTAGTCTATCAGTTCAGAATATGTTTATACGGTTGAGCCGTACTATTTCATGTTCTGCTTAATAAACCACCTACGCAACTCTTTACGCCCAGTAATTCCGGATAACGCTTGGGTCCTACGTATGACCGCGGCTGCTGGCACGTAGTTAGCCGACCCTTATTCTTGAGTTACTGTCTTAAATCTTCACTCACAAAAGCAGTTTACAACCCGAAGGCCGTCATCCTGCACGCGGCGTTGCTCCATCAGACTTTCGTCCATTGTGGAAAATTCCCTACTGCTGCCTCCCGTAGGAGTCTGGGCCGTGTCTCCAGACCAGCTAAAGATCGTCGCCTTGGTGAGCTTTTACCTCACCAACTAGCTAATCTTACGCAGGCCGCTCCCAAAGCGGATAAATCCTTTAATCCGTAGATCATATGCGGCATTAGCTACCCTTTCGGGCAGTTATTCCTCACTTTGGGGTACGTTCCCACGCGTTACTCAGCCGTCCGCCGCTCGTGTATTCTACACTCATAATTCGACAATATTCTTTAGCCTTAAAAAATATCTTTCAGATTAAAAACTGGTCAAATACTGAGTGCAGAACCTTACCGCTCGACTTGCATGTATTAGGCACGCCGCCAGCGTTCATCCTGAGCCAGGATCAAACTCTCCATTAAAGAATCTGTCTTACTCTAATAAATTAAAGTAATCTCAGAAAAACCTAGTTTTTAATATATAAAACTAGAAAAACTGACGTTGATTTGCACTATTCAAATTTTAACGTACTTTTAAGACACTCAAACACAGGCCCTAAATACTTAAGAAGTAGTTTACGGATAAAATGCTCTAAAGTCAACAGCTAAGTTCACCATAATCATTGTAATAAAGTCTACTATCGTAAATTACGGAGAAAAGTTTACGGTTTTTTTACGGTTTTTTTGGCTTTAAGCGTTTTGATATCAACTTCTTTTGGTTCGGCTTTTACTAGCCCCATTGAAACGACTTTATCACTATCTTTCAAACGCATGATCCTTACGCCCTGAGTAGCCCGACTAATTTCTGGAACATCTTTTAGCCCCAACCTAATCGTCTGACCGAGTTTTGAAATAATAATAATTTCTTGATCGTCACCGTCCCGAAGGCTAATTACCCCTATTAGTGTTCCGGTTTTTTTATTGACAATAGCTGATCTAATACCAACACCACCTCTTGCATGCGTAGTGAATTGTGATACTTTTGTACGTTTACCATATCCCAATTGGCTAATGACAAAAATATTGGCGTCCTCTTCTACCACAACCATACCGACAACCTCATCACCAGTTCTTAGTCTAATTCCTCTAACACCACGCGCGACCCTACCCATTGATCGTACGCCACTTTCGTGGAACCTAATGGATTGTCCTTGCTGAGTAGATATAATTATTTCATTTTCGCCTCTAGTGAATCGTACCCAACGCAACTGGTCTCCCTCATCCAAGTTTATAGCGATTAGTCCTGTACTTCTAACATTTTTGTAAGCACCCACTGGTGTCTTTTTAACTACCCCTCTTAGTGTACACATAAACATAAAACCGACATTAGTTTCATTTTTATGAGTAATAATTGACGTAATCTCCTCGTCTGGGTGAAGCTGTAAAAGATTAGCAATTGCTACGCCTTTAGCATTAAGCCCTACAGCTGGAACTTCATACGTTTTAAGCCTAAAAACACGTCCTCTGTCAGTAAAGAATAGCAACCAATCGTGAGTGTTAGCTAGAACTAACTGCTTTATCATATCTTCCTCTCGAGTCTTCATACCCCGCTTGCCCTTACCACCACGACCCTGTTTTTGATATTCTTTAGCGTTACTTCTTTTTATATAATTTGCTGATGTCATTGTAACAACAACTTGTTCATTTGGTATCAGTTCTTCATCGCTAAACTTGCCTAATTCATGTGGAATAACCTTGGTCCTACGATCTTCAGAATAATGAGTTATTAAGTCCTCGAACTCTCCTTTCATAATTTTTAAAATCTCTTTTTCGTCTGCTAAAATTGCTTCTAATTTTTTTACCAATTTAAGAAGCTCGACTAGCTCATCTTCAATTTTCTTTCTTTCTAATCCCGCTAAGGCTCTAAGTTGCATCGCCAAGATGGCTTTAGCTTGAATCTCTGATAATTTAAACTTCTTTTGCAGGTTTACTTGGGCTTCGTCGGTAGTTTGGCTGGCTCGAATTATACTAATAACTGCATCAATATTATCCAATGCAATCTTTAAACCTTCCAGTACATGAGCCCTATCTTTAGCTTTACGTAACTCAAATTCTGTACGACGACGTACCACAACTTGACGATGTTTTATATGCTCTTTAATTATATCCTGTAGCCCCATAACTCTTGGCTGAATACCATCTACAAGTGCCATCATATTAAAATTAAACGTTGATTGCAGTGGTGTAAGTTTAAATAATTGATTAAGCAATTTTTTGGGGAAAGCTTCTCTTTTTAGATCAATGACTATTTTTACCAACCCCCTAGAGCTCTCATCTCTAAGACCTGCAAGACCGACAATCTTCTTGTCTTTATATAGGTCTGCTATTTTTTCTATTAAAGTCGCTTTGTTAAGTCCAAATGGGATTTCCGATATGAATATTTGTTGACGACCTTTTTTATTCTCAACTATCTCAGCAACTCCTCTAACTACGACCCCACCACGACCAGTAGCGTAAGCCGTTCTAATAGATTCTTTACCGTATATTACGCCACCTGTTGGAAAATCAGGCCCTTTAACGTATTCTAGTAGATCTTCAAGGGTAGCCTCAGGATTATCAATCTGATAAATTGTTGCATTTAATATTTCTTCGAGGTTATGTGGCGGAATATTGGTTGCCATTCCGACTGCAATACCCAGTTGCCCATTTAATAATAAATTAGGCAGTTTTGCAGGTAAAACGGTCGGCTCTTGCTCGGATCCATCAAAGTTATCACGAAAGTCAACCGTATCTTTACCAATATCAACGAGTATTTCTTCAGCTATTTTAGCCATTTTAGCTTCTGTGTATCTGTAAGCAGCCGGAGGATCTCCATCCATTGACCCAAAGTTACCCTGCCCTTTAACCAACATATGTCGCATAGACCAAGGTTGAGCTAATCTCACCATAGAGTCATAAATAGATGTGTCTCCGTGTGGGTGATATTTACCAATAACATCACCAACAACTCTTGCACTTTTGACAAATCTTGAATTTGATCGCCAGTTATTCTTATCCATGGAATATAAAATGCGTCTGTGCACAGGCTTCAGACCATCCCTCACGTCAGGTAGGGCGCGTTCGACAATAACGCTCATAGAATATCGTAAATAGCTGTCCTCCATGACGTCTTCGATACTACGCTTTTCAACAATTCTAGAGTGAGAATCGTCTTGTTCTAGAACTTCAATCTTCGGGATATCTTCTGCATTGCCTTCTGGCTTTGGATCCATCACGCTCTCCTTTCTATAAATAGCCTAATCGTTTCTACTTTTCTGTATATCATAACTAGATATCCAAATCTTTCACAAATTTTGCACGAGTAGTAATAAAATTTTTACGAGGTTCTACGTCTACACCCATAAGTTTATTAAAAATCCTATCAGCTTTCTCGGCATCATCTAGTTTTATCTGTACCAGCACTCTATTTTCAGGGTCCATTGTACTGTCGAATAACTGTTCAGCATTCATTTCTCCAAGACCTTTATAACGCTTAATTTCCGTAAACCCAGCTTGCCTAAATCTTTCATCTTTAGAATCAATTTTTGATCCATCTTTTTTACGTTTTGCAATAAACTTGTCTATAACTATATCTAATTCTGCTTCATCGTAAATTAATACGTTGTTATTTTTACCACTTTTTACTAATTCAAATAGGGGTGGCTTAGCTAAATAAATGTGTCCACCTTCTATGATTGACATCATGAATCTAAAGAAGAATGTTAGTAATAAGGTAGTAATGTGTGATCCATCCACGTCGGCATCGGTCATGATGATAATTCTGTCATATCTTAAACCAGACAAATCGTAAGAATCTTCGATGCCCACTCCTAAAGCTTTTATCAAACTAACGATTTCGTTGTTAGCTAACATTTTATCAAGCCTAGCTCTTTCAACATTTAAAACTTTCCCACGAAGTGGAAGAATAGCCTGGGACTTACTATCCCGCCCGGATTTTGCCGAACCACCAGCAGAATCTCCCTCTACTATATATATTTCTGACTCCTTAGGGTCTTTATTAGAACAATCTGTCAGCTTACCGGGCATACTAGCCCCTTCTAAAACGCCTTTGCGGATAATATTGTCCCGTGCTGCTCGAGCAGCTTTGCGAGCCCTTGCCGCTAATAACACTTTACCGATTATCTTTTTTGCTGCAGCTGGATTCTCTTCTAAATAATAACTGAACCACTCTGAGAACACAGATTCTACATAGCCTCGCATCTCTGGATTACCTAATTTATTCTTAGTTTGACCTTCAAATTGAGGGTCAGGCATTTTAACAAGTATTACTGCAGTTACGCCTTCTCTGCAATCTTCACCAGATAAATTATCTTCCTTCTCTTTTAATAAATTATTTTTATGAGCATACTCATTGATAACTCTAGTGAGGGCTGTCCTAAAACCTGTCAGATGCGTGCCACCATCAGGATTATGGACATTATTAGCAAAAGCCTTCACTGTTTCTACGTATGTATCTGTATATTGTAGTGCGACTTCTATCTGGCTTTCTTTGACATCTTTTTCTACATAAAATACTCCATTTACAACCTCTTTGTTGTCATTAATGTGTTTGACATAAGATTGTATGCCACCCTCAAAATAAAAAGAATAGCTCTTATTTGCTCTTTGATCTTCAACGTAAGTTTTTAAACCCTTTGTAAGATAGGATTGATGCCTTAGATAATCTATTACCCACTCATACTCGAAGGGTTCCTCGGACATAATACTTGTGTCTGGCCAAAACGTTATGATAGTTCCTGTTTTGTCAGATGGACCAATCTTAGTAATTTTGGATAAAGCAGCCCCTTTGGAATATTCCTGGCGATAACAGCTACCGTCACGATGAACTTCAGCAATCAATTTAGAGGAGAGAGCATTAACAACACTAACACCTACACCATGTAGGCCACTTGAAACTTTATATCCTCCTTCGCCAAACTTGCCCCCTGCATGCAGGATTGTTAAAACGGTTTCAAGTGTACTAACACCAGTCTTTGGATGTTTATCAATTGGTATTCCTCTACCATTATCTTCAACTCTTATGCCACCGTCTTCGAGCATATATACTTTTACTTCCGATGCGTAGCCAGCAATAGCCTCGTCGATTCCGTTATCGGCAACCTCTTTTATCATATGGTGTAGACCATCAATACCGGTACTCCCGATATACATACCCGGACGTTTCCTAACCGGTTCTAGGCCTTCAAGCACTTGAATAGAACTTGAATCATATACCTTTGTTTTACTCACGTTCTGTAGCTACCCTCTTTTTGAAGTTTATTATACTTACCATCATTATATCTAATAATGATGAATCTCACAACCATTAAGGTATTGATTGGAGATATAATAATATGTTTCAATAACATTAGCGTTTTTAAGCAAAAATAGGAGTAGGTAATAAATAGATGTTCAAGAGACTAGTATCTAACTTACCATTTAGTCCAAGCCTAATTGATCAAATTGGTTTTTATGCAGATAGGCTAAAAAGAGAAAGAACTATTCGAAGATTAAGTTTTGTCTTCATAGCGCTAACTCTAGCTGTGCAGTCGTTAGCTGTTTTCTCTCCACCAGAACGATCTTTAGCAGCCTCTAGTAATAGTATTGTCAGTGGGGGTGTCAGTACCAGACAAAGCATCATAGATGCCTGGAATAATGACCCAACAGTTCCCAAGATATATCAAAAATTTGGCGTAACTCTAGACGACATAAAAGCATTACCGGATAAACCAAATACTAAAGTCCGATCAAATGACGGTAATGATTGGTGGAGCGTAGGCAGGAATTCTCTAACAAACTACACCAATATTTCTGATGTATACAAAAACTCTCAAGTAGCGATAAAATATGATACAAACTCTCTTGTGTACTATAGGCAACTGAAAGCTTGGGATATTAGAAATCCATATAATACCTATGATGCTTTTGAGGGAACCATTAGTAAAACCGGAGAACACTTTTGGATATTGGCTAGCTGTGGAAATTTGACTAAAATTGGTGCGTACAAAGAGCCCCCACCAAAATTGGATATTAGAAAAACTATTGACGCTCCAACACAGACTCTTAAACCAGGAGATATCTTCAAATTTCGTTTTGAATACCGTAATTCTAAACCAGATTCTGTTGCTAAAGACGTATTTATTACAGACCAGTTGGATTTAAAAAACTTTGATATAGTTACGCCCAAAAATCTGCCCATAACTAATGGCTCTCTTAAATATCCTGTTGGTAATCTTATGTATACAGCCAACTACAAGTTACTAAATATAACTGTGCGGTTAAGAAATCCTCTGCCTACGCCCACAAAAATATGTAATACTGCAACATTAATCGCCTCCAATGCAAGTCCTGAGTCTAGTGATGCAGGGTGTATTAACGTTATAAATAATGTCAATCCTGTCCCTTACAATCCACCAATCACAAATGTCAATAACCCGGATAGTGTTAAACCCAAGGTTGTTTGTAAGTTAGTAGATTTTTCTCTAAACAGGACGACAAGAGAGGTAATCTATAAAACAATGGTCACTACCACAAACGACAAATTAGTAACAATAAAATCCTATAATTATGATTTTGGAGATGGCGCTAAACAGCTCATCAAATCCAGTAGCTTGACTAATTCTGTCAAACATATCTACAAGCCTGGTGCCTATACCACAAATGTAGTGGTGTCTTTCACTGCCCCTACTAATAGTGGCTTAACAGAACAACAAATATCCTGTAGCCAGTCCATTGACTTTAAAGCTGACCAGCCATTAGGGCAGTCTAAGACTGTCCGCAATATAACCAAAAACTTAGAGGGTAAAATGGCTATTGATACAAAAGTGGTAGCGGGAGATGTGCTAGAGTACACCCTCACAACAGTCAACTCACAAAATTACGACCGAACTGGAATAACCATTGAGGATTACGTAGGTGATCTACTAGATTACTCAACTCTAGATTTAGTAGAACTAAAAAAATCAGGTGGAACATTTGATAAAACTACTAGCAAAGTAAGTTGGAATAATGTATTAATCCCGGCTAATTCTCAAGTTAATAAGTCATTTAGGATTAAATTACTCAACCCAATACCCTCCACAAATTCACCGACTGCAGTTAGCACTAATTTTGACTGTAAAATTAGTAACCAATATGGCAACGAGATTACTCTTGTTGTGAAATGCCCAGTAGTAAAAGGAATAGAGACTATACCTGATACGGGTCCTGGTTCTAGTTTAATCACAATTGCTGTTATTACGACTATTGTAGGATACTTCTTCGCTAGATCTAGGCTACTAAGCAAAGAGATGGATCTTATAAAAACTGATTACGCAACATCGGGGAGGGTGTAATGTCTGAAAAATACCGTGACAATAGGGAGATTATAGAAAACTTAAAACCTAGCGACACTCATGAGAGCCAAATAAACCACGAAGAGCATAAGTTGACAGACCAAGAAAAAGAACATGGTAGTCGGGAACAGCTAGAAAAAATAGCACAATCTGTAGAGAAACAGGCTGTTAGCGGGAGAGAATATGCAAAAGGCGAACACGAACAGCCCAAACAACATCCCCTTTTGGTTAATAAACAATTGAAAGACATAGCATTCTCTAGAACTCTAACGAGAATCAGAAAAAAGCTCTCTGTTCAGTCTAGAATTTTTAGCAAGGTTATACATAACCCCGTTGTTGATAAACCAAGTGAGATAATCGGTAAAACCATTATTAGACCCGCTAGTATGCTTTCTGGTGCTGTATTTGCTTTTATTGGAACATCCACCCTACTTTGGGTAACTAGACATTATGGTTATAGATATAACTACTTAGTAGCAATACTATTATTTATAATTGGAGCTT
The DNA here is from genome assembly GCA_003231925.1 of Candidatus Saccharimonadota bacterium. Taxonomy (GTDB): domain Bacteria; phylum Patescibacteriota; class Saccharimonadia; order Saccharimonadales; family SZUA-47; genus SZUA-47. The sequence goes on from QIKK01000057.1 coordinate 8,509, forward strand.
TAATTGGTGTAATTACTGAAGGACTATGGCGTTTAATCAAAAAGAAACGTTAGCAGAACTATATTCTAAGCTTCTCAACCTAATGCAACTTTACTGTGTGTTCTTGCTGTTTTGATAATGACATCTGCTCGTCTTCAGATAAAGTGGTTTCTGGGTTTGGTTTCTGGGCATTCTTTATCGGGTCTGAGCCGGTTTTAGGGAACTCCGGTTGATACGGTTGATACTTTGTGGGTTGAATGGGAGCTAGTGCCCCTACTGTCCGTTGTGTAGCCACAGGAGCCCTCTGTGCTACTGGAGAGGGCATTTGTGCTTGAGATGCGGGTGCTGCAGCAGGTGTAGGTGTAGGCACTGGCGTTTGAGTTTGAAGAGGAGCGCTTGTTGTAGTTGCAATACCCTGAGTATTCTTCATAGATCTATTTGAGGAAGCCGAACCTTTGAATGGAGATCGGGGGGTTTTAAAATTATCCGTTTGTTTTTTGTTAAGCCATTCATCTAAGAAAGACCCTGTTGCCTTTTTTGGTGGTGGATT
>QIKK01000009.1 GCA_003231925.1 Candidatus Saccharimonadota bacterium
TCGTCAAGTATGTGCCTTTGGAAATGGCCCAGAAGGGGGTTGTAGCTACACAATATTCTAAAAGTCCAGTAGAAGAATTAGGGCTACTAAAAATGGACTTTTTAGGATTGTCTAACCTGACTATTATAAATAATACTTTGCGTATTATTAAAAAAGTATATGCTAAGAATATAGACGTAAATAACCTTCCACTAGATGATAAAAAAACCTATCAAATGCTTCAGAAAGGTGATACTACTGGTGTCTTTCAATTAGAATCAGCTGGGATGCGTCGGTATCTGAAGGAACTAAAACCGACCGAATTTAATGATATTGTTGCTATGTGCGCATTGTATCGGCCAGGACCTCTAAATGCTGGGCTAACAGATAGTTTCGTCAAGAGAAAGAACGGCATTGAAGAAGTTGTCTATGCTCATGAAAAGTTTAAAGAGGCTTTAGAAAGTACTTTTGGAGTATTGGTTTATCAAGAGCAAGTCATGCGTATTTCTAAGGAAGTTTGTGGCTTTACCGGAGGTGATGCCGACACTCTGCGTAAAGCCATCGGTAAGAAAAAACGAGACGTTATGATTAAAATGAAAAAGCAATTTATAGATGGGGGCGAGAAGTTTGGAGGTGTATCGCATGCTGTTATGGAGAAGTTCTGGGATGATTTAATGGGCTTTGCTGACTACGCCTTTAATAAGTCACATTCAGCATGTTACGGGCTTATAGCATATCAAACAGCCTATTTAAAGGCACATTATCCATCGGCTTTCATGGCAGCTTTGATGACTAGTCATTATAACGACATTGATCGTTTAACTATAGAGATGAGTGAGTGCCGACATATGGAAATTGAAGTTCTACCGCCCGACATTAATGAATCTTTTGTGGAGTTTGCTATTGTACCTAATAAAAAACAAATCCGATTTGGTATGAGTGCAATAAAAAATGTTGGAATTGGTGCAGTTCAAGATATTTTGAGGGCAAGAGGGGATGGAGAATTCAGGTCTCTACAAGACTTTTTTACAAAGGTTAATTCTAGGGCGGTAAATAAAAAAACAATAGAGAGTCTAATAAAAACAGGAGCATTTAGTAAATTTGCCACCAGATCTGCTCTGCTTAATAATGTTGATATTTTGTTAGCATATTCACAGAAGAAGCAAAAAGAACAGGATAGTGGTCAAACAGACCTATTCGGTAAAAAATCAGATAGCGCAATTCAAGATTCTGTAGAATTATCACTAGGCCCAGAAGACTTTAAATATACAGAGCAGGATAGTTTGCAATGGGAGCGTGAGTTGCTGGGGTTATATCTGTCTGATCACCCTCTGAATATCTATCGTAAGCTTTTGAAAGATAAGACTCATCCAATATCAGAGATCTCTAAGGATGATGATGGCAAAAAAGCTCACATTGGCGGTATTGTCAACGTGGTTAGAGTTATTCAAACAAAAAAAGGTGACAGTATGGCGTTTGTGCAGATTAGCGATATGTCGGGTGAAACAGAATTATTGGTTTTTCCACGTATTTACGAGGAAACAGCGTGGTTATGGGAAACAGATAAAGTTGTATTAATAGACGGACTGGTAAATGCTAAAGACAAAAACGGACAAATTACGGATGATTTCAAAATTAATGTTTCAGTTGCGCGAGAGATAAATAGGGAAGAAGCAAAATCTTACAAAAGTAAAAAAAAGCGGATTAAGCCCATTAAAGAGCTAAAAGTTTCTAAGAAAAAGTCTAAACAAAAATCTGACAATACTGAAAGGATTTATATAAGGATGGAAAATACTGATAAGACCGGAATATTAATTTCATTAAAGCAACATATTGATGATTTCCCTGGTTCTAGTGAAATTGTTTTGGTAGTTAATGAGTCAGCCGATAGGCAGATAATCAGAATACCAGATAAATCTAGCCAGTCTGAGGATAGCCTTAATGATTTAATTAAGCTATTTGGCGCCGAGAATGTACGCCTTGGCAGTTGATAATCAAAAAGATAGTAAGTTGATAATACAAGTTAAAATTCGTGAAATAGCCAAGTAAGATAGGTTTTGTCTTGCTCTACTGAATAACTCCAGAAATCTGACTAAAGTAAACTGCTATGGAAATAATTAGTATAACTATCAGGTCAAAGATGGGATGATGAGCTACAAAGTGCTCTCCTTCAATTAAGTATCTTCTAACTAAGAAGTAGTGTTTAGTGAGCCAAAAAATAGCAAGTCCGACCCCTATTATACTTATAGCTAGAGCACTCCACGGCGCTCTTCCTCCGGTTATCTGCTGTAGTAGAGTAATGCGTTTTGTCGGGGTTTTATCTGGAACTGGTCGGTCCGTTGTAATGGGCTGGGCTATTCGGTCTTCTTTTTTTGGAACAGCATTGACCACTAGATCTGCTGGTTTTTGAATTTCTTTAGGTTTATTTGCTGATATGGTTTCACTTTGTACCGCTGGTTGAGGAGTTGGTTTGGGGGGCGTTACCACAACAGGCGTTGTAACTGGTGCTGGGGCTATAAAGGGCTTGCCATACATTGCTACTACTAGCGTTTCATTACCTGTCGCAACATAATTAGCTCCATTTGCAAAACCAAACCCTACTTCTGTAAATACGGGGTCCAATAGGTTGGCTTTGTGTGTGGGGCTATTCATCCATCCTATGATGGTGTCGTTACTTGTTGTAAATCCATAGGCAAGATTCTCCCCAGCTTTTATGTATTGGTATCCCTGGGCGTCGATAAAGACCCAAGGCGCTTTTCCGTCAGGAGTGTTGTGAGACCAATAATTTCTCGCTATCATATCGTTCGCCTTAGCCTGAGCAGCAGCATTAAGTTTACTATTTATAGTTAACGACGCCGACCCGTTGGAATTACGTTGTGCATTTGTTGAACTCAGTAGCGTTGCTCTACTCATCTCTGTGGCGTAAGCCAGAGTAGCTGGCTTGTGTGACTGTAGGGGTTGCCAAATGTTAATAAAAAGTCCCCCTAACAGTAGCACTACTAAAGGTAAATAAGGCCAGTAGACTCGGGCATGCTTTTTGGCTAGATGTCGTTTCGGAGGTCTAAGTCCTCTTGTGGTTAGTGTTTGTTTTTTCGACATAACGTATAATTTAAGTATATAGTAACACGTTAGTCCTGTTTAGTCGTTGTTGCAAGGTATAGAGCAATCCCAGCTGCTATTGAAACATTGAATGACTCCTTCTTTCCGCTCATAGGTATTTCGTAGATTTTCTCGCAACTATCGATATCTTCTGCTGATAGCCCCTCTATCTCAGAACCGACTACTAGTGCAACTTTATTTTTATATATGTTGAGAGATTGGATTGATTTTGCGGTTTTATGTTGTTCAATGGCGTAGATTTTGTAACCATTATTCTTTAGGTATCTAACAGCCTGTTGGAATGTTTTAAAATACATCCAATTAACTGTATTCTCGGCTCCAAGAGCTGTTTTTGCGATTTGTTTGTGGGCTCGTTCCTGGACATAGGGTAATCTGTCATCATCTGAAAGACCTTTAGGCCTAGGCGTATAACCTATCAGAATAACTCCTGTTGAGAAACCTTCCGCAGTTCTAAAGAAAGATCCAACATTGTGTGCACTGCGGATATTGTCTGCTATTAAAATGATTCTCTCTTTCATAGATGAAGCTATTATACGCTAAAAGCTACAATCTTTAAGGTAGGGGTTTTTAATGTAACGCCGTTATGCTTAAATGTATGTAACATGGCGGTGGATGCGAGGATTATAGAAGAACAAACTACTCAACGAAGAGCTGTTGTTTTAGGAATGCAATACACTGATACATCTAAAATTAATCCAAAAACACTATATAAAAATCTTTTAAGTAACGAAGAGCTAAGTGAATTTAAGCTTATTCCAGTTTATGCCACAGGAAGTCAGATAAATTTTGGAGTTACTAACATAACTTCTAAAAAAACCATGCAAAGTCTTAGACAACGCTTCATGGATCAGCAAATAGCATTTTTCTTAATAAGTGATTCTGGATTTAGAGAATATATTAATTTATATAATCCTCCAAAAAAAATTGAATATGCTAACATCAGAATATCTAAAACACAAAATAGCGACTTGATTTCAGATGTTTCTAGAACATTGACGCAGGTAAAAGCAGACGATATGCTAGCCTATCTTGTAGAACAAGCCTTTAGATTAAAAGCAAGTGATATACACCTGGAGACAATGACTAAAGGCGCAAGAATTAGGTTGAGAGTACACGGTGTTTTACATACGGTTGCTAATTTAGACGTCAGTAAATACCGTCAATTAGTATCGGCTCTAGCTAGTTCGGCCAATATTAGTACGTCTACAACGGATGACCAGACTGGGCATATTAATAGTGATTTTAAAATGGCAACTGGCGAAGTTGTCAATGTTAATTTAAGGGTAGAAACAGTGCCGGCAGTTAATGGTATGGATGCCGTGCTTAGGCTGTTTAATTTTAGGTCAGATATGATGCGCATGGATAAACTAGGCTTTGAAGACTATCAAGAGAAAGCGATTAGAGATATAATTTCAAACCCTTCTGGACTTGTCTTGATTGTCGGCCCTACAGGATCAGGTAAAACTACAACTCTATATAGTATTTTGAATGAGCTAAACAGCGATGAGCGTAAGATAATTACACTAGAAGACCCAGTAGAGTATCAAATTGATGGCGTCACTCAGATACCAGTAAATTCTAGAAAGGGTCAAAACTTTTCTGAAAAATTTAAAGCTGTTTTACGGCTAGATCCAGATGTGATAATGGTTGGAGAAATTCGTGATACCGACACAGCTAAAACCGCTCTGCAGGCTGCACTTACCGGGCATTTAGTTTTAAGTACCTATCATGCTAAATCTGCCTCTGCCGCTATGACAAGATTACTAGATGCAATCGGCGAAAACCCACTATACGCAAGTGCGATTCGATTAATACAAGCTCAAAGATTAGTTCGTAGGTTAGACTTAAAGACTAAAACGCCAGTAGCTATAGATGACCCTACAAAAGAACATTTCCGTAAAATTATTGATGGAATTAATGCTGATGTGGATTTGTCTTTTCTACAGAATGCCCAAATGTATAAACCAGGTAGTTCGGCAGAGAACCCCTTTGGTTTTGATGGTCAGTTTGCTATACGGGAGTTGCTAATGATGACGCCAGAAATGAGACAGTTGCTTTTAAAACCTGCCCGTGAACTATCTACAGAAATAATACAATCTGTTGCAGTAAAAAACCGGATGCTGACTATGAAGCAGGACGGAGTGTTGCGTGTTCTAAAGGGTGATACTACTTTCAGTGAGATAACTAGAGTTTTGGGATAGTGCCACCCTCTTATATTTGAATAATAGTTCTTATTTTAATATCTGGTACATTAATCAACGCTAGCCTTTTAATAAAAAAATCGCAAATCTTAGTAACTGGAGAAAAATCACCTAGTACCTAATGGCTCTTAGAACTTTTATATAGAAAACACCCTTTATTTTTACCCCTGGTAGTGCTACACTATGCTTTATTAAAATAGTAAACGTAAAAAGAGATAGAGATGAATACAATCCTTAGAGATGTAGCAAATTCTTACAAAAAATCGGCCGTAGTTGCTGTTCGAAGTGGCGATACTGTACAAGTTCACCAGAAGATTAAAGAGGGGAACAAAGAACGTGTCCAAATATTTGAGGGTCTGGTTATTAGGGTGAGGAACCGCAATAGCCAAACAGCCTCAATACTGGTTCGAAGGCAAACCGGTGGCTATGCTGTGGAAAAAAGTTATTTATTGCACAGTCCACTAGTTACAAAAATTGAAGTTACAAAAAGAGGTAAGGTGCGCAGAAATTACCTAACTTACATGCGAGAATTAAAGGGCAAAGCAACAAGGTTAACTGGTCAGGATTTTGACAAAAAAGCTATCAATGATATTCATGATGAGGGAGCTGAGCGGACCGAAGCAGATCTAAAAATAAAAAAAGAGGAAGAGCATAAAGTTTTAGAAGCAAAGAAAGCTGTCCAACAAGCTAAAGAAGATGCTAAAGCAACAGCAGTTCTTGAAGCACACAAGCTAAACGAGGCTAAAGCTAAAGAATCCTAAAAAAACAGAGTTAGATTTTATACTTCTAATTACCAATCTTTAATTAAGCTATACTATAGACATGATTGGGATAGATGAGGTTGGAAGAGGTGCATGGGCTGGTCCGTTATTGGTTGTAGCTGCTAATCTAAAGAAAAACATGGAACTCCCAGAGGGTTTGACTGATTCAAAATTATTAAATAAAAAACAAAAGAACTTGTTCTATGAGCAATTACTAATCACTTGTGATTTTGGAGAAGGGTGGGTTGAGGTTGAAGAAATAGATAATTTAGGTCTTGGAACAGCGCTTAGAGTTGGTGCTATGCGAGCTATCGGCGATATTGGTGAATATGAGGATCAAGATATATGTATTGACGGAAATGTAAACTTGCTTAAAGAATCTTTTGATAAGTCTTACGCTCGAGTAGGTGCAGATTTGTATGAACCTATAGTTTCTGCAGCGTCGGTATATGCAAAAGTACTTAGGGACAGGTACATGTTGAAATTACATTTTAAGGTTCCGCAGTACGGCTTTAATAAACATGTAGGATATGGAACACAGACACATATTGATGCTTTAAAAAAATATGGTGTCAGTAAATACCATAGAAGAAGTTTTAAGCCAATTATGGAGCTATTATGAACTATATAAAAAGAATACTCTCTAGGGCCTAGTATATGAGCACCTCGATAGGCAAAAATGCCGAGGAGCTCGTTGCAGATAAGTTGCAACGTAACGGTCATAAAATAGTTGCTATGAATTGGCGGACACGCTGGTGTGAAATCGATATCGTCAGTACATATAAAAGGGTCGTATACTTTACTGAAGTTAAATATCGTGGATCAGATAGGTGGGGCGATGGATTCAGCTATATTACAGATAAAAAATTAAAACAAATGAAATTTGCAGCCGAGATTTGGTTAAGCGATAATATTTGGAAATACGAAGCACAGATGCAGGTTGCTTCCGTAGACAGTGATAATAATATTAATATTGTGGAGGTTTAGTTTTTGCTAAACCATAGTAGGGCTTTTTTACTATCACGCTTGCGCCAAGCGATATTAGTCTGAGCAATTTCTAAGCCTTGGTTATAGGTACGCTGTATGGTGGGGCTCATATTTGCTTCAAAAAATTGCCTATAATCAGCTAGTATTTTAGGTTCAGCAATATTTTTAGCTACGTATAAGGGCATTCGTGAGAAACTTAAGTCGTTACCTAGATTATCAATTAACCATTGCCAATTATTTTTTATCCATAGCCATGTTAGTTGGCGTGCATGCCGGTTCATGACACTATAGGCTATCCAATAACCAACATCTTGCAATCTTATCATATCGGTTTTGATAAGATCTAGAACTCTTTGTTGTGTTTTGGCATCCTTAAAGCTAGTGATTGCAGTCGTGATAGACAGCTTTTCTTCACTGGATGGTGTAGTTTTATACATATTTACTAAAGTCTCAAAGACACTATCTTGATTATGCCTAACGACAGTGGTGTAGACTACACTGCGTAAATCAGGAGGAATCATCAGTTTTCTATTCGTTTGTTCGTCAAACATCTTTAGGGCTTTATTAATAGTGTCCTTATCCTCGGCTGCAGCACTTAGTGCCAGTATTAATGGTCTAAGCAGGGCTTTAAGGTGGGGTTCGCTAGGTTTTTCCTGCCAGCCGAGTAATTTAACTTGTAGCTTAACAAAACTACCCAAGTATGGTTTGATGGCTTCTCTAAGGCTATCATCAGTATCAGTTTCTGATAGAATATTCCGGATACTCGATATACCCTCAGCTATAATGCCCCACGTGCTTAAAGAATTCTCGCCAGAGTATTCGCTTAACAGATTCAGAAA
>QIKK01000058.1 GCA_003231925.1 Candidatus Saccharimonadota bacterium
ACACAATACGGTGTACCAATTTCGTCCTGGCGACGATAACGTTTACCAATATTACCATTATCATCCCACATTACAGCGTTGTTTTTCTTAAGTGCGTTGTATACTTCCCTACCTTTTTTAACAAGTTTTGGTTTATTTTTAAGTAACGGACTAACGCAGTACTTAACTGGCGCGATACCAGTAGGAAGTTTTAGATAAATTCGTTTTTCCCCGTTTTGTAAGTCCTCTGAATATGCACTAACTAGCACGGCCATCAATAGCCTTTCAACGCCAAAACTCGGCTCAATAACATGAGGGATAAAAGGCTTAGACCTGTCTTTAGGGCGATATTCCATTTTTTTACCTGAACCTTTTTCTATGTTTCTCAGATCAAAATCTGTTCTATAAGCAAGCCCTAGTAGCTCATCTTTACCATGTGGATACTTAAACTCGTAGTCTATTGTTTTCTTTGAATAGTGTGCCAAATCATCCTTTGGAACTTTTTGTTCACTCAACATTTTGGAATCCACACCTACAGCCTCTAGAAAGCTTGAGATATCTTTACGCCATTTTTCAAACGATTTTTCCCAATCTTCTTCACGGACAAAGTATTCTATTTCCATTTGGTTAAATTCACGAGCCCGAAAAATAAAATCACGCGGGCTAATTTCATTTCTAAAGGCCTTGCCGACCTGTGCTATACCAAAGGGTACGTCAGGGTAAAGTGTGTCTACTACATTTCTAAAGTTAGTAAAGATTCCCTGTGCGGTTTCCGGCCTTAGATAGCTAACGGACTCGGTTGCATACAATATGAAGCCCCCCAGTTCATTGTATGGATCCTTTAATTCAAACTTCGTTGCTGGACTCCCGTCTTCTCTAAGCCATTCGATTTGAGCCTTCATACCCTTAGACTTTTTCCTATCAATACTTCTATACTTGGAGCCTACGACTGTTTTAAGCATCATATTGAAAGGTTCAGGTTCACTCCAGTTATTTTTCTTACAGTTTGGACAAGCTATCTTCTCATTATTTAAATACCGTCGCATAATCGGTCCGCGATACTTTTTTGCTCTCAGAATTAATTCTCTAATCCTTGCTGGCTCTTTCCATTCAGGAGTTTTTTTTATTTTATTTAGTAAAGTTGCATGATTCGATCTACTAACAGCCACACCTATACGATTCTTTAAATCTTCCACTTCTTTTTCGCTTAAAGCAGTTTCCTGGTACGTCTGAATGAAATCATAAGTCAGTAAATCCATGAACTCATTGTAGTTATCCAAGTCAATCAACTTATCGACACGATGCCTGTAGTTACAGTTTAGACATTCAACTATCGGATCTGTAAAAGTATCAACATGGCCGCTTGCTTCCCAAACTTTTTTATTCATTAAAATTGCTGCGTCAACACCAAAAATATCGTCGCGGTCCTCTACAAATGTCTTCCACCATAAGTCCATCAAATTTTTTTTCAAAGTCACCCCTAGAGGACCATAATCCCAAGTACCGGCCAGACCCCCGTATATTTCAGACCCCTGAAAAACAAACCCCCGACGTTTACACAGACTTACAATATCTTCCAAAGTTACTTTTGTGAACCTATTACTCATATCAACCTCAGTATAGCAAACTACCGACTTCTACGTACATCTCTATTTTTGTTTAATATCCTTATAACTGGAATTCCATAATCTGCTTAATAAGCGGAGTTAAATCTTCTAATAATTTATCTACACCCTGAACATTCATAACTATCAACGGTACCTCTGATGTCATCGCCAGTCTTAGTAGTTTAATGTGCTTGGAATTAAACTCCCCTTTTGTTGCTGAATTAAAAATCATATCATCATAAGAAAAACTGTACTTAGTGTTATCCAAGAAATGTTGTGCATTTCCTGGTTTTTCAAGATTTATAGCACCCCCATACTCTGTCAGTAACCGTACTACGAACCAGGCATAAACAACATCAGGCACTATATTTTGATTTTGTAAGCCAACTAGGCCGTGTAGAAGTAATCTAAAATATTCACCATTACAAGATTGTTGGGTATATTTATTTGTAATCTTCAAGAGTTCGTATGCCACCATAGTTCTATCAATATTTTTAACTATATTGCCGAAATTTTCTTTTAATCTTGCTGAGGTGATAGTTTTTAACTCCCCCCTACCCTCTATCATGGTCACGTTACTGACTGAGAAAAGCTCAAGTCCTCCGGCTAATTTACTCTTACTTTTTCTTATGCCCTTTGCAAATAAGCTTACCTTCCCATAGTCCGGTGTTATTACAGTCAATATACGGTCTGCTTCACCGTAATTTAGGCGCTTCAATATAATAATTTCAGTTCTAATCTGTTTCATCTATTTATAGATGTCTCCACTACGTCGGCCAATTGCCGTAACGATACAGTTGGTTTATACAAAAAATCTGCTATATTCAACAGTTTCCAATCCTTGCTATTCATTAGTTCTTCTGTTGGCTTTATAGAACTATAGATAATGACGTGAATATCTTGCCAATCAGCATAGGTTCTAAACTCATATAGAAATTCACTTCCGCTGTGACCCCTCAGGGATAGTTCCGTGATTACGGCATCTGGTCTATTATTATCAGCAACTTTTATGGCCTCATCAGCAACCGACACGGTTTCTGTTTGAATATTCTTTAATTTTAATTGTTTAGCAATACATTGAGCCATGATTCTGTCTGGCTCTAGTAATAAAACTCGTCGCATCTCTAAACCAGAGCCAGTTGAGCACTAATCGGAAATGTAGCAGCCAACCCGCTCTGGCCTGATTTATGAATTTTAGCAATTCTACTACCTAGTAATCCAAATAAACCGCACGCTGTCAATAAATCTGTTGCTGGACTAGCAATGCCCCTAAAAGGCTGTCTTGATCGCCCTGCGGTATCTTTTGCAGTGGTTAAGGAAACTTTTGATAGGTCTATAGAATTATTAGTGATGGCAACTCTAATCCCAGGATGTGAACGATAAATATGCCAGTTTAGGGCCGAAGGGCGTTGCGTCATACTCAATACAGCCTGCCACAAACTTTCTATCCCTGATTGCAGAACAGTAGCGTCAGTATCTATCGTTGCTATACCAGACTGTATAAACATCTCTACTTCACAGCCGTGTTTTATGGATAGAGGTTGTAATTCATTGATAATTTTGGTCAGGGTATTACCAAGATGGACCGGTTCTAATTTCAAGGTTGTCTGTTCTGCCAACAGCCTCTGATACAACAAGACATTATCTATTGTCCTAAGAGCTTTTCTAACTTCAAGGTTAATTAAGGTGCCGTCTGAGGAGACCTCTGCCAATGATTTTATTACCGTAAGCGGTTTTTTAAGCTCCTCACTCAACATGAAGACCAATTCGTCTTCATTAAACCTACGCTTTTCTCCCGTTAGACTCTGTTGGTCTTTCATGTATTGTCTACCCTTAATTGACACTAATTATACCAGTGCTAATACAATATGGATATTGCTTTTTTAACCACGATAATAGGATAGTTAGGGTGCAAATGTGATACTTGGTACAACTATATTATTAAAATCATTAACAAATTCTTGCGATTCAGTGAACAATTTTATTGAACGGTCACGCAAAGGTAGTAGTACTAACCCCCCCTGTTTACCCTTCTTTATTGTACCTTCAGCCTTCAGACCTAAGACATTTTTAACATTTTTAGGACGAAAAGCTTGAGCCTTCATTGTTCCTTTAGTAACTAGATCCGCTATACTAGCGGCTTCTTTACTGTAGAACGTACTGGTTATCTGCACTCTTAGTGCATACGATTGACCGGAAGATATGTCTGGAACAACAAGGGGAGAAAAATACAAATCGAGTGGCATCCCATTAGATGGCTTAACGCTATATACACTCCAAGTTTTTGGATAGCTAAAAGTAAGAGACCCATAAGTAGATGCTCCCCTGTAGATTCTGGTTGGAAGTTTCTCTTTACTAGCAAATTCTACATCTTTTGCAGTAACGGCCTTCTGCACTGCTAATACTACGGCATCTTTCACCTTTAAATCGGTATTATTTTTATAGTTTTGCATACCTGAAAACGCCCAAACACCAAAAATAGTAGATATTATAAAGAATACCGCGAATAGTCCAGCTAATATTACAGAAATTGACCCTCTTTGGTTATCCATAAGCACAATAATACATCAATCACTAACATGTATGCAAGATTCTAAGAGAGGCTATATTCTGTTTATTTTTATCTTGTAGCGTATTTTTTAAGACTTTCCCTGCCTTAAAAATGCTTTTTTGTAGTTCCTGAAACACTCATATATCTTTTTTGTCATACTCATACAAAAACATTCCATTTACTACTTTTTGGGGTTCTTTATCCTTAATTTCAAAGGCAAAACTGACAACCTTAAATTCCCGACCATCTGCATACTGTATAACTTTTTTATGCAACTTATTCATATATGATTGTAGCAAAAATACATACATTCCGTCCGCTCTAGGCCACGATTTTGACCAGTAATTACCCCAGTTAATAGAAATGATTTGTTTGTATTTCCAGCACTTTATTTTGGCGTAGAGTACAAGGATTGGATTAAGCTCATAACCAACTCCCTTTATGCCTCTTTTAGCAGCAGCTAATAATAACCGCCCGTCACCACAGCCAAGCTCAAGCATAGTTTGCCCTGATGACAACTCCAATAGATCAATGGCATCGTCGACTTGTTTTTTTAGGGTTGGTAGATAAGGAGCTCCAAATACCACAACACCTGTAAACATTATAAAAAATACTAAGCCAACTATTAACAATATTTGTATTGCCATTAAGATCTACTTTTTTACTACTTTAATTTTATTCAATGCAGTATCTAAGTGTTTCTGCAGTTTGCCTATCAATTCTACACCAGTATCATAATCTTTCAATAAATCATCTAATTTCTCGTAAGAATTATCTTCAATCCTTTGTAATACTTTTTGTAGATTCTGCTCCATCTGTTGATATGTTTCCTGTTTTTTATTCATAATCTTTATTGTACCTTTTCTACCCTAGTTTGTGCAGTACCGTCGTACATAGTTAAACCAACCTTCTGACCAACTCTAATCTGTTTTATAGAAGTCACCATTTTATTACCTGACTGAACCAATGCATAGCCTCTACGTAGAGTCGCCTTAGGATGAACGCTTTCCAGTAGGGATCTAGCTTGCACCAGATATTGCCGTTTTAATTCTAAAATAGCACCTACCATATGATTAATTTCGTTTTGAATCTCTTTTAACTTAGTTTTTCTATCATTAATACGTTTTCTAAATATCTCATTTAAGTTTTCTTGTCGTAGGTTTAACTGCCTTTTAATATCTTTTTTATCTGGAAATAACAGTTCAGCAGCGTTACTAGGCGTACTGGCACGCAAGTCAGCCACTAACCCCGATAGACTTATATCTATCTCATGCCCCACTCCAACAATTGTTGGAATTCGGCTAGAAGCTATGCTACGGGTAACTTTTTCTGTAGAAAACGCAGCTAAATCGTCGATACTCCCACCTCCGCGGATTATAACCAGTGCATCAAGAACAAGTGAGCTCTGATTAAAATAATTAATGGCCTCAACAATACTATCCGGAGCAGATTGCCCCTGTACCTGAACATTAGCTACATTAACTTCAACTCCTTGCCACCTTGCGCTTAATATCTTGATAAAATCAGCATAAGCGGCAGATTGGACAGATGTTATTAACCCTAGTCTTTGTGGTGGATATGGTAGTGACCTTTTTCTAGATTCTGCAAAAAGCCCCTCTTTTTCTAATTTTAACTTAAGTAAATTGGCTGCTTTTTTTATGCTCCCCTCACCTTTTGGACGAAGACTTCTGATATTTAAACTAAAGCCAAACTGTGGATGTAGCCGGGGCTCCGCAATTATCTCCACCATCATGCCATCTTCTAGGGGTCCTGGCAGTTGAAAAACAGTACCAAAACAGCGCAATTTAGCATTATCATCCTTGATATCCGTATAGACCCACTTCTCTTTTGCTATCTTAAAGCTAGCTAGTTCTCCAATAACTATCACTGTAGGATAGGCAAACTCTAAAGTCTGGTTTATCAGCGCTGTTAACTCACTCGGAGACAGGGGTGTATTCATCATGTCAACCAATTATAGCAATAAACTACTCATCCTTAACCTCTTTCTGGTCAATACCCTCCATACGTAAAGCACGATGATAAAAAATGTAGCCTATTGGTAGAAAAATACCCATGTTAAAAACTCTGTACACCACGGTTGCAGAAAGAGCTAAAGCCTGTTCAATACCTGCAGAGGCCATAACACCCGTCATAAGCCCTTCGTAGACCCCTACACCACCTGGTAACACAGCGACAAGTCCAGCAACGTTGGCAACAGCGTAAGCGATAATAATAGCTCCAGGGTTAACAATTTGAGCAAAAGATAAATACACAATGAATATCGTTAATATCTCGGTAGCGTTCATAACCATTGTCCAGAAAAAAGAATAACGTAAATCTTTCCAGTTCTGTTTTACCTGAATATAGTCCCTATGTAAATCACCGAACAAGGCTTCTATTTTTTCTATATTGATAGTAGAGCGTTTTTTTCTACGAAAATGGCCTGTCATTTTATTCACCAACTTTGGCAAAGCCCCTGTAAACTGCTTTATCCTGGCCTCGTCACTGACGATAAACAGTAAAATTAACGAAGAAAAAATAATAATAGAGGATAAACTGCTAGCTATCAGAATAATAAGCCTGCTAGCCGAGCCGAACACCGACAAAAAAAGCAAAGCGATAATTAAATAGATTATAAACGACAAAAATGTCAAGAAATGTCTTGAGGTTTGTAGCAAAGTTGATTTCGATCCTTTAATACCGAGCTTTTTAAGTCTTACGCCTAGATAGCCAAAACCGCTAACTCCACCAGACGGAAAAACATTATTTACAAAATTCATCTCAAGGGAGACCTTAAAAAGTTCACTTGTTTCTATCTTTTCTCCTAGAGTTTTCAAGTAACTTTGGTAAAATTTCGCTACTGAAAAATGATTACCAATTTGTACTGGTATAACCAGTAAAAGCCACAGCAAGTTCAGCCTGGCAAAAGTATGGAAGGCGACAGCTATTTGGCTGTGGGCAAAAATCACTAAAACAGCCAAAGCTAGGATCGTTACCGCATTTATCCAAAATTTAATTGATCTATATTGCATTGTTTCTACTATAATAGCAGGTATGAAGTCTAAACCGCAGACCATAGCTATTCTTGGACGACAGCCAGCTCTTGGTTTAGCTGAGCTAGAGAGCCTCTATGGTGCAAAGCATATCCAGCCTTTCGGAAAATCAGCTTGTCTATTAGATATTGAGTTTCAAAATATTAACTTTAACAGACTAGGCGGAGTTATTCGTGTTGCTAAAATCCTCACTCATCTACCAAGCCAGAAATGGGTAGAAATAGAAAAATACTTGCTGGAAACATCTCCAGAAAGAGCCAAATCCGTCAATGGTAAATTGTCATTCGGGATAAGTGTTTTTGGGCTAGCTGTAAACAACAGACAAGTTGCTAAAACTGCCCTTTTATTAAAAAAAGCCATTAAAGGCAGAAAGACATAACGCTTGGCAGTGCCCAAGTACTTTACAATAAACTAGCCTCCAACAAGGGTTGGGAATTACTAGTTGTTTCCGATGAGAACACTGCCCTACTAGCGCAAACCACTAATATCCAGGATATTGATGCCTATAGTGCACGTGATCAAGCCAGGCCAAAACGTGATGCTAAAATTGGTATGTTACCCCCCAAATTAGCCCAGATTATAGTTAATCTAGCTACCTCAACAACTCAACCAAATGGTAACAACATTGTCTTAGATCCTTTTTGCGGAACAGGTGTAATATTGCAAGAAGCCTCTTTAATGGGTTTTGGTGTGTCTGGGACAGATATGGACCCACGGATGATTGATTATAGTATTACGAACATGCGCTGGCTAAGAGATAAATATCCCGAAAATAATACTTACTTACAGATAGAGCTAGGTGATGCTACAAAACATAAGTGGGTACCAAAGCCATCTATTGTAGCCAGTGAAACTTTCTTAGGACACCCCTTAAAATCCCTACCAAATGGCGAGCATTTAAGTAAAATAATCTACG
>QIKK01000010.1 GCA_003231925.1 Candidatus Saccharimonadota bacterium
GAACTATACCTAAACAATAATACTCAACTACCCTCTACCACTACAGGCATAGAAATAGACTCTATGATATCTAGACCTCCAGTGTTTTAGGAAGGCAAGATGCTAATTAACCAGAGGATTTCTGCTTTTCTTCTTTAATGGATTTCCAATATAACCTATAATGTATCTATACATGAAGAGATATAGTCCTAAAGACATTGAAGCTAAATGGCAAAAAAAATGGCAAGCGTCCGGTATATATAAAGCCGTAGAAGACTCCAATAAGCCAAAACGATATGTATTAGAGTACTTCCCATACCCCAGCGGGTCAGCTATGCATGTAGGGCATGTTAGGAATTATACAATTGGCGATGTGATAGCCAGATTTTATAGAATGCGTGGTTATAGTGTTCTACATCCGATGGGCTGGGATGCCTTTGGGTTACCAGCAGAGAATTATGCAATTAAAAATAATATTAGCCCTAAACAGGCCATTTTAGAGAACACCACTAAATTTAAACAGCAGTTAATTCAGATGGGCTTTAGTTATGATTGGGGCCGGGAGATTAATAGCTCCGACCCTAAATATTACAAGTGGACACAATGGTTTTTTAAACTTCTTTTTGAAAGAGGTTTGGCTTATCAGAAAGAAAGTTTGCAATGGTGGTGTGATACCGACAAAACTGTACTAGCTAACGAACAAGTAGAAAACGGAAAATGCTGGCGCTGTGGAAATGAAGTTACCAAAAAGGCCCTAAAACAGTGGTTTTTTAAGATTACTGATTATGCTGACAGGTTGGCAGAAGATTTGGATAAATTGGACTGGAGTGAAGGCATTAAGGCTATGCAACGGAACTGGATTGGTAAAAGTGTTGGTACAGAAGTGGACTTTACCGTGGAAGGATCTAAGAATAAAATTACTGTCTTTACTACGCGAGTCGACACTATATTTAGTGCTGCTTTTATGGTTCTAGCTCCAGAAAATCCTCTTGTCTCAGAATTAACTACACCTGATAACCAAAAAGCCGTTTTAAATTACATTAAAGAGTCTGAATCTAAAAGTGATATAGCCAGGATGGAAGAAGATAGAGAAAAAACGGGTGTATTTACTGGATCATACGCCATAAATCCCGCCAATGGCCAAAAAATTCCAGTTTGGATAGCAGATTTTGTTCTAGCTGGTTATGGTACTGGTGCAGTTTTTGGTGACATTCATGATGAGAGAGATTTTGAATTTGCCAAGAAATTTAATATACCTGTTAAACCCACAGTATTACCAGAGAACCCCCAAGAGTCAAAAAAAGTACAAGCTAAGGAATATGCTTTTACCGGTGAGGGGATATTAGTAGATTCCGGTGAATTTACTGGTATGAGAAGTTCAGAAGCTAGAGAAAAAATTACTGTTTGGTTGGCAAATAAAGGTACTGGAAGAGAAAAGGTTAACTATAAAATTAGAGATTGGTTAATTAGTCGGCAGAGGTATTGGGGCGCACCGATACCAATAATTCATTGTTCAGAGCATGGTGCTGTTGCTGTACCCGACGACCAACTGCCAGTAGAATTACCAGAGGTAGAAAGCTATCAGCCAACAGGAGAGGGAACTAGTGTCTTAGCAGGAGTCACAGAATGGGTTAACACAAGATGCCCTACTTGTGGTAAACCAGCAAAACGAGAAACAGATACTATGGACGGTTTTGCCTGTTCTAGCTGGTATTTTTTGCGGTTTGCTGACCCTCATAACGACAAAGAGGCTTTTGATAAGGACAAAGTCAAATTCTGGCTACCTGTAGACGATTATATTGGTGGAGCAGAACACGCCGTCATGCATTTATTATATGCCAGAATGTGGACTATGGTGATGCATGATGCTGGGTTGTTGGACTTTGACGAGCCATTCAGCGCTTTACGTAATCAAGGCATGATTTTAGCACCAGACGGGCGTAAAATGAGTAAAAGTTGGGATAATGTAATAGCGCCAGACGATATAATTTCTCAGGGGTACGGGGCCGACAGTGTACGGATTATGGAGTTATTTATTGGTCCATGGAACCAATCCGCGGTTTGGAGTATAGAAGGCATGGGCGGTACTTTTAGATTTTTACAACGAGTCTGGACTTTATCGCAAGAATTTCTTGAAAATAATAAGGCTAAAGAATTAAATGATGCAGTTCAAGCCAAAGAATTATACACACTAATTCATAAGGCGATACACAAAGTGTCTAAGGATCTAAATAATCTCGGTTTTAATACGGCAATTGCCTATCTAATGGAAACAGTTAATGGGCTGTATAAATTAAAAATTGATGGTTTTAAAGACACTAAAGCCTGGAACTTTACCCTAAATAGACTATTGCAGATTATGGCACCTTTTGCTCCGCATATTACCGAGGAATTGTGGCTACAACTAGGGCACGAAGGTTCAATACATATTAGCAAATGGCCAGTGCATGACGAGAAATATCTAATTAACGATCAACTAACGTTAGCCGTGCAGGTTAACGGTAAAGTTAGGGCAGAAATTACCGTTTCTAAAGATGGCTCTAAAGAAGATATACAAAAGTTAGCTCTTGCCCAAAAAAATGTCAAGAAATACCTAGTAAATAAAAAACCGACCAAAGTCATTTATGTTCCTGGTCGGCTTATCAGTATTGTCGTCTAGCTGTAAATATTAATTAACCGCAATTTTCTGGTATCTGAAGGGTCTCACCTGGATGAAGTGCTCCAGAGATACCATTCGATTTTATGATTCTATCTACTACTGGTCGTTTATCTACGTTGTATATCCCCTCAACAGAACCAGCTATATCCCATACAGTTTCACCGGGTTGTACTAGGTGGGCTTCAGACCCGCTACACACTGGTGTTGCACTGGAGTCTATTCGCTCTGCTATATTAGTACCGGCTATCCCTCCTGCTGTTAATAGTGCTAGTCCCGCTACTGCTGCCCCCACTCTTCTGCGGGTATAGTTACCTGGAGGTTGTTTTCTATACCACTCCACTTTGTCTTGGGGGTTTAGTGATGGGATAGGGTGTACGGTGATAGAATTATTTCTTTTCATGCCGATATTATAGCATAAACATAATTGTAATGTCAAATATTTCTGTTTGTTATGTTTATAATAACAGGTTATAATGATTACTATATTTTGCATAAAAGAGGAAGGGAGCGGTTCTTACTGTGGGACAACCCAAAAAACGAACAAGTGCCAGAAAAACAGGGCTACGACGTAGCCATATTGTTTTGGATTTAGCAAAAAAAGTTAACGCAAGGTCTGCTGTTAAGGTACGTACTACAGCCAAGCAATCTGGTAAAAAACTAGCTAAAAAATAGCAGAAGAATACATTAAAAAACAACCATAAACTAACCCAAAAGAGGGGAATAATGGCTTCGAATCGTCACTTAGGAAGAATAGTTGCTCTACAAACCTTGTACGAGCTTGATTTTCGCGTGGAGGTTATGGAGAAAAATCTAGATAAAAAGGCGGTATTAAAGCGTAATGTCGACAGATACAGCGAGATAGTAGACGACAAGGATTTTATTACGACGATTGTTGAAGGGGTTGATAAATACCAAGAAGAGTTAGATGGTATTATCCAGCCTGTTGCTCCAGATTGGCCATTAGATCAAATTGCTAGAGTTGACAGAATAATCTTACGGATTGCAGTTTATGAACTTAAACGCGGGCAAGATGTTCCAGTTAAGGTGGTAATAAACGAAGCCGTAGAACTTGCAAAGGCTTTTGGAGCTGAGAAATCAAGTAAATTTGTTAATGGGGTACTGGGTACCATAGCTAAGGGGGGTAAGAAAAAGTCAGCGAAAAAAACCCTAAAAAAAGTCCCAAAGAAAGACAATAAATGAAGAGACCAAAACCCTTTAAAGCATTTAGAAAAATAGTAAGGAATCGACGTCCTTCTATCCGGGAAATAGTACGAGAGCCAACGGCAGGTGGTGTTATATGGCGTCGTAACGACCATAATAAAATCGAGATTTTGCTGATACAGGATGTAAAGGAGCGTTGGACTATACCAAAAGGTCATATTGAAGAAGGAGAAACTCCAAAGCATACTGCCGAGCGTGAGATTAATGAAGAAACTGGTCTTAAAGAGATGGAAACGCAGAATTGGTTAGGTAAAATTCACTTTAAGTATCGTCGTAAGCAAAGCTTAGTGTTAATGACGACAGATATTTTTTTAGTTGCAGCAAAAGGTGATACAGATGATTTATCTCCAGAGTCGTGGATATCAGATATAAAATGGCTTTCTACAGCCGAGGCCTTAGAAAAAATCCAGTATGATGATATAGGTAAGATTATTCTATTGGGGCTGAAGAAGATACGGCAGAATAAACTTTAAAAAAGCAAGAAAGATAGAATATAGACAACAAATGAAGCAACAGATAATAAAATATACAGAATTTGCAGAAGAAACATTAAAAGTTAAATTTAATAACATAGAGCTCCTAATGACTGCGTTTACTCACAGGTCATACGTCAATGAGCATAAAAAATCGGTTAGTGTGCATAATGAGCGCCTTGAGTTTCTAGGTGACGCGGTACTAGAGCTTATTACGACCGACTTTTTGTATAGAAAATACAATGAGCCGGAGGGAATACTTACTAATTGGCGCAGTGCGTTGGTAAGAACGGAGAGTATTGGGGCGGCAGCACAATCTCTGGGGTATGAACCAATGCTGAGATTATCTAGGGGTGAGAAAAGAGGATCGGATAGAGCCAGGCTTCAAATCCTTGCTAACGCCTACGAGGCAGTCGTAGGAGCAATATATATCGACCTCGGCTATTCTGTAACAGAAGAGTTTATCACACGGACACTATTAGTAACATTTGATGACATTTTGAAGTCCGGTTCGTGGCTTGACCCTAAGTCTAAATATCAGGAAGTGGTACAGAGTGATGAGGGTTTTACTCCTCAGTATAGGGTTTTATCCGAGGAAGGTCCGGATCATGACAAGATATTCACAATTGGTGTGTATGTGGACAACGAACTTCGTGCTGAGGGTACTGGTCCAAGTAAACAAGTAGCTCAAGTTTCTGCGGCTAGTACTGCTCTAAAGAATCATCAGAAATCTTCTCCGTAGACCTAACTCGTAGTGTTTGTTGCGTTACTGGTTTGATGGGGTTATCATGCGTGTAGATGTGTACAGAACAATTGCCAATTATTCACATTAATTACAACGGTGTGTTAGCGAACCTACCCGAACGACGAGGTTTTAGGAATTATCTGGGCATTCCAAAAAAATAAACAAAGATTTAATAGATTTTTTGGTTGGTGTTTATACTCAAGACGTAGAGCCTGGTAAGGTTTTGAGGGAAGACTCTGGTTCTTATGTCAAAAGAGAAGTTACGGAGTTAGTCATGGGTAGATCGGGAATAACGGAACACCTAGACCCTAATCCGATTTTGTTTTTGCAGGATGAAGACAGTAAGGTTGATTTCCTCATAGCTGAAGCACAAAGGCGACCAGTCGCAGTATTGGGCGAGGAACAAGATCAGCTGGCACCAACACTTATCAAGTACGCTCTAGATAATAGACATAGCATCTGTCCTATGTACCCTATTGTAGTTGGTGCTGTCCCAGAACCTGCTACTCTTAACGGAAGGAACTGGTTTGAAGGACCAGTTGTACGGCGCAATGGTGGAATGCTCGTAACTATAGGCGACATTGGGTTGGTCGGAATGTTGGATGTGCCGGAGCTGACTTACGAAGAAGGAGTAAGGTTCGGCAAAGGTATACAAAACGTCCGTACCTAGCATTATTAATTTACTAGCATTGACTTTTATTGTCTCTGTTAGTACAATAGCTTTTAGTAAAACATTAATTAATAAGAGAGAAAGTTTAAAAATACATGCTAACAATCCGTATGCAACGTACCGGTCGTAAGGGCTATGCTACGTTTAGAGTTGTTGTTCAGGATTCCAGATTTTCCCCGAACAGTGGTAGAGCAGTGGCACGAATAGGTCATTATAATCCACACACAAAAGAAACAGTAATCGATAAAGAACAAGTTAGTAATTTTTTAAAAAAAGGTGCACAGCCTTCTCCTAGAGTTGTTCGACTGTTAATGGCACAAAAAATTACTCTACCGAGTTGGGTACAGAAACCCAGCCTAGACAATAAACGTAGTATTAAAAATCCTAAAAAACTAAGAAAGAATCGCCCTAAGGAGAACGTTATCTCAGAAACGGTACCAACAGAAGTATCGGAAGACTCTAAAGCTAAAACATCTCAAGACAAGGAGCCAAAAGAAGAGTCTAAAGAAGAAGTTTTAGAGGAAGAGAAGCAACAAAAAGAAGAAAATCCAAAATCCAAAGAAGAGTCTAAAAATAAAGAGTAGTATGTATAGTGTAAATAATAATAAAGTGTAGCTACTATAATCTAAAGAAAGAGAATCATAATGAGCGAAAAGACCATAGATCAACAATTTATAGAATACATCATAAAATCGTTAGTAAGCAAGCCGGATGCAGTCGTAGTTGATAGAATAATAGACGAAAAGGGTGTGTTATTAACATTGACCGTTGACCCAGATGATTTAGGACGAGTTATCGGTAAAAAAGGAGCAACAGCACAGAGCCTACGAACATTATTAAGAGCGCTTGGCACAAAGCAGGAAGCTCGGTTTAATTTAAAAATATTTGATAACGGAGTTCCAAGACCACCCAGAAATGATGACAATAGTTATGAAAAGCGACAAAGCTCAGAACCAGAGACAAAGCAAGTAGACTCAAGTAACAGTGAAACAGAGTCTAGTGAAAGTTCTACAGAGGATACAGCAGTTACTGACGATAAAGATGTTACAGAAAAAGTAGACTTCTCTTCAAAAGAAGAGACAAAGCAGGAATCTGAAGAAGAAAAAAACGAAAGCTCCATTGAGAGAACAAGGCGAGAGCTGGAAGATTTAGACGATTTAGACGTTTAAACCTCTTGAAGATGGGGTTAATCTGTAGTATTATTTTACTCTACTGATTTGGATTACTAAGATTTACGGAAATGACTGCGAGACTACAAAGCAAAAAAGCGGAGTAGTTAAAATAAAAAATCCTTTGTACTTAAGGAGTATAAAGGAGGCTCGTGCGAGCCAGCGATATGCTGGGAGCTTTATGTGACTAAATAGCACCCCATCTGGGTGTTTTTTAGTAGTATCTTAAAGCCGTAATTTCTATTTTTTGTGCTTGGCTTTTGTCTTTGCAATTTTCTTGCGGGAAGCGCCGTGCATATTTCTTCTTTTACTCATATTTATAATCTTTCTATCATATACTA
>QIKK01000067.1 GCA_003231925.1 Candidatus Saccharimonadota bacterium
GTCCATTAGTGAGGGGCACGCTAGAGCTATCTTAGCCTTGAAGACAGATTTAATCGCCCAAAAAGAATTACTTAAAGATATTGTCTTGCACGGACTTTCTGTAAGAGAGGCGGAGGAATATGTAAGAAGTCATAAAGCCCAGGTATTAAAGAAGAAGACCAAGCTATCCAGGCACGCAGCTCAAGCTTTAGAGGGAGTTAGCAGAGAACTCTCCAGTAGAATAAAAATACGAGAAACTAATTCTACACGTGGTAACCTAAGGATAAAATACTCTTCTCCTGGCGAGCTTCAAGATATACTCGGTAAGTTAGATAAAAAGTAATTACTAAAAAACTTCAAATTTACCAACTGGAGCAAAACGTATCTTGGCAACCCCAGTAATAGTATCGGTACTAATAGATCCAAATCTTCTTGAGTCTAGTGAATTTGTCCGGTTGTCACCACATACGAAAACCTCTCCAGCGCCGACTTTTATATCGACATTACCTGGTGTAGTAAGAATATCTTTGGCATATTCTTGTCCTGCATCTGGATCAAACCCGTCGGGATGAGTTGCATTATAAATAGTTATACTGCCGTCTTTTACGACGACTCTATCTCCTGGTAGCCCAATAACTCTTTTAATTAGATGAGTTATATTATCAGAAGTGGTACTTAAACTTGGGGGTTTACTGAATACAATAATTTCTCCTCTTTGCGGGACGTACTTACGACCTCTTATTTTAGACCAATTTTTAGATACTTTCTGGACGATTAATCTGTCACCATTACCGAGAGTATTTCTCATGCTAAGCCCGAAAACCTCGTATGACTGGAATACAAAAACAGTTATAAAAATAGCTAATATTGGAGCTGTTACAAGAATAGCTACTGTAGAGGCAATATTACGCCAGCCTCTGTTGGTTGGGTTATTCTGATGTGCGCTTGTTGGTTTCTTTTTCTTTGTCAATAGTTGCTTCATTGGATATGATTATACAGCAATTGCCCATAACAAGCTCTAGCTTTACTGTTCTACGTGTTAAAGCTATAATGGAAAGCCATAGCATGAGTTATTTTAGACAACCAAAAAAACGAAAAAGTATGCCCAAAACCACGGATGGTTTTATAACTAGAACAAGTACAAGTAGACGGCCTAATGTTAATGAAGACGTACGAGTAAAGTTTAGAACTACTTATAAGCCGGAAGTAGAGCCAGATGCTGAGGGTTTTAAAATTAGTTCCGCCAAGGAAGGTTTTGCTAACAGACAACAGGATAGTATATTTTCTGAGGGGCTATCAATTAAAGATAAACTACAGCCTGAATCTGGAAGTTCTCCTGACCAGTTCGAAGAGGCCCCAAAGCATAGGTGGGTGCTTCCTAGGTTTCACAGAAAGAGTAAAAAGTTTCGTAAAAAAAAGAGTATTTTCAGTAGGTTTGTGAGATCTTTTGCTATTCTGACGGTTGCTTTAGTTATAGGAGTTACATCTTTGTTTACGTATGGGTATATCAAAACAAGGAATGTTTTTAAGGGCGGAGGAGAAGGTGCTGCAGCTCTTCAGAAAAACGTCGATCCTGTTAGACTCAACGGCGAAGGTGATGGCAGAATAAATATACTATTAATTGGCAAAGGTGGACCTGGGCATGCTGGTCCCGATTTAACGGACACCATGTTGTTAGCGAGCATTGACCCTATAAAAAATGAAGCAGCTTTGATTAGCATACCAAGAGATCTATACGTTAGAGACTCTAGCGGATATTCAACGAAGCTAAATGCGATATATTCAAATGCCAAGTCCGCCAGGTTGCGTAAAAGTAATAAGAACAACTCAGATCGACAGGCGGCTGAGGATATAGGGCTAAGTGCCCTTAAACGCAAGATAAGCGATGTTTTGGGTATCCCTGTACACTATTACGTTATGGTAGATTTTAAGGGATTTGAAGAGGCAATTAACACAGTCGGAGGTATTACAGTTGATGTGAAGAAACCTCTATATGATCAAACTATGGCGTGGTTACTAGGCGGGAATCCTCTTATAGCAGGTAAGGGGTTGCAGACATTTAACGGTAGAAGGGCATTATTATATGCACGTTCGCGTCATGGTAGTGCAAGAGGTGACTTTGACCGTACGGAGCGTCAACGAGGCATAATAGTGGCCTTGCTGAACAAGGTTCTATCATTAGGTACGTTTTCAAACCCATTTAAGATAGTGGATCTACTAAATACCTTCGGGGGGAATGTTAGAACAGACCTAAATGGTCTTGGAGAAATAAAACGTTTGTATGAAATAGGTCAGAATATTGGAGCAAATAGTATCTCTTCAATAGGGCTTGCAGACCCACCAAACGTCTTAGTTAGAACCGATAACATCAGGGGCCTATCCATAGTAGAGCCGACGGCAGGGCTGTATCAATACGATGAGATACATAGTTTTATTAGAAATAATGTTCGAGATGCATTTTTAGCAAACGAGAATGCTAAGATTGTAATTTTGAATGGTACCTCGATTGCTGGTCTTGCTACAGCAACATCAAGAGAGCTACAGTCTTATGGGTATGATGTCGCAAAAGTAGATAATGCACCAACAAAAACATACATACATAGTTTACTGATAGATTTAAGTTCTGGGAAAAATAAATACACAAAGAGTTATCTAGAGCGACGTCTTGGACTAAAGGTAACTACGCAGAAAATTGACGGTTTGCCAGGTTCTAATACTGCAGACTTTGTTATAATATTAGGCACAGATGAAGCTTCTAAGAAGACAAACTAACCATCGCCAGGGGGGTTACGCAACAGTAATCCATATTTTATTGACAGCCGGTTTGGCATTATTAAGTTACGTCTTAGTGAGATTGAATTTCGGATGGTTGGCAATTGTTCTAATATTGGTATCTAAATGGCGAATGTTTGCTATAAAAATACGTCATTGGCCTGCAAGTATCAGGGCTAATGCTGTGGATATTTTCGTTGGTTTTTCCGTAGTGATGTTCATGGTAGTATCAGGTACCCAAGCGCTTCAGCTTTTGTGGGCGGCCATCTATGTTCTTTGGCTTTTATTGGTCAAACCTCTATCTAGTACGTTGTGGATAGGTTTACAGGCAATGATAGCCCAAGCCGTAATGTTAACCGCAATCTTCTTATTTTGGCCAGATGCTTCTACATTAACATTTGTGTTCTTAGGTTGGGCTGTTGCCTACTTTAGTGCACGACATTTTTTCTCTGCATTTGACGGTACAATGAGCAGGGCAGCCGCTTATTCTTGGGCTTTCTTTGTTGCCTCTGTCGCATGGCTTGGTGGTCACTGGTTAATATTCTATGGTCCAATAGCCCAACCAGCCTTATTGGTAACGGTTCTAGGCTATGGGCTTGCATCAATATTCTATCTACAGCATACCGATAAACTTACCCCCAATATGCGTAGGCAATTTATTGCAGTTATGACCGCAGCAGTTCTATTTATCATAATATTCTCAGATTGGAGTGATAAAACAATATAATGGCAGAAGATGAGCAAAAAAACCCACCAGATGACAAAAGTAAAAAGATTAAGAAAGTTTTTAAAGTTCCCGAAGTTCCCGCTAACTTGTATAAAAATCTTTTACTAATTCTTATAGCTATCACTGCTGGCTTCTTTGGTGGTTGGTATGGTAATAGGAGTCAAACCACAAACAGTAATACCGGTAGCTCAAAAATTACCCGTAAAATTGTACAAAGTGAAGGTACTTTGATAAATACTATTGCTGAGAATATAGACCCTAGTGTTGTGTCTATCAATATTATAAGCACAACTACAAATAGGGATTTTATGGGTTTTGGAGGTAGCCAAGAGAGTAAATCTGCCGGTACTGGCGTAATATTAAGTAAAGATGGCTATGTTATCACTAATAGACATGTGATATCAAAGAATGCAACGAAGATAACGGTTACCCTAAGCGATGGTACAAAGCTCAGTGCTAAGGAGATTGGACGCACCAATGATAGCGATCCTTTGGATGTAGCGTTTTTGAAACTAGACAATACTAAGCACATTAAACTCAAGCCTGCTGTTCTTGGCGACTCCGATGCCGTAAAGATAGGGGATAGAGTGGTGGCGGTCGGAAACGCACTTGGGAGGTTCCAAAACACCGTAACAAGTGGCATAATCTCAGGTTTTGGTAGAGATATTCAGGCCTATGATGGCGGTGGTTTAGAAACCTTACAAAACCTATTTCAAACCGATGCGGCCATAAATAGTGGTAACTCTGGGGGTCCGTTAGTGAATACCGCAAGTCAAGTTATTGGCATTAATGTGGCAACTGCAAGTGCAGAAAACATTAGTTTTGCAATACCCATTAATGACGTTAAGGGTTTAATTGAAGTTGTATTGGAAAAAGGTAAACTAGAGAGACCGTACTTGGGTATTAGGTACATCCCCATAAATGCAGATGTAGCTAAGCAATATAATCTACCAGTAGACCAGGGAGCTTATTTACCCCAAGGTACGTTATTACGCCCTACAATACTAAAAAATAGCCCAGCAGAGAAAGCCGGACTACAAGAAAAAGACATAATAACAGAAATAGACGGTAAAAAAATAGACGAGAAATACGGTATAGTGAGTATCTTAGGCAAGAAAAAGGTCGGTGATGTAATCAGTATTAAAATACTCCGTAATGATAAAAAAAGTACTCTGAAAGCAACATTAAAGACCGCTCCTGATACACAAAAATAAACTAATTATGGCGGTGGAACACTTGTACTAGACCCTGAGATTTTATAGGCCTATACTTGTATTTCTCTGCAATTAGAATTAATTCATCATGCTGGGGTAACAAGCTTTCTGTATAAATAAAATTGGCAGATTGTCGGGCTTTTTTAAATAAAATTCTGTAATAGTCTAGTCCATCTTTTCCGCCAAAAATTGCCCGTTTTGGCTCATGAGTGGCAGCAAGATTAATAGTAAAATTATTAGGGACGTACGGGAGATTGGCAAGCAATATCTGGGGTACAGCAGGGGGTAAATGGGGCAGGGCATTCATTAATAGGTCAGAATATTGGAAATTAACCTTAGCATTAAGATTTTTGGAATTTTCTTTGGCAATAGCCAGAGCCTCATAAGATACGTCTAGTCCGTAATAGTCTGCGTTATAGTGTCCACTTAGTTCTAGTGTCATAGTAATAATAATGCAACCACTTCCAGTTCCTATGTCTATAATATTTAATCTTTGATTTTTCTTGAACCTTTGCTTGATATTGTCTAAAGCCAAGGTAATCATCGCTTCGGTCTCAGGGCGGGGCGTCAGCGTATCTGGTGTAACCAAGAAATCTCTACGATAAAATTCTTGCTTACCACGAATATAAGCAAGTGGTTCGTGTTTTGCCCGCCTTGCAACCTGTTTCTTTACTTTATTAAATTGGCTATCTTTAAGTTGATGGTCGCGGTGGGATAGAAGCCAAGACCTGTCTCTGTTAAGCTCGTCTGCTAACAAGACTTCTGTGTCTAACTTCGCAGTAGATATACTAGATTTTGACAAGTACTGTTGAAGCTGGGTAAGGGCTACTCCGATATTCATTTATGGTTATTCTTCTGGTTGAGTAAAAGCAATCTCAGCTTCATGAAGTCTTTCTACTAAATCATCTATTTGCCCGGCCAGAGCCCCATCAATGTTACTTCTAGAATAGCCAATGCGGTGGTCTGTTATGCGGTCTTGGGGGAAGTTATATGTCCGGATTTTTTCTGATCTATCGCCAGACCCTATCAATTTTTTACGTTGAACGCTAGCTTTAGCCTGTTCCTCATCAAGCTTAGCCTGCAATAGACGTGATCGTAATATCTTCATAGCTTTGTCGCGATTTTTTATCTGAGATTTTTCGTCTTGCATGGTCACAACAATGCCGGTAGGGTTGTGTGTAATACGCACTGCAGAATCAGTTGTATTGACTGATTGACCACCATGACCACTGGCATGATAGGTGTCAATTTGAAGGTCATTTGGATTAATTTTTACATCGGCTTCTTCAGCTTCTGGTAAAACCGCTACCGTTACGGTAGATGTGTGTATTCTACCCTGTGATTCTGTAGTTGGGATTCTCTGGACCCTATGTACGCCTGCTTCAAGATGAAAATGTCCATAGGCACCGGGTCCTTTTATAAGAAAACTCACCTCTTTGTAGCCACCAACTTCAGAGGGACTATCGCCAATTAATTCGGTTTGGTAACCAGATATTTCAGCATGACGAACATACATCTGAAATAGTTCTCCTGCAAATAACGAAGCCTCATCGCCCCCAGCTCCAGCTCTAATTTCTATTATGCAATCTTTATTAGTGTTTGGGTCCTTGGGTATTAATAATTTACGTAATTTAACCTGTAGTATCTCGAGTTTACCTTCGGTTTCTTTAATTTCTTCAGTAGCTAATTCAGCAAGTTCACCACCTGATTTAACCAACTCCTGGGCTTTTTTCTTGGAAGACTTCAGTGTTTCAAGTCTTTGATACATCTCTAGTATATTTTCAATCTCAGCAATTCTTTTAGCGCTGACGGGGTAGGCTCTAGAGCTATAGTAACCTGGGCTATCAAGTTTGTTTTTTAAGTCCTGTAATTCTTCGGTAAGATTTTTTATATTCATATAGTTTTAGTTTACAAGCATCTCTTTAATAAAACAAAACACCAGTCTTTGTTTCTATAAATAGCTCTAAGTTAGCCGATTTTTTGGGGCTTGGCTCTATCCTCTGTCTGAGGGTTTGATTCTTTTGTCTTAATAACTTTTTTAGCTAAAGCTTCTTTAGCTTTTTTGGCAGCTTTACGTCGCGCCTGGAATTTGTCAACTCTTCCTTCAATATCTACAAGTTTCTCTTGTCCTGTATAGAAAGGGTGACTAGAGCTAGAAATATGGATCTTAACCAGAGGGTACTCTTCGCCATCTTCCCATTTAATGGTTTCTGTAGCTGTAACTGTTGAGCGAGTTAATATTTTAGTTCCATCGTTCAAATCTTCAAATACAACTGGGCGATAATTGTCGGGGTGTATATCTTTTTTCATAGTCTGGGTGGTGAGTATAGATTATTTACTGTAAATAGTCAATATAAGTG
>QIKK01000039.1 GCA_003231925.1 Candidatus Saccharimonadota bacterium
CTGAGCTCTTTTTAGAAACCTCTTTTAGAGTAGAGGTGGTTAGTTTATGTCCTGCTGTTCTGATATGGGCTTTAGTAATATCGAGTTGCTCTACCAAAGTGTTCCATTCCCCGCAAGTTGTACATTTTCCACTCCAGGAAGAATAAAAAGCACCACAATTATTGCACTCATATCTCGTCTTTGCTTTTACCATATATTATAGTGTAGCCTAATTACGACAAAATATTAAAAATATCCAAATTTTATTTCATTTCAGGTAATCTTGAGTCTATAGAATTAATTAAGCTCTGTTCTGCGTCGGCTATAGAATTTCTACTAGCAACAATTTTATTATATTGTTCAATCAAGGTCTTTAATTTACTTATTCTGCTATTATAGTCAGCTACTTACTTTTCTGTTAAATCCAGGAATTGCGGTATTGTAGGCACTAGGATCACTCTTTAGAGAATCTAGATAGGTTCTTTCAACGCCCAGTGACGAATTTAATAGCCCTAGGTCAGTTTTTAATTGTTTAATCTGGGTACTAAGTACTGCCAGACTACTGTCGTAAGCCTTAATCTTATCTTCTCTTTGAGTGAAGGCGTTGGCATAAGCTTTTGATTGCGCTACAACCAGCTGTCTATCCTTAAAAAATTCGTCGTAATGCTCCTCTAATTTTTTTGGCAACTTTTCTACTTCTGTCCCTAAGATTGAGTGTAGTTCATTAGGCACAATGGACGGATCACGAGCCTTATAACTAGCTATTGTTTTTCTAATCCTAGGATTCTTAATACCTTTGTAGGTGCTTAGTAGTAGTTTATCTATAGAGTCTTTCTCTTTTTTAGACATCCTATCATAAACAGCATGCAACATCTCGTGGGCTGCGGTGACTTCTTCTACCCCATCTAATTGTTTATTATTGACATTTAGAATATAAATCCTATCACCTGATATATAGCACCCTAAGACAATAGTAGCTTCGTCGGCATTACACTTACCTTGAAAATTAGCTTTATCTAATAACTCTGGATAATATACATAGAAAAGATGTTGACCTCTGGGACTAAAAGAGGAGTCCTTAGACAATTTAGCGATAGCTACTGGTGGTGTGTAATCCCGCAAACGCCACCAATCAATTACGTCCTGACGATTGAAAAACAGCAATAGACTGATGCCTAGTAACGCTCCAGAAAAAACTAATCCCAATATATTTCTTAACTTCACGGAGATAGTGTAGCAAATACTTTAAACTTTTGCTCGTCTTTTGATAATTGTCGACTCTCGTTTTGTACTAAAATCTAACTTGTCTTTTCTAACACTAATTTTTACTACCGACCCCTTGGTAAGTTCTTCAGAAATCAATTTATCGGCCAGCACACTCTCGATGTCATCCTGGATTAACCTCCTTAATGGACGAGCTCCATTTTTTGGATCGTAACCCTTTTTAACCAGATATTCTTTTGCAGATCTAGTTGCCTCTATACTAACGCTTTTCCGCACCAACCTAGACTTTAATTCATTAAGCTGTAATTCTACAATCTTTAGTGCATCTAATTTTGTTAAAGCATGAAAGACTATCACCCTGTCTATTCTGTTTAACAATTCAGGCTTCATCAACTTTTTTAGTTCACCACGAACATCTTCTTTATTTTTCTCGTGTATTAGATCCAAATTTTGATAATCTTTATCATCATCTGCACTAAAACCTAACTTTGCCTCTTTTTGTAACTTCTCAGCACCAACGTTACTTGTCATGATTATTATGGTGTTTGTGAAATTAACTTTTCTACCTTTCCCGTCTGTTAATACACCGTCTTCTAGAATTTGTAGCAACATATTAAATACATCTGGGTGAGCTTTTTCTATCTCATCAAACAGCACCACACTGTATGGTTGCCTGCGTATTTTATCTGTCAACTGCCCTCCTTCGTCATATCCGACATAACCTGCTGGAGCACCAACAAGCCTAGAGCTGGTATGACGTTCTGTAAATTCACTCATATCAATCTTGATTAACGCATCTTTATTGCCAAAAAATTCTGAAGCTAGAACTCGGGCTAGTTCTGTTTTACCGACACCTGTTGGGCCCATGAATATGAATGAACCAATAGGACGTTTTTCACTGGATACCCCACTCCTTGCCCTTCTAATAGCTTTAGCGACAGCGCCGACAGCTTCCGCCTGACCTATAACACGTTTAGAGAGTTTTTTCTCTAGATTCAGTAAGTTTTTAACTTCAGATTTCAAAATTTTGCTAACTGGTATTCCTGTCATCCTAGATACCGTGTCTGCAATATCGTCACCATTAACTTTAAGGCGTTTTCTAGCCTTAGTCTTGGTCGTTAATTTTGCAAGCTCAGCTTGAATTTGACTAGCACGTTGCTTTTCTTTTGCAGCTTTTTCATAATCCTCGTTGTCGACAGCTTCATCAATACGTACCTGTACTAACTTCATTTCTTTTTGTAACTCACGCATACGCGGTGGGGTTTTTCCTTTACTTACCCGTAAATGGGCAGCTGTTTCATCCAGAAGATCAATAGCTTTATCCGGCATAAATCTATCTTGGATATAACGACCTGCTAAAAACACCGTATCCATCAAAACTTCGTCGCTAATAGTTACGTCATGGAAATCTTCGTAATGTTTATTTAACCCTCGTAAAATTGCCAATGTCTCCTGAGAAGTAGATTCTGGCACCATGATAGGTTGGAGACGACGTTCAAGAGCTGCATCTTTTTCAATATGCTTATTATACTCACTGGTAGTTGTTGCACCGATCATCTGTATTTTTCCACGTGCTAGAGCTGGTTT
Source organism: Candidatus Saccharimonadota bacterium (assembly GCA_003231925.1). Taxonomy (GTDB): domain Bacteria; phylum Patescibacteriota; class Saccharimonadia; order Saccharimonadales; family SZUA-47; genus SZUA-47. Next base: position 2,791 of record QIKK01000039.1, read on the forward strand.
CAGTATATTACCAGCATCCATAGAACCTTCTGCTGATCCAGCCCCAACCAACTGATGAACCTCGTCAATAAAAACAATCGTATTACTGTCAGATTCTAACTCTGCCATTACCTTCTTTAACCTATCTTCAAATTCGCCACGATATTTTGTACCAGCAATCATTGCTGCCAAATCCAGAAGTACAACCCTTTTGTCTACTAAAGCATCCGGCACATCATCGGTAACTATCCTTGTCGCCACACCTTCTACAATCGCAGTTTTACCAACTCCGGGTTCGCCTATTAATACTGGGTTATTTTTTGTGCGTCTATTTAGAATAGTGACTAGGCGCTTAATCTGCATCTCTCTGCCAACGACTGGGTCTAACTTACCTTCTTTAGCCTGAACAGTAAGATCAGTGCTGTACTGATCGAGTAAAGTTTTTTTACCTTTTCGTCGATGACGTTTAATAAGACTTCCTTCAATACTTTCATAACTTTGTCTACTTAATAGTCTCTCCAGTTCTGATAAGATTTCATCTGTTCTTATATTCATTTTTTTAAGTAAGACTGTAGCACTAGCATTTTTTTGGCTTAGAATACTATAGACAATATGTTCTGTACCGCAAACTTCTTGAGCGTATTCCTGGGCTATCTCCCAACTCATTTTTAAGGTTAGCTTTGCTGCCTCACTGAGCCCTTTAGCTCCTAAATTCATTACTAAAGTCTGGGGTTTAAGATTAAGCACTAGATGAGCTTTTTTTAGAGTAACACCGTTACTATTTAATAATTTTGCGCCCATTGAAGTTTCTAGTGCAAGCACACCAAGTAGCAAATGCTCTGTGCCGACATAGGCCGATCCAGCAGTTCTAGCAATAGCATCAGCGTGCTTTAAACTCTGTAGTGCATTATCACTCAGATGGCTTAAAAAATCTTGAAATTCGTCGTTTGGATTCATACTACGGCAAGCCTCCTTAAAATAATCGTCAGTTGACAGAAAGGTTTTTTCTCAGCGTACAGAACAGTTCAGCAAGTGGTCTGTTCCGAGCACTTGCTACCCTTAACAGCAGGCCGTCCTTTCCTTTTATTATAATTGGTTGTTACCAATTAATATAAATTATACAGGTAGTACTTAGCACTCGTCAATACCGAGTGCTAATTTAACCTTTAAAAAAAGCTTACTATTCTACCAACCTCTATTTTGCGTGCTCGTCTATTGCGCTCAGTAGAGAGTTCTCAAGTTCACTCTTACGTTTTAGCTTTGGTTTCTGTCCGTCCTCGACTGTCTGTTTATTATGACTTTTTACTTTCTTACTTTCTTGCTTGGTATCGCTAGATACGGCTTGCTTTGCTTTATCAGCTTCTATATCCAGCTCAACACCCGTTAATTTACTGGCTAATCGAACATTCTGCCCGCCTTTACCAATAGCAATACTCAGTTGATCTTCTGGGACTAAAACTCTAGCTCTACTTTTGTCTTCATTGAGTGTTACGCTAGTTACCTTTGTGGGACTTAGCGCACTAGCTATAAAAACTGCTTTGTCTTCATCCCAGACTACAATATCTATTTTTTCTTGTTCACCGATTTCGCTGACTATAGCATTCACTCTAGTACCATGACCCCCGACAAAAGTACCGACCGGGTCAACACCTTGTACAGTAGAATTGACGGCTAGTTTAGTACGGACTCCAGCCTCCCGCGCTATTACCTTAATATTTACTGCCCCACTCTCCATTTCTGGTACTTCAGACTCAAATAGACTTCTGACGAGCTCTGATGCCCCACGACTAACTATCAACTGTGGGCCTCTAAACCCTTTTTCGATATCTTTTAAGAGAACTTTCAACCTTTGACCTGGAAAATAGCGCTCCGATCTACTTTGTTCGCTTTGTGGCATAATTGCCTGTGCCTTGCCTAGCTCCAAACGAACAACCCTAGATTCTATTCTAGTAACAACAGCATTCACTATATCGCCGACTTTATCTTCATATTCCGCCATTACTATCTCACGCTCGGCTTCACGTAGGCGTTGCATAATAACCTGTTTCGCGGTCTGAGCGGCAACTCTACCAAACGACCTAACCTCGACCCATTGCTCTACTAGATCCCCTAGTTTGATGTCTTTTTTAGACTTCTTGGCATCTTTCAGTAAGATTTCAAAATTCCCATCTTTGACTTCATCAACCACTTCTTTCTCAACATAGACATCAACTGCACCTGTATTCATATTAACCGAGACTCTGACTTCTTGTTCTCTCTCTCCGTAATCTTTTTTATATGCTGCAGCAAGTGCCTGCTCCACTATCTCCTGCACTTTTTGTTCTGGTAGGTTTTTCTCTTCCGCTATTAGTCGCATCGCACCAGCTAATTGTTTTAGGTCAAAATCCATAATTATTTCCTTTTTTATTATTATTTATTAAGTTATTTAATTTTCTGATAAAATAGCTACTTTTATGAAAAAATCCGACCACACTGGCCGGAACTTCGAATTCATTATAACAATAATATTTCTAAAAGTACACAACACTATTATTTTACTTAGCCTAATCAGTTCACAAAATTATATATTTACCAATAAATTTTTTAAACACTGGTTAGTAGTTAGTAGATAGTAGATAGTAGATAGTAGATAGTAGATAGTAGATAGTAGATAGTAGATAGTAGATAGTAGTTAGTGCAATCCTAGTAATTTGCTACACTATGAGCTATGAGTAAAAACGTAACACGACTTTTTGGGCAATTTTGTCCCGAGCACTATGACCTCCATGTCACTATCAGCAAGGATAAATTATCTTTTACTGGAACTGTAACTATCCGGGGAGTCAGAAAAAGCAAACCATTAGCACGTCTAACCCTACATCAGAAAGCTCTAAAAATTACTAATCCAAAAATCTCCTACTTAAATAAAAAGGGAATAAAAACCAATATTAATCTTACTCGAGTTCTGCACCATAAGTCTTATGATGAAGTAAGATTACATTCCGATAAAGCACTATACCCTGGAAAATATATAATCTCGATGGAATTTGCAGGAAAAATAACAAAAAATATGGAGGGAATCTACCCCTGCCTTTTCACAGATTCAAAAGAACAGAAAAAGCTCATTGTGACTCAATTTGAGAGTCACCATGCCCGTGAAGTCTTTCCTTGTATCGATGAGCCCGAAGCCAAAGCGACATTTAAACTAACCTTGACTCATGCCATACAAGAAATCTCCCTAAGTAATACAATGCAAAAAAATGAAACAATAAAGGGCAGCCTAAAGACAACAGAATTTAAAACAACCCCACTGATGAGTACCTATTTATTGGCTTTTGTAGTTGGAGAATTGGGGTCTCTGCAAACAAAAAGTAAAAGTGGTATTTTAATTAGAACTTTTGCGACAAAAGATCAATTACAAAACAGCCGTTTTACTTTAGAGATTGCCTCTAAATTCTTAGATTTTTATGAAGAATATTTTGACATAAAATACCCTTTAGAAAAATGCGACTTTATAGCCTTACCCGATTTTGCCAATGGAGCAATGGAAAATTGGGGATTAATCACCTTTAGAGAACAAGCCATGCTAGTTGATATAAAAAATACTACTCGGGGAACTAAACAATATATAGCTCTAGTTGTTGCCCACGAGCTAACCCACCAATGGTTTGGCAACTTAGTAACTATGCAGTGGTGGACTGATCTCTGGCTTAACGAGGGCTTTGCTAGTTGGATGGCCTACCTTGCAGTAGATAAATCATTCCCGGAGTGGAGCGTATGGGCACAATTCGTGTTAGATGAAAAACAACCTGCATTAAAATTAGATGCACTAGAGCATACCCACCCAGTAGAGGTTGCTGTTTACCACCCAGATGAAATTAGAACTATTTTCGACATTATTGGCTATGAAAAAGGAGCAAGTGTCATTGACATGCTACAAGATTACCTTGGTGCTGATGTCTTTAGGGATGGGCTACGATACTATCTAAAAAAATATGCCTATAAAAATACAGAAACTGCTGACCTATGGGAGGCTTTAGAAAAAATTTCTAACAAAAAAGTCAGTAAACTTATGGGAGTTTGGACATCTAAACCAGGTTATCCTCTATTAATAGTAGATCAGATTAACGATCATCTTAGGATAGAACAGTCCCGTTTTGTAATAAATCCAACTTCTAAGGCTCGCCAAGACAAAACTCTTTGGCCTGTACCTCTGCTAAACAATGGCTTAGATCGGAAAATAATAACTAAAAGAAAAGAAAATGTTGTAATTATTAACCAAGAAGAATCCATAAAGCTCAATGACAGCCAACGCGGATTCTACAGGGTTATATATGCTGACAAAATACAAAAAGTTCTATTAGAAAGACTGCGCGCCGGAAAAATTAATTCAGTAGATAGAATGGGGCTTCTATCCGACAGCCTAGAGGCCACAAGAGCAGGCTATCAAAAGATTGATACATTTCTGAATCTGTTAAGCGAATACTCTGGCGAGAATTCTTTAAGCACGTGGGGCATTATAGCTGAGGGTATATCGAGTATCCGGAATATTC
>QIKK01000022.1 GCA_003231925.1 Candidatus Saccharimonadota bacterium
AAAAATACTAATATTATTTATATTACTAATTTCTACAGTGACGGGGTTAGCTTTTGCTCTAAACGCTAGAACAATTCCTAAAAAACAGCCTGATGTTGAAATTGCACCTATATCTGATAACAAAAATAAAGATAACTTTAATATCCCGCCAACTGCAAAAGAAAAGGTAGCAGGAAATAACCAAAAAGAGAAGATAGTAAATAATTCTACCAAACAAACTTCGACGCCAACCCCAAAAAAGATCGAGATGGTGGTGGTTGATGCTAGCCAGTATAAAAATGTAATAGAGGTGAGAGCTTTTGCGGCAAATATTGTTAAAAACGGCACCTGCGACTATACTTTTACGCACAATTTAGAAAAAATATCTAAAACAATGCCCGCCAGTGCTGATGCTACGACTACACCCTGTATGACACTTGACGTTCCAAGAAATGAGTTTAATACTCCAGGGACATGGAACTTAACTATTAGCTATATTGCTCCAAATTATTATGGAAGTACATCGACAAACTTGGATATTAAGTAAATGCAAATTACAAGAATTAATCTCCAAAAAATAATTTTTTTCGGTACTATACTGCTTGGCTTACTATTATTTTTTCAGCTATCACCCAAAACTTACGCACTCACTGGTAGTAATTTTAATCCTGGACGTATTATTGACAATGCTGTTTTTTATAACAGTAATTCAATGACCGTTCAGCAAATTCAAACCTTTCTAGATGCTAAAGTTCCTTCCTGTGACACACAAGGATTACTATTATCTTCCAACACAAAACCCGACGGATCCCATTATACGCGTGCCGAATGGGGTGCATTAAATGGAAATCCCATACCATTTACCTGTCTAAAAGATTATACCCAGAATGTCCCCGCAGTTGTTAATGGTGGAAGTGATTTATGCACAAAAAGTATCACGTCTGGCACCAAGAATGCTGCACGAATAATTTATGACGTAGCGCAAGCGTGTAGTATTAACCCGAAGGTCTTAATTGTATTACTGCAAAAAGAACAATCTCTTGTAACCGATGATTGGCCTTGGAATGTACAGTATCAAAGAGCTACAGGCTATGGGTGCCCCGATACAGCACCTTCATGCAATAGCTTGTATTTTGGGTTTTTTAACCAGGTTTATAATGCAGCCAAGGCCTTCCGACGTTATGAGACCAATCCTACCCTATTTAACTATCAGGTAGCCAAGAATAATACCATCTACTACAATCCGAATCTTGCATGTGGTAGTTCCACTGTATTTATAGAAAATCAAGCCACCGCAAGCCTGTATATATATACACCATATCAACCAAACCAAGCAGCCCTAAGTAATTTATATGGCACAGGTGACGGTTGTAGTAGCTATGGAAACAGAAACTTCTGGAGACTCTTTAATGATTGGTTTGGAAGTACTCAATTAGACTGTAGCACTAGTGATGTTGTGGGGGGCGTGTCTAGGCTATATAACCCATTTTCTAGAGATTATATTTATACATCCAATTCTATAGAAATATGTCTAGCAAGTACATATTATGGATACCTAAATGATGGTTATGCTATTAGCACAGTTAGTAAAGTTAGCGCTGGAGCTATCCCGGTATATAGATTGAGTGGTTCACGGGGCGACCATTTTTATACTACAAGTATTGCTGAAAGAGATGCCGCAATTACTAGTGTGGGGTACGTAAATGAGGGTATAGCTTTTTATTCACCACCTAATGGTGCTACAACGGTACCCGTATATCGCCTACGTACACCGTGGGGCAACCATTTTTATACTACAAGTATTGCTGAAAGAGATGCCGCAATTACTAGTATGGGGTACGTAAATGAGGGTATAGCTTTTTATTCACCACCTAATGGTGCTACAACGGTACCCGTATATCGCCTACGTACACCGTGGGGCAGTCATTTTTATACTACAAGTATTGCTGAAAGAGATTATCTGGTCAACAACACTTCGTATATATATGAAGGTATAGCTTTTAGAGTAGTGACTAGACCATCTACAGATTCAATACCAGTGTATAGACTTTGGGGGGTTAATCATATTCTAACGCCTAGTCTTATGGAACGACTTGCCCTTATATCCATGGGGTTTAAAAACGAAAACGTGAGCTTCTACGCGCCCCAACTCGGTACACCTGGAACAAAATCGATATATAGATTATACCGACCTAGTGATGGGGACCACCTCCTCACTCAATATGAGGAAGAGAAAAATACAGCAGTTAGTCACTACGGATACATCTACGAGGGTGTTACGTTTGCAGCTTATTAAATTATATGAGCAATTTTGATCTAAAACCCCTTATCCATAAGAGACCAGAGATATTTATTGTCAACCTTACGGTATTTATTCATTTTATGACGTTTTAGCATATATATTGGCAGATAGAATACTCCAACTATCCGACCCTTAACGATACTCCATGAAGCAGATTTTTTGCCTAAGCTACGTAGGTGTTTAAAGGTATCAATATCTGAACTTGGTATATTAGAAAATATCTTAAGAACCATACGCCATGAGAAGTTTTTTACTATTAGACCACTATTATTTCTAAAGGTCATGTATAAAGAGAAGTTTGGGTTTTTCCCAGAACTAGCAGACCCCATATGCAAAGCCCTGGCATGAGGTACTAAATAATTGTCCCATCTCATTACTGTGGCTCTTGCTGCTACATCCACATCCTCTAGATACATAAACATAGTTTCATCGAAAAGTTTTGTTCCAAAAGGTTGAGCTTCTATAAAAACTCTTGATATAACGCAGGCCGCGGCATTTACACCAAAAACTTTTTTAGGACCTAGCTCTGAAGTATACTGCTTTCGCCAATTCCCTTGAGTTGCTTGGCCATTCCGAGCTAAGTATATGTGCGTAGAATCAATAATACTTTCATTATAATAATCTAGTGTTGTCCCCTGATAGCAGGCACCTCTTGATTTATGTTTTGCAAACTCAATAATATATTTAAGCCAATTTTTTTCAACCCGAGCATCAGTGTTCAATAATGCTATGTATTTAACATCTTTATCTTCTAGGGCTTTAGCAATACCGATATTATTCCCTTTGGCAAACCCTAAGTTCTTACCAGCTTTAATAATTTTAGCATCAGGCATTAGTTTTGAAGCCGTAGCTACAGAATTATCAGAAGAGCCATTGTCCACTAAAATAGTAGTGTGATTTGTATAACTTTGTTCATCTATAGATTTTAAACAGTCTGCTAAAAGATTTTCGTTGTTCCAACAAACAATTATGAAAGCTACTTTATCTTTACTTATCATCATGCATTATCGTCCTCAGATATATTAATAATTTTTTGTAACCCAAATTCATAACCAGTATTAATAAGGTTAGGATTAAAATAAGTCTGATCTTGTTGTTGAGTAATTGCTATATCTCCTACGAAATTCATAGTAACATATGGCCAAATTATTGTATCCATATTACTATTACTTAATCCTTCGAGTAATTTTGAGTTGTATTCTGTATTTGTCATATTCTGCTCATTTTTACTGAATATTTTCTCCAACACTTCCCGCCTTATGACAATTACCCTACCGCTCAATGAAGATACATCTCTGACCCAGTCACTGTTGCCAAAATATGTATGTGCACCTACTGGATAACCCTTAAAAAGTGGGATCCTTTGATTATCCTGTATCACATAACCACAGTCAGTGATTAAACCATTTGACCAATTAACGAGCAATGGTGAGGCTGCTCCAATTTCTGGTGACTGCACAACAAGCCCAACTAACTTATCAAGCCATAACTTTTGATCTGGATAAACACCAGCATTTATAAATACAAGTACTTCTCCTGTAGATTGAGAGACGGCTTTAGGTAAAAACCCTTCATCTGGAACAGTGACAATAGATTTCATACTTATTCGTTTATTTTTACTTAATTGTTTTATGCTTAGGTTAGTAGTAAAAATTTCCGTTTGTACGGTATTTCTTTTAATAGTACTTACTGTCCTATTAGTTAGTGTTTTATACTGGTCTAGGTCTAAGCTAGGTTGTAGTATTACAGATGCTATTACTTCTTTGCTTGATCTATAGTTAATCTCATAAAATCCAGGTTTATTGGGTTGTGCTTTTACAGATCCAGATTGTCCATTTCTTTTAAGGTGATCTCTTAATGCCCGTATTCCAGCTTCTAACACATAACTTTTTGAAGATATGTCATTTGCCGTGGAGCTCTTTGATGACCGCCAATGGTATAGAATTTTTGGTACATGTGCAATTTTCACTCCTTTATCCACAAGGCGCAACAGTAAATCATAATCCTGCGCTCCATCAAATCCTCTTCTAATGTATCCAGCTTTTTTGAGTTTTTTTGTATTGACGACCGTAAAGTGGTTAATGTAGTTAACCTGTTTTAATAGATGAAAAGACCAATCGGGTTTAAAGTGTGGATCAAACCTGATCGACCCCTCCTCTACAACTTTGTCCTCATCGCTATATATAAGCTCTGGTCGAAGTTTTGACTCCACCTGTAATAATCTAACTACTTCTGATAGCGCGTGAGGTGCAAGCGTATCATCGTGATCAAGAAAACCAACATACTCCCCTTTGGCTACTCTTAACCCCAGGTTAGTATTACCTGCTATACCTTTGTTTGTAGCTGTCCTAATCACTCTTATTCTATCGTCTATTTCTTCACATGACTTAGTTAAAGCACTAATTCCATGATTACTTGATGCATCTACTAAAATTAACTCCCAGTTATTATAGTGTTGACTTACAACAGAATCTACCATAATTAGAAGATGATCTTTACGGGTATTAAATACTGGCACTACAATACTGATTAGTGGCTGAAAGTCTAGGCTATGAACTGACGACCACAAAAATGGTTCTCGTTTTTCTACCCACTCTTTATATCTTAAATCTGGCCAGGTAAATTGTATAGGCAAGAAGTTATGTTTAAAAATAACCGTCTTAAGTGTGTGTTGTCTCAATCGCTTAAGAGGTAGCTTATTAAAGATTTTTGTTGTTGGACTTTTTAGTATTCTAATTATCCCCCTAGTTATGGGTATACCTACATACATAGCTAGTATGAATAATACTAATAACAAAGTCTCTATTAATACTATAAGTAGTGTTAATAGTCCCATCATACTATTCAGAACCATTTTTTGATTTTGGATTTGATAGAATCTTGACCATTTTCCAAGAACGAGAAGAGGTAATCTCTCTCATCTGTTGGTTAGTTTTCTCTAGTTCTTCTGTTAGTAATGTTTTCTCAGCAACAAGCTGGTTTAACTGTACTTTAAATTTGCCCAATTTTTTAGTCAATTTTCTACAATTAATTGAAGTTTTTTCTAGACTGCTAATCATATTGTCTGATATAGAACGAAGAACTTCTGCCCTCTTTCGTAAATATACTGCATCTGGTGGTAGAGCAAAATTAATTTTTTCTACTTTACTAATCACATAGAATGTTCGATACCCGTTTGTTGAAAAATCTATACTACACAGTTCTTTATAGTAAGCTGATGAAATATTATTCGCAAGCAACTCCACCTGCTTATTGTCACCAAAAACTGCGTGTAAGAAATGGATACTGACCATTTGTTGCCAAACATTCAAGGAGAAATGTCTAAATTTAACATAAGAATATCCTAGCTTATCTATGACTTTTTCTGTAGTAGATTCTTCTGGGATACCGTTATCGATGTGTTCTTGTAGCCATTGGTGTTTTTTGTGCGTCAAATGAAAATAATAATTATTAGCTTTTTGTTCCGCTTCAGTTACTCCTTGGTTGTTAAAAGGTGCGCTAATTATTACATATCGCTTACTAACGCGAAGCGCTTCCTTGATAAATATTTCTCTTTTTGCTTTTGGTATATGTTCCAGTACATCACAGCTTATAGATACATCAAACTCTTCATCTGCAAAAGGCATGTTCAGAGCGTTACCCTGAATAGAATTTGGCTCGTCACTTTTTTCAACATCTATTATGGTAGGCATATAGCCTGGGAACAGCCTCAATAAACCTTTTTTACCACCAATATCAAGTACCTTGCTGTCGTCGCAATTAAGGCTATGCAGTATATCCGCCACAACCCAATAACGAGAAGCGTGTGTAGGCTCAAAACTACGTAGTTTATCTGGAAGTTTTATGGTTAGACCATTTGGGCTCAATATTGAATTTGCCATGATTCGCACCTCCTATTATTTTAAATTTAACTGCTTTTTCGTAATAATCTAGTGGTTTAGACACTAAACTGTCAAACAATCCAACTGTAATAAAGTAGACACCAGAAGATAGGAGATTAGTACTGAAAAAGGCATTAATATAGCCCTCGCTTTGTGGTTTAATGCCGGGAAGCTTAAATTTAGAATCTTTGGTATTTGGTCCTATCAAACTAACTCCGTCTATATCCGTAATAGAAATACCACAAACAAAACTAGGAATATTCTTATTAGACCGATAATATACACGAACTGTAAATGATTCATTTTCCAGTAAGTGTTTGGCTTTCTTGCCATCGTTGTTTATAACTTCCACTTTTTCTATATTATAATCTCCTGTTCCGGGGCGACTTCTACTCTTCGTTATTTCTTCGTGTTTATCATACTCTTCGTGTGATACATCTTCTGTTTCAGCTACCAAAGCTTCATACTCCATAACCATTTTTGAAGGGTCCCCGATATCGACCAATTTCCCACGGTCTATTATTGCTATTCTGTCACAAAATTCTTTTAAGCTATTAAGGTCGTGCGAAACAAAGACAACCGTAGTTTTACTTTTTTTTATATTTTTAAAAACCTGAAAACATTTCTCTTGAAACAAGATATCCCCTACTGCAAGAACCTCGTCTATTATTAATATGTCTGTGTTTACCCTTATAGCAATTGAGAAAGCTAGCCTAACCTGCATCCCGCTCGAATAATTTTTGAGTTTTTGATCCATAAATTTCTTAATTTCTGCAAATTCTACGATTTCAAATTCTACGATTTCATCATACATATCTTTCATTTCTTTACGATTAAAACCTAGCAGTGCACCATTTAGATATACGTTCTCTCGTCCCGTTAATTCTGGGTTAAAGCCAACTCCTAATTCTATGAAGGGAGTTAAATTACCGTTAATATGTATTAAGCCGGAGTCAGGAGAATATATGCCTGCCATAAGTTTTAAAAGTGTACTTTTGCCACTTCCGTTCCGACCTATAATTCCAAAAAATTCTCCTTTTTTTATGTCTATATTTATATTCTTTAATACTTGCTGTCTCTCGAAAGTACGTTTTCTGAGTGGATTAATTATTATGTTTTTAATAGAAGTATTCTTCTCATGGGGTAGCTTGAAAGTTTTATTAATATTTTCAACTTTTATGATAACGCCTTTTTCGTTTTTCATTTAGAGGTTCTCCGCAAAATACTTTGACTCTTTTTTAAAATAGATAGCACCACCAGCTATGAAAATAAATATAATAAACAGTGGTATTAGGAATGCAAATTTATTTAACCAGACGTTACCTATGGTTGTGCTTGATGATGTAACAAAAACATTCCTAGCTCCCTGTATGGCTTGAGCCAGCGGGTTTAGGAATATTATTTTCTGAATATTTATATTACTGATGAGTGACATTGGATAAAGTATAGGAGTGGCATAAAACCCCGCCTGTAGAAGTACTTCCCAGATATAACTTATATCTCTATATTTTACAAATAATGCTGACAATATTAAAGATACCCCGACTGCAAATACATAAATTTCTATGATATACAAAGGTAGCCAAACACTCGTCCTTAGCAAATCCATTCCACTAATTGCCACAAAGATCATCACTACCACTAAATTTAATCCGAGATTTATTAAGGCCCCTATACTAACTGAAACAATTATCAGCCATCGAGGTATCATTATTTTACGAATTAAGTCTCCTCTCCCTACTATTGCGCCTAAGCTTTGTTGAGTCATTTCTTGAAAAAAAGTCCATAAAACTATCCCCAGCAATAGGTATATTGGATAGTTTGGTATAGTTTTCCCTACCTTAAAAAGAACTGCAAAAACTAGATATAATATTAAAAACATAAACAAGGGTCTTAGTAACGACCAGGCGTAGCCAAGCACAGAGCCCTGATAGCGAAGCTTGAAATCTGTCCGTACAAGCTCGGATAATAGAGCTTTATTTTCTTTACTGTAAATATGTTTCATCAAATCAGGTATTATTATAATGTATTTACAGATACTTTAGGAGTTTTTGATTGAATAAAATTGCAGTTATAGTTTTGAACTGGAATGGAGAAGAGGATTCTCTAGTCTGTATTGGAGCACTGAAAAGCCAATCCCAAAAGCATCAAATTGTTGCAGTAGATAACGGCTCTGATGATAACTTCTGTAATATAATTAGTGAAAGATACCCTGAAATTATCATTATCAAAAACAACACCAATTTAGGGTTTGCTGGGGGGATAAATTCGGGAATTCATTACACCATCGATAATGATTTTGAGTTTGTAGCTCTAATAAATAATGATGCAAAACCTGATAGAGACTGGTTAAAAAACTTATTTCTGGGTATGTCAAAAAATGTCGGAATTGTTACTGGTAAACTTCTTAAAACTGACGGTTCTATTGATTCCACAGGCGACCAATATACTTCCTGGGGTCTGGCTTACCCAAGAGGACGCAACGAGAAGGACGTTGGACAATACGATAATCAACGGGGAGTTTTTGGTGCTACTGGCGGTGCAAGTTTATATAAAGTTAAAATGTTAAAAGATATCGGGCTATTTGATGAGGACTTTTTTGCTTATTACGAGGATGTAGATCTAAGTTTTAGAGCACAATTAGCTGGCTGGAAGGTAATATACACACCAAAGGCAGTTGCTCATCACAAAATTGGCGCATCTAGCCGTAAAGTACCTGGACTTACTACTTATATGACAATCAAGAATCTCCCTTGGTTGTTCTGGAAAAATGTCCCTTTCCATTTAATGCCTACGATACTGCCTAGATTCTTCATCTCTTATGTCTCGATAGTACTGTCGTCTCTTGCAAAGGGTAAAATTATTCCTGTTTTTAAGGGGTTATTTGTAACAACTTTCCTATTACCTAAAAAACTTGTCCGGCGTAACGCTATTCAGTCAAACAGAAGGGTAAGCATCGAGTACATAAAGTCTATAATTACTTATGATCTACCACCCAATGCGTATAAGTTAATGAGAGTCCGCTCAGTTTTTCGTAAATTTCGGTTTTGGCGCTAAAGCTAACCCGAGTATAACGCCAGCGAGTAGCCACCATTGCAAGGCTACGGCCTCGTTAGACCAAAGGTGTATTAGCAGGCTATAAAACAGGTACCCAACAAGGCTCGAAAATACCACTACAGCAATTGGTGATTTTCTAGCCATAATAAATAATTGATAGGTAATGATTGAAAGAATAGCCATGAACA
>QIKK01000056.1 GCA_003231925.1 Candidatus Saccharimonadota bacterium
TTTATTGCCGTGAGTATCTTTGCTAGCGGTTGGCTTATAGGATCAGGGAAAATAAGATTAGGTATCAACGGTTTTGTACCAATATCTGAGGTACTAAATACTAAAAAAGCTCCAAATGAGGGAGTAAATAATATATATGCTCTACTTGAAGAAAATTTTGATGGTAAACTCCAAGATAGCAAGATATTAGATGGAATAAAAACCGGCTTGGTTAAGGCTGCAGGTGATCCGTATACAGTTTACCTCTCCAAACAGGAGACTAAAGAGTTTAACGAAAGTTTAAATGGCACCTTTGAAGGCATAGGGGCCGAACTGGGGAAGAAGGGCAACTCTATTATAATAGTCGCACCAATTAAGGGTACACCAGCCTTCAAAGCAGGTATACAGCCACAAGATATTATTGTAGAGATTGACGGGAAGTCATCAACAGACATTAGTATTATGGAGGCAGTTAAGAGGATACGCGGGCCAAAGGGCGAAACAGTAACCCTAACAATTATTCGTGATGGAGCAAAAATTAAAGTGCCTATTGTTCGGGATACCATTAATATTCCTAGTGTTGAATGGAAACAAGACGGAACGTTAGGTATTATTTCTATTAGTAGATTTGGCGATGATACGACGGCTTTAACTCGCAAGGCCGCAAACGATCTCAAAGCCAAAGGCGTCACTGGCGTGATACTTGATCTTAGAGGTGATCCAGGAGGCTTTCTAGATGCCGCCGTTAACGTATCTAGCGTATGGTTGCCAAAGGGCAGTACTGTCTTAGAAGAAAAGAGAGATGGTAAAGTTGTTCAGACCTTTAAAACCAAGGTGGCTCCAATTTTTGATAAGATTCCAACAGTAATTTTAATAAACAAAGGCAGTGCCAGTGCTAGTGAGATTGTGTCGGGTGCTTTACACGACAATAAAGCAGCGACCTTAATAGGTGTTCAAAGTTTTGGCAAGGGTAGTGTTCAAAGAATTATTCCCTTGGATAGTGGGGGATCGTTAAAAGTTACCATTGCCCACTGGTTCACTCCAGATGGTAAGAGCATAAATAAAGAGGGTCTTAAACCAGATAAAGAAGTTAAAATAACCAAAGAAGATCGTGTGGCAAAAAAGGACCCACAATTAGAAGCCGCAAAACTACAATTAAAACAGTAATACTTGCGTTTCAGTTTAGGATTAAGGTAACATAAAAGCTAAGTAAGAGGATTTAAGAGGTGTCAACAAAACGTCAAGTTAAATATGTATTTGTGACAGGTGGCGTGCTTTCCGGCATAGGTAAAGGAATTACTGCAGCATCAATTGGTAATATTTTAAAAAGTCGTGGCTTTAAAGTTAATATCCAGAAATGCGACCCCTATCTTAATATCGATGCTGGTACACTAAATCCAGGGGAACACGGTGAATGTTTTGTGACTTATGATGGTGCAGAAACAGATCTAGATCTTGGCCATTATGAACGGTTCATGGAGGTACAGCTAAATCAATCCAGCTCACTAATGAGTGGGAAGGTCTTAAACAAGGTTATTGCCGATGAGCGAGCCGGTAAGTACCTTGGTAAGACTGTACAAATTATCCCACACGTAACAAATGCTATTCAGACTGGTATTAGGCAGTCAGCAGAGGGTTTTGACGTACATATTGTAGAAATAGGTGGTACGGTTGGCGACTATGAATCCCTAAGTTTTATCGAGGCTATTCGTGAGTTAGGGCTAAGTGTCGGAACAGAGAATAGTGTTTTTGTTCATGTTGTGTATTTACCATTTTTGGGGGCGTCAAGAGAACTTAAGACTAAACCAGCCCAAAATGCGGTTAGAGAGTTACGTAGTCTTGGTATTATGCCAGATATTCTTGTAGCACGTAGTGAAAGCGAAGCACCTGATGGTATTATCAAAAAATTAAGTATGTTTAGTGGAGTAAATAGAGAGTCAATTGTGCTACTTCCAAACGCTGAAACAATCTATGAAGTCCCCCTGACTCTAGAAGAACGGGGCATCGGTAGGGTGATTAGCAATAAGCTTAAACTAGGTAATAAAAAACCCAATCTCAAAGAATGGCGAAAAATAGTTAAAAGGGCAAAGGATAAGACTGTAGCACACATTAAGGTGGGAGTAATTGCCAAATATCTCAACAATCAAGACACTTATCTGTCCGTTTTTGAGGCTCTGTCTAGTGCTACATGGAGTCAAGGCTATCAAGTAGAAATTTCTTGGATAGAGGCAGAGAAAATAACAGATGAAAATATTGGTGATATGCTGTCAAATGTTGATGGTATTGTTGTGCCTGGTGGCTTTGGTAGTAGAGGGGTAGAGGGTAAGATTACAGCTGCTAAGTACGCTCTAGAACATAAGATTCCTTATATCGGGCTCTGTTTAGGTCTGCAAGTAGCAGTTATTGCGGCAGCAAGAATGAGTGGGATATCAGATGCAAATTCGACCGAGAATGACCCAACCACCTTAAATCCTGTGGTTCACACCATGGAGGATCAAAAGGGTAAAGAGGCTACGGGTGGAACAATGAGATTAGGAAATTATGAATGTATAATCCAGCCAAAGACTCAAACAGCTAAAGTTTATAAAAATAAAAAGGTCACAGAACGCCATAGACATCGTTATGAATGTAATAATAAATATCGTGACAAATATGAGCAATGGGGTATCAGAATAGCTGGTTTATCACCCGATGGTAACCTGGTAGAGATGATAGAGGCAATAGATCATCCGTTTTTCTTAGCAGCACAGTCGCACCCAGAATTTAATTCTAGCCCAAACAAGCCCCAACCGATGTTTTATGGGTTTGTCAAAACATTGATTAATCGTTAAGTTTACGGTAGCATTAGTGTTATGGATGAACAGATATCAAAAAAGCTTTTATTAGTAGAAGATGATGATAGTTTGGCAACTGTCTATACGATTAGGTTGGAGGCAGAGGGTTTTACGGTTCGACGTGTTCATAACGGCGAAGATGCTTTGACTGCTGCACTAGAGATGCGTCCAGATCTAATTTTACTTGATGTTATGATGCCTAAAGTTTCCGGTTTTGATGTGCTAGACATCTTAAGGAATACACCAGAAACGACCAATGTGAAAGTTATTATGTTGACAGCTCTTTCTCAAGAGTCAGATAAAAAGCGAGCTCAAGATTTAGGCGTAAATGATTATCTAGTTAAATCACAAGTAGTGATTGCTGATGTTGTTGAGCGCGTTAAGCATCACCTAGGAATGCTGTAGAACGACATTAAAACCGCAGTAAGAAGAAGGGTAGTACTTGTTTAAATATAGAGAATATGGTATTATACATAAAATATGTAACCCCAATTGTTAGAAGAAGTATAAAATGATAAACCAAAATAAATCTTTTGAAGGTGAAGCTTCAGGAGCTGATGCTATTACTTTGGAGGCAGAATATCTTGAAGAATATAGAGATACACCTCTTGAGTCATTACTAGTTAATGCATTGGGTAAGTTAGAAAGATACTTAGAACCAGAAATTAGCGTGGGATTTTATGCTCCAGGGCAACTTCACGATGAAGGTGATATCCCAGCAGTTAAAACTACGCGAGACGACCAAATTACTAATCTAAGACTACAAAGCCCTAATCCGAGATTTCTAGACTCTGATGGTATAGATAATAATTCTATAGGAATCGAAGGGTTTATGTCTTTATTCCTTAAACAGGGCTATTATGAAGAGGGCAGTATCGGTGAATTGGGGCAGGAGCTTCTTGCGGTGTTATATCACATAACTGATGCAAAGATTGTTAGAGATGATTCAGAAGATAGCAGAAATGACTCACAAGGCTCTACAATAAGGCGTGGTGCCTACTGGGGAAGTCCAATTTATATTCGAGAGACATGGTTTACACTCGGAGAAGCTGGAGATGAAGGGCACAAACTTAATGGTGCAATGATTTTGGGTAAAGACTCTGGTAAAAACGCTCTAGGAGCATTTAGTGTAGCAGATTGTGATGATATAAAAACTGCAGGATTGAAGCCTGAAATCTTAGAAGATGTCTACAGGGCTAATCATGCTTCGTTGCAAGAAACACTTGTTGAAATTCAAGCCACAAAAATAGCCGTTGATGAGGTCTTTTAATCTAGCTCATGTTTATTTAAGTAGTTTAGGTAAACTTCCAATCCGCCGTAGTCTTTTATGCTTCGTATAGCACCGCCTTCAACCACATATACCTCGTCCATTGCGGTTAACATAGATAGTTTATGTGTAACCATTAATACGGTTTTGCCCTCAGTTATTTGGCTTAAATGCGATTTGATAAAATTTTCACTAGCAGAATCTAGTGCACTAGTCGGCTCATCCAGAATTACTATCGGTGCACCCTTCAATAAACCTCTTGCTATGGCAATACGTTGTTTCTGCCCACCGCTAAGCATCGATCCAGATTCTCCAATGTAAGTATTCATTCCTA
The DNA here is from genome assembly GCA_003231925.1 of Candidatus Saccharimonadota bacterium. GTDB lineage: Bacteria > Patescibacteriota > Saccharimonadia > Saccharimonadales > SZUA-47 > SZUA-47. The sequence continues at coordinate 4,415 of QIKK01000056.1, forward strand.
CTTGGAGCTCCTGTACAAATTCCTTGGCGCTGGATGCGACGAGGACATCTTCTACGTCTTGGTTTGTGACCACTTTTGGGTCTATAGCCCCCAGCATTATATTGTCTAGAATTGTACCAGAGAATAATTGGGGGTCTTGGCTGATGATACTAATATTCTGGCGGACACTAAGTGTAGAAGACTGCGAAATATCGTATCCATCAATAAATATCTTACCCTTTGTAGGTGGGATAAACTTAGGTATCATCTTAAGAAAACTACTTTTGCCACCACCGCTTGGTCCAATAAAGCCGACCTTTGTACCCGCTGGGATATCTAGATTAACATCGTTTAGCACCATTTTATCATCATAAACTAACTGGACACCGGTGAGTTTTATATTACCCTTAGGATTTACCATCTTATAACCACAATTGACATCTTCTATTTCTTGGTGATCGTGAATAACTTCATAAACTCGCTTAGCGCTAACACTACGTTTTTTAATATCAGATATTGAGTTAGTAAGTCCCTCAACTGGATTGTATAGTCGTTGCATGTAGTTTATAAAGATGAATAAATCACCAAAAGACAGGGTGCCGTCAAGTATTTGTTTACCACCTACAATTAAGATTACAGAACTGCCAAGTATTACAAATAGACTGTTAGAAAAACCAAAACCATGGTTCAAAAATAACGTTTTTATGTTTATTCTGAGTTTTTCAGCCATTAAAGTTATTAGAGATTTGACTTGGTTTGACTCATCGGTGTATGACTGAATTGTCTCAGTGTTTTCTATGGATTCCTGAATCTGGTTGTTAATACGGCCAAATATTCCTTGAAATTCTTCCGTAACTGCTTGTATTTTGGGTGAGAATATACGCACGCTTTTATATAAAAGGGGCACTATTATAAGTCCAATAATGGTTAATTTAATATTTACAAAAAATAGTACGGTAAGGACGGCGATAATTGTTAGGATTGCCTCGACAATAGAACTTGTTGATCCTAATACTAGTGCACTAATATCGCCGGTAAGAGATTTTAATCTGCCAATGTAGTCGCCTTTATGTAGGCGTTCTTTATGGAAGAGGGGTAGACGGATAATATGGTTATACATCTCGCTTTTTATAGCTACATCTAGTTTATAGCTTAGTCTTGTGGCTACATAATCATCTATTAACCCGACCAAGGATGTCATCAGAAATAAGCTAACTGTCATTAGAGCCACAGCTATCAATAAGGTAAATGTTCCAGTGTAGGCCTTAAGCGGACCAGGAGCGGGGATAGTGCCAAAGACCGAGTCTGCCAGTATTTTGAGTGGCCAAGGTTCCAATAGACTTAGGGTTATCATTACTAGGTCTATGCCTATTAATATAGAGATACTTTTTTTGGATTTTTTAAAATAACCTTTAATCCATAAATTGTAAGATTTTTTTTGTGGGTGAGTATGTTCTTGCTCTATATTTTGGGTTGCTAAGATTATTGTAGCTCTGACTTCTAATTCTTGGTAACCTGCACCAAGCAGTATCTTTTTAACTTGCTCGGTACTAGAACCTCCAATCAGTGCTTGGTGGATGTAGGCATATAGTTCTTTGTTGATTTTATCCACTTAATTCCCATAAAGTAAAAATAGTTAATTGTGCTTACGATTATTATACATTACAAATTTATCTACTGTGTTCTGGCCCAAGTCGGAGAACTTCCGCTACTTTTTGGGGCTACTGGTGACATTAGACTAATGCCACTTATTCCACTGCCCTGCCCGCCAAAGCTGAAGGAGTTATCTGTACCACCAGCTGGTGGGGGTGTGACTACTGTAGATTCAGATTGTTGCGAGGCTGTCACATATTTTTCAAAAGCTTCTTTTTGAGCGGGAGTCCAGTGGCTTACTTTTTCGTTAAAGGCAGCTACCGCAGGGTCTATTGGCTTATTTATTGTCGCAGAAGAAGGAATACGGCTAGGAATTATATGTCCCGTTTCAGCTGCAGCAGTAGTAGTCTGTACAGGTGTAGTTGAGACCATACTAGCAAAATCAGTAGTTGTAGAATCCACAGGTCTTGTAACTAGCGTTCTGGCGCCTTGTGGTCGTTTTAGCGCTGATGGTCTGTGAGCAGCATTTTTAACTGCTGCAACAGCTCCCGTCGGAACCTTGCTTAGGCCAGCCGAAGGAGCATTATATCCTGAAGTAGCTCTCACTTGAGCATTTCCTGTATTAGCTGATGGTGCTGTATAACCTTTGGCAGATGATAGTTCAGGGGTATATAGACTTAGGCTTATTATTAAGTCCTACATTAACCTCTGGATTAGTTACATTTGGTCTAGCAGGAGCATTATATCCTGAAGTAGCTCTCACTTGAGCATTTCCTGTATTAGCTGATGGTGCTGTGTTTTTTGTCTTGCTGTATCCTGCACGTTAGTGTTATTCGAAGCACCAATTACACCTAATGTAGTATTAGGACCACCGTCAATATTAGCCACGGCGTCTGCCGCTGCCTTTTGTGCAGCTGTATCCGTTGTCGACTTGACGTCATGTTTTAGTTGGTTTGTTAGTGTAAACCCAAGACCTTGTTTTCCAGGGTTTGTAAGGCCTAGATCGCCATTTGCCATAGTATAGACCTGGTCTCCCATCTCCTTGGCAATCAAGCCTTTGTTTTTCTTATAAATGTCGTATGCTTGAGCTGCAGATATCTTGCCAGGTGCTAGGTTCATTATTTGTTGAGTTATGCTACCACCTTGAGCAACGTCTACGTGGCTTTTCTTTACAGTATCTGCGAAGTCACCGTCTTGTTGCTCGTTTGTTATAAATCTTGCCTGTTGTGCGTCACTGTTTTTATTTAGAACAGCAGGGTTACTTGGACTTGAACCGGTGGCTGTCGATGCTGTAGTGGTGGTATTTCCAATATTTCCAGAAGCTCCCCTGGTAGTAAAAGAAGTACCGCCTGCACCAGAACTTTGCGAAGCCCCCCCCGATGCATTAATAGCAAGGTTAATTGCTGCAAAAGCCTTTTTTTCGTAAACATCTCTCCTATCACCAATGCCTACGATTCTATTTTTGATGGCTAGCACTTGATCTATGACAGTTTTTATACGGTCGATATTAGAGGACTCTGCGATTTTACTATTAAAATCGGTCAGTTCACTACCACTACCGAATGTCTCTTTTATCCACCCTAAAGCGGCTTCTTTGGCCACACCCAGCTTTCCCTCGGTCATACTTTTTTGTTGGCTGGTAGTATCCATCTTTTTTATCCTTTTTGTTTATTTTTGTGTATCTGTCGCAATACTATCAGATTATATTCAGAAAAGCAATAGCGGAATGGGTAGAGGGAGTTTCTAACATTGACTTTAAGTCAAGCTTATGCTATATTTAATCTGTAAATTAAGTAAAATAAAAATAATCATGCCAGAAACTATAACAGCTCCACCACCAATACAAATGGATATTCCTGATATGGAATCTCCAGAACAGCTGTATAGTCCAGATATAGAAGCAGAAAGAATAGTAGAGTCAGTATTTGATCTGGGGGTTGAAGTAGAAGATAAAAAGAAGGTTAAGGAGTCCCTTACTATTTTAATTGATGAATTCGAAATAGATAACGATGCATTGAGCGGAACGAAAAATGAGCTTGTTATGACCGCAATTGCTTCTAGGATGTCCAAGCTAGAGGACATTAAAGACGTTGGTAGGCATGGTCAGGAGAAGGAATATATAGCAGATTTAGTAATGTTATCTGTAGGTGAGAATACACAGTTTTCGGACTTGTTAGAGTCTTCATTTAACGAAGTATCTGATAATGAAATAAAAATGGCTTTAGACAAATTCACACAGCCAGAAGTTACTAAGGACATGGACAAATATATTCGAGGTGCAGAATTCGACGAACTTAGAAAAAAGTTAGGCATTACTTCGGAAGATGATATGGAAGTTCGTGTTTTGAGTATTGTAGATGACCAAAAAACCCAGCTTTACGGATTACGTAGACGGTCTACTGTATATGATGCAGAAGAAACCTCGTATATAACAGATTATGAATCAGGACTTGTTAAAAATGGTAGAGATTTTGCTGAATCTACTGGTAGGAAGGAGTTATTCGCTCCAGCTTGGGTAGATACACTTGAAAATGGCACTACTTATCTGTGTTTATCATTACCTACAGCCGAAAAAGTTCTATATCAAGAAGAAGACAGGGCAGACTATTATGGAAATCAGGAACTGGGTGGGGATATCGCCATGGTTATGCACGAGTATACCCATACAAGAAATCGACTTTCACTAAGTGATACACATACGGGCCTCGGCACAGCACTTGAAGAGTTGAGAGCTGAACATTTTTCTGGTAATAAACACGGGTACACAGATATTAAGAAATTTTTTCAGGGCATGAAAATGTTAACAGGATATAGCCCGGAATCTAGTTTTGATATGAAAGATGGCTATGATGAGTCAAAGTTTTTGTTAGATATCGTTGATCACGTTGGGCTTGATGGGCTATTAGATGCTTTCACAGTAATGCCTAAAAACTATGCAGAAGACGATCAAGCGAGTGGCATCATGAGATCTGTAGTGGGACACGATAGTGGGGTATCTGGAAGTTTCGAAAATCTGTATTCAGACATGGTAAATAGATTCGGTGAGGAAGTAGTTCAACAGAATATAGATGATTATGTAGATGCTTTAAGAAACAGGATTATAGACATGAAAAGTGAAGATGAGAACAGCAGTATAACAGTTGAAGATGCTTCTGTGTATGGCGGGGTTGAGTCTTACGCTAAGACAATAATAGACAATTTTAGAAATAGATATCCAGACGAGTCTAACGGTTATGAATACTTTGAGGCCTAACCTGATATCAATTAAGGTTTTTACTCAACTGTAACTTCAGTGCGGGGGACGGTTTTGCCGGTAAAGTTTTTCTTGCGACGAGCGACAAATTTAACAATGCCATCTTTTG
>QIKK01000052.1 GCA_003231925.1 Candidatus Saccharimonadota bacterium
ATCAAGGTTTATAAGTAGTTCTTCCAGTTTGTATCGCTGTAATCCATGTTTGCCCAACGTTAAGACGAAGCGCCTTACCAGATGTGTTTGTGAACGTTAGAGGAGCTTTTGCAGATTGCTTATGCCATTTGCCTTTTGTAACCATTCCATCCTGAAACACAAGAACGTCACCGCTACCAATAGTCTTATAAACACTGTGAATTCTATCTGGATGTATGCCGTATGTAGTCTCTAGGGCAATAACAACTTTAGGCATAATTTGTTTTCCGTTACCCTTATCAATATGCGGTTTTCCGGCCATGTTTCTTTTATAAGAGTTGGTAACGGCATCGTAAATATATTGTGTATTGTAGTAAGCACCAGATATATTGAAGTTAATAGTTACAGCAGTTGCCGGTGTCGCCTCGGTTGGTAATGTGTCTTTTTTACGCTCAAAGGGGGTAAAGTTACTAGTGTTAAATCCTAATACTTTACGTTTTGCATCTAATTTTGCCATGCTGGTATAGACATTGTGTGGTGCAAATCGGTATGAAACACGGCTGGCAACACTATTCCCGTAAATACCATGATCCATATTCTTTATACCCAATGTCTTGATAAGCTGTAGAGCTTCACCACTTCCCCCACTATGGACATAAGCTGCGTCGAATCCAGCTACCCATTGCACATAATACGGACGAGCGCTACGGATTGGTCCTATATTGGTAGGCTGAGCTTCTTGGTATAAAGCCAAAAATCTAGTAATACCACCTTCTGCGATAGCTTCAAAGACTACACCGGCATCTGAAAGACCAGACTGAGGTCTTGCAGCAAGACTATTTTCTATCATTATGCCTGTAACCGCCCTATCCGCCAGCGCTGGACTGACCATTACCCCAGTTAATGGTGAAGCTTTTAATATTGGCTTTGGCGGTATGAACTTCTTTTTGCTTATAACTGGCATTGGGTTGGGCTCTGCCCCTGTTGGTCCAAAAAATCGTAAACCCAAGACTCCAACCAACAATACAGCTAGACTAACACTGGATACGATTAATAAACGTTTTCTTGAAGGTCTGCGTTTCAAGTAATTAATAACAGACTCAAACCGTCGTTTTTTTGTCACGTCTAAAGGTTCTTTGGGTATGTGTTCTTCTTCCATAAAGCTTACGAATAAGTGTATAGCTTTTTTATTCAAATGACAAGATGTTTCCTTTTGACTCTATTGTCGCAACTAAGATACAGAGTTTAATAGAAATGTTATAATAGTGGCGATGCAAGACAAACTCAAACAACGTATAAGAGTATTATTAACAGACGGGAAAAGCTTAAAGTCTAGAACAGAGATTGAGGCGTCTTATCTTGTACGGTCACTACCGAGTGATGCCGAAGTTACGCGGTTTGCACCTTCGCCAACTGGTTTTATGCATATTGGGGCTTTATTTACAGCTATGATATGCCAATATGTGGCAAGGCAGAGTAACGGAATATATATATTAAGAATTGAGGATACGGACAAAAAAAGAGAGGTTGACGGCTCTAAAGAGCTGATAGTTTCCCAATTGGCAGCTTTTGGACTTTCTCCTGATGAAGGCCTACAAGCAGATGGGTCCGTAGAGGGCAGTTATGGGCCTTACATACAAAGTGAACGGCGGGAGATATATTTAGCTTATGCTTTAGATTTGCTAGATAGAGGCCGTGCTTATCCTTGTTTTGCTACGTCTGAGGAGCTTCAATCTATCGTAAAAGATCAACAAAGTAAAAAACTGCGTCCCGGATATTATGGACAGTGGGCTTTGTGGCGTGATAAAACTGACGAGGAGGTTATAACAGCACTAGATAATAAAAAATCTTTTGTATTACGGTTTAGATCTGAAGGCTCACACGACAACAGAATACAATTTAATGACGCCCTGAAGGGTGGTATTGAGGTACCGGAAAATGACCTGGATGTGCCACTCATCAAGTCTGATGCGGAACATTTACCGACCTATCACTTAGCGCATGTTGTGGATGATTTTTTGATGAGAGTAACAATTATATTTAGGGGTGAGGAGTGGTTACCTAGTACTGCTCTACATATTGAACTAGCTGAAACGCTAGGTATAAAACCTTTTAAATATGCTCATACGCCAGTTATTTCAATATTAGATCCTAATGGCGGTAAGCGTAAGCTTAGCAAGCGGAAAGATCCAGAGGCAGATATTGCGTTCTGGCGTAAGACAGCCTACCCTATCAAAAGTATAAAAGCTTATTTGCTTGGTCTAGCAAACTCTAATTTTGAAGATTGGTACCGCAAAAATCCTAGATTGTCGTTAGATAAATTTCCGTTTAGTATAGAGAAACTTGGTTCTTCTCGTTCTCCTCTACTAGATGTAAGAAAGCTAGAAGATTATGCTAAAGATGAGATTGCAATGATGCCTCAGGAAAGCTTCAATAAGCAGGTTTTGGGGTGGGCCGATTCTCACGATAAGGAGCTCTATAAAGCATTTCTTGAAGATCCTGATTATACAAATCGAGTACTAGCTATTGAAAGGAGTGGCGAAAAGCCACGTAAAGATCTAGTTAAATGGAGTGATGTACCAGAACAATACGGTTATATGTTTGATAGTATTTTTAGTACCAGATTTTACCCTAGAATTGATGAAGAATTAGCCGGTATAAAAAATAATATTAGTTCGCAGGCTAACAAAACATTTCTTGAGCTGTATGACCTAAAAGCTAATAAAGACACTTGGTTCGAGAATCTCAAGAGATCGGCAAAGCAATGTAATTTTGCGTTAGATAAAAAAGCTTATAAAGATAATCCAGACAATTTTAACGGTTCTCTTGCTGACTTTGCAAAGATTATAAGAGTCAGCCTAACGGGTAAAAATCGTACACCTGACTTGTGGTCTATGATGCAGATTATGGGTTTAGAAAGGGTAGAAAAACGCCTCAGCTAATCATTGATATTCTTTAAAATTGCAAGCACTGATTTACGGGCATTTGTATATCTAAGCTTATATTAAAATTATCAAGATTATATAGAGGCTGCGATGCGGATAAGTTGGTCGGTAGTCATTTTACTGCTGGTACCCTCTATTTGATACCAAATACCGTTATCTACCCAGGTCGCATTGGACCCATCATATATGTATAGAGTTCTGCCCCTATCTAGGTATGTTTGGTATTGTTTATTCTCTGTTTTTAGGTTGGATAACAGGGCGTCACTATTCCAGTTGCTACTCTGCTCTGTTAGGCTGTAAGATCGGTTGTCGGTATTAGATTTGAACGAGATTGTGACTTTTCCAGAGCTATAATTAATTGGTCCCTTGAAACTAAACCCCGAGGGGTTATATCCTGGCATAGTTGCATCAAACCCCGATCTTGTGGCTGCAACTTTCATAGCTAAGTTTGGTACGTTTTGTACTGCAAAAAATCCACCCAACAAAACAGCTGCCAACACTGCCATACTTATGCCTACAACTTTTGTGCTTATACCTAGCTTTGTAATAATTCTACCACGATGCTTATATTTGTGAGGGTGGGGTTGTTCATTGTGGGTTGTGGCATTTGCTACTGCTGTATTAATTAGTTTTTCTGTAGCTGTAGTTTTGGGCTGTCTTGCTCTTACTGGAATTAACCCAGCCCTCTTGATCGATCTAGGAATTAGCGGAGCATGCTCTTTAATCTTTTCCGTAGTAGCTCCATTACTAGCTATGTCACTGTACTTCTTGATCTTAGGGCTTTGATGTATTTGATGGGAGTGCCGTACTCTAGCTGGAGACATCCCCAGTTTCTTGATAATTGACTTATGAAGCGACTTATTAAGATTTTTTTGAGGGTTAGGGTCGACGGGTTTAACTACTGCACTCCTCATTAATGTTTGAGATTTCTGAGGCTTGGCTCCTATCTGTTTCGGCCTTCTTCTTAAAACGGTCTTCCTGTTAGGCCGAACTACACCATCCACTATCCCAACGTTTTTCTTGAGCTTAGTGGGAGCTATAGTCGAAGACCCATTACCTGGAGCTACATCTAGAAGTTTCCCTGTTATGGTGTCGTATTTTTTCCCGTTTATTTCTATAAAATTCTGTTTACCCACGTGATACCTATTCCTTTTCTCATCTAAGCTTATATTACCTCGAATGGCTCTGTGGGTGCAAGTATATTCTGAATAACATTTTTATAAGGAATGTGCGATAATAAGAGACACGGCGTAAAATGGATTATTTAGACCCCAAGAAGAAACACGCACATAAAATACGCATTTTTGTAGGATACGGATTGTTTGCAGTGCTTATCGCACTAGCGACTTTACTGCTTGTCTACGTCGCAGATGGTTATTATATTGATAGGAGTACCGGTGAAGTAATACAAAATGGTTTAGTCTATGTTAGCTCAAGACCTGGTGGTGCTGAAGTTTATTTAAACGGGGAAAAACAACGTGGGGTAACGGACGAAAGATTAGTCATCCCTAGCAATACCTACACAATTAAGGTTACCAAGAAGGGTTATAGAGATTGGGGCAGAACAATCCGACTAGAGGGTGGAACTCTGAGACGTCTAACTTATACTAAATTAATACCAAAGACGTTGTTGCCTACTGTCGGGATTAATTTGCGTTCGAATCCATCTAGTGTAAGTCAGAGCATCGATAAGCGCTGGCTAGTTATTAGCTATGCCGATAGTCCGCTTAGTTTAAGCCTGATAGACATGAATGCATCTCCTATTACAAATAGAACTTTACAAATACCTAAAATAATAACTAATAATAAGGACGGTCGGCTTAAAGTGGTTGAATGGGCTGGTGTAGTTCGGCAGGTTCAACAGAATACCTGATGGTTGACAAAGATGACCCTACTCAATCGGTCAATCTAAGTACCTTGTTTGCCAGTAAAAGTTTGGTTGTTGGGCTAGACAATCATAGTGATAACAAATTTTTTGTGTACGATTCTGCTACAAAAAACCTCTACATCGCTGACACTACTAACGGATTAGGTAAAGTGCCAATATTGAAAGATGTACTTGCCTATAAGACATTTGCCTCAGACTGGATTTTGTATATTACTAGCAGTAGCGAGAAAGGGCTGGTAGAGGCTCATTTTAAACGTGGTAATAAAGATATACTGCTAAAAAAATTAAGAACCGATAGTAGATATCTTCTCCAGTTAGCAAAGCTTAAGAACGCACCAATTATGGCGGTGTCATCACCAGTAGAAGGAAGAGCGATTGTATATAATGATCCTCAAAAATATTTAGATAAAAATCCTAGTGCGAACATTCCCGTTGCCACAACAGTAATGAGAGTACCATCAATCACAGCATTGCTAATATCTACCGACTCTAGTGCTGTATTCTCTTATGGTCCAGAGAATTTTGCGGCTCATGAGTTTGAGGTGGATAAATCCTTTAATTATAAGATTAGTACCAAGCTAGATTCTATCCAAGAAGTGCGTTGGGCAGATGGACAGCATATTGTTTTCAGTGCGGGAGGTTTACAACAAATTATTGATTTTGATGGTAGCAACCAATATCAACTAGTAAAATCATTGCCACAGGACGGAAGTTTTTATTCTAAAAACCTAAATACGATGTATACATTTAATCCACTGATTAAACAATCCCTTGGTACTTCGAGCACCCCCCCACGTATTATGGTTACTAGCCTGCTTATACCAAAAGACCGCTAACGAATTTAATCAGAACAGATTTAACAAGCGTGACCAGAGGCTTCGTGAATTACTAGGTATTACTTGGTTGAGATTTGGCTTAACATTAATCACGGCCTTTTTATTACCGCTAGGATCAGGACTTACTTGTTCAGCTATCACTATTAATCTATTAATTGATGTTCCGGGCGGATCACAGGTTATTAATGTTACAGTGTTAGCTCTTGTAGAAGGGCCCAATACGGACGTATTAGTTGGCTTTACTATTTTCTTATCAAATATTTTATAGGTATATCGTATGCCATCTTTTTGAATAAAAAAGGTGTCGTCTATTTCCATTCTTCTCAACAAAACAAAAGCAAATTTATATTTACCAGAGTTAAAAATATTGTTGCTAGAATGTCCTACGATGACTGAATTACCTATTTCTCCAGGTTCAGGAGATGCTGCATAGTGTACAACGCCTTTTTCGAGAGCATTCTGGATTGTCCGCTCATCAACGGTACCGAGGCCATAAATGACTGGTACTTCTAGATTAATTTTAGGAATAATAAGCTTGGATTCTGGACCTATAGATTCTGGCGAATTCCCGATGATTGGTGTAGCGCTAACGGTTCGGCTAGGGCTGACAAAAGGAGCTATAAAAACCTGGTTAAAAAAGATAAAAATTACTGCCAGTCCAACAAAAGCTGCCATACCAATACCAAACAGTGCTGATTTAATATGGTGAATAGGCTTAAGCCTGCCACCAGCAGTTATCTTATCTAAAATGCGTGATTTAATCTCGCTGATTGTTTTATTGGACCCACCAGTATTTTTAGTGACCAATTTATGCGGAACAGTCTTTACTGGCTTGGTCTTGTTTGAATCTTTAGTGTGCTTAGCATAACTGGATGTATTTTCTTGGTTTTTGTAGAATTCTTTCCAGACCTGGTGTTTTTCTTCGTTCGGGAGGGCAACGTAATAGTTATGCCACTCGGTTTGTATGTCTGCTAGAGATTTTCCAGATGTGGTTAAGTTGTACATATATTGTTGGTATTTTGACCCGTGAGACAGGGCTATTGTTTCTGAAGCCTCTTCAGTCGCATCAGGCTCATTTTTGTATAATTTATTAAGCTTTCCTCTAATCAATTCTATGGCTGGGTTGGAACCTGTCCTGGGTTTTGCCCTCTGTTTGCCGGTTGTTTGGGCCTGAGCATCTATAGCTGTATAAATATCTTCAGGTTTAGAATTTTCTGAATCGGATATTTCTAAAATATGTTTTTTTGGATTTTCTGAACCCTGTATTTGTTTGGCAAGTTCGGCAGTTTTAGCCGCTAGCTCTGCCAACATATCTGTTTTAGTTTTATCTGGCTCCTCGTTGTCTTCTGGGATTTTTGAATTATTAGCAGGTGTAATTGTATAGTTATCATCATCAGAGTCATTATCGTTTGGTAGAGAGGGTGGGTTCGATGTAGGCATACTGGTGATATTATAGCATTATTAGTATAAAATTTGCCTTCGATGACGGTATGAATGAGGGTGTTTTATAGTATAATAGAGCCTGCTATTACTCGGGCGAGTGGCGGAACTGGTATACGCGCACGACTCAAAATCGTGTTCTGCAAGGATTGAGGGTTCGATTCCCTCCTCGCCCACCATACATTTGATATTTATACGGGCTCAATTTTATAACTGGTTCTGCGAACCAAGATGATGCAGTGGCAAGATGAATACAACAGTACAAGAAGACGTTCTAGCTGTAACAATCTATCACTAATTGAGTGCTTTAATGTTTACTGGTCAGGAGGGCTGACTTATGCTTGATTGTCTCGATAATTGGGGATTAGTACAAGTTTACTAAACGGTTAGACTTGTTGTGGCAGCCTCAAGTATCTTGGATGGATTTTGTAACCAAAAAACGCTTGCCCGAGTGGCTGTTTTAACTCTCCAGGGCATATCCTCGTTGGGGGTTGTTATGACTCTACCGTCGAACGCAACATAAACCACGTCGTGGTGTTTAACAGATATGCAGACAGGATATTCTTCTGTGAGTGAGTGCAGAGCCTCAACCAGCTGTTGGATGGACATGCCAAAAGTTATCGGTGTTATCAATGGTATGTTTATAAATATTTTTTGAAGCTGAGCTAAGCTAACAACAATCAGTGTATTCTCCCTACTTAACAGAACTTTTGGAAATGCTTTAAAATAATCGGTGGCATCTTGGGTGATAGTTAGTAACCCATCATACTTTTGAACAAAGTTTTCTAGTAAAACGGCAGTTTCGCTGTTCCTACCAAAATCGCCTGCTAGTAATGTGCCATCAGACCAGTTTGATGACTCTAGGAAATTATCCAGGGCAGGTTTAGAAAAACTGCCACTCCGATTGCTTGAGGCATAGTCGGCATCGGGTAATATCGCCTTAACTGTTTTCTTGACGGCATCAGGAAGCAGTACCCTGCAAATGCCTATGCCGGACTTTATGGCCTCGTTGTAAGCAACGCCTGGAGCACCAAATGCAAAAGCATTACCACCGATAATTGCTAGTTTTCCTGCACTTTGCTTGGATTGAGGTCTACTCCATAGTAAATCAGGAAAGAGTGGTTTTTCAGAAGTTTGTCTATGCCAGTATGTATTTTCCATCACTGTCCTCCAATATGTAAGCAATACTCTTTCGTTCCACAACTATTTTCCATTTGGCTTTACGTGCGTATTCTAGCAAGTCTTGGTTCGGGTTAAAAGCAATCGGGTTTTCTACTTGTTCTAGCATACTTATATCTCCCCCAGAATCACCAACTGCGTAGCTATCATTCATAGTTAGATTGTGTTTTTTAACAAAACCCCTAAGAATTAAATGTTTATCTTTGTATGTTTTTTTAATTTTGCCAGTATAACTTTTGCCATCTTTTGTTCTGATATACTCCTGGCCGATCCAGTCGTCGAAACCGTGATACGAAGCAAACAAATTGACTTCTTCTAGTCTCGAGCCTGAGATGGCAATTAAAAAATAACCCTCCGTCTTTAACCGTTTTATAAGTTTTTTTGTATACAGATAGGTCTGATCTAACAAAGGTGGTAATACTTGCTTGAGAGCTTTGTCATAGTCTTGCGGATTAAGTTCTGACACCACATCGTCTAGAATGGTGATCGTTCGTTTATCAAATTCTTCAAAAGCTTTGTCATGCGTTCTTCTCTTCCATTTGTCGTATAAATTTACGGCCATTTTGTCCACTTTAGGGTGAAGCTTATTATTGCGAGCCAAACTTAAAGCAACTTCCCAATACAAATGAGAACGGAAAACAGTTCCATCTATGTCAAACACCGCAAACTTCCTTTTCATATTGTTAAGTATATACCAGCCAGTTGCCGGAGACTAGAGTGCAGTGTGGGATGTATCGGCTGTAGAAGTGTTGGTATTATTTACTAGGATTTTTTATTTTCAAGAGGCAATGGATTCTCTATCTCGGATTCTTTATATCGCTTAGCATCCGCTGCTAAGTAGGTGATTCCGCCAAACAGAAATGCTATAAGTGCTTCATTCACTCTCTTTTTTCGGATTTGGGTGGAATTTGAGGTTCTCTCATTGATAGCAACTTCACTAAACTCTTCGGCTGGGGGCTGTTGATAGACGGGTCTGTCGTCTTCCGTTAAAAAGCTTCCTTTTGATTCTCCTGGCTGTAGAGTAAATAATTTTATACCTCCTAGGCTTACAACGGTTAGATATGGTAGACATTCTTCAGATACTGGCTTAGTCTGAATCTCTGGTGTAAGAGTTTCTGCACAGGCTTTTATATTCTCAAGTTGCTCCATCTCAGAGGGTAGATGTAACGTGCTTCCATATAAAAAACCAGTTATTCCGGCTATTGATGCAACGGCGATTTTATAGCTTTCTTTCATAGGGCAACTATAACATCTTTGTCTCTAATAGAAAGTGCTAGAGGTTACTTTTTTTACTTTATATATAAATTTCATTAATTATTGGTTGTTAGTCTCTAAATTCGATGCTAATTGGGCAGTGATCTGACCCCATTACTTCTGGGTAAATATTTGCCTGGGTAATTTGGTTACTCAAGTTTTTGCTAGCTAGCCAATAATCTATTCTCCAGCCAACATTTCTTTCCCTTGCTCCGCCCCAATGTGTCCACCAAGTATAGGAATCTTTGGTATCAGGATGTAAATATCTGAAAGTATCCAATAAACCAGCTCTAAGGAGGTGACTAAAGCCCCTTCTCTCTTCGTTAGTAAACCCATGCTTACCGATATTTTCTTTGGGTCTGGCTAAGTCTATTTCTTGATGTGCTACATTAAAATCCCCACAAACCAAAACTGGTTTTTTGAGCTGTAGAAGGGCTAGATGGTCCTTAAAAGCTGGGTCCCAGGATTTCTGTCGTATTTCTAGGCGCTCTAACTCGCCTTTGCTATTGGGTGTGTACACCGTACAAACGAAAAAATCTTTAAACTCAGCGGTTAGTACCCTCCCTTCTTTAGATATATCGCCAAAGTTATCTATAAAATTGTATTTTTTTAAAATATCGTCAGAAAAGCCCAAAATTATGCTAAGGGGCTTAGTTTTGCTAAATATTGCTGTTCCGCTGTAGCCTTTTTTATCTGCACTATTCCAAGTTTCTGAGTATTGTGGTAGTTCAACTGGTGATTGATCCTGGGTTGCCTTGGTCTCTTGAATACATAAAATATCTGGATTGTGCTCCGTAACAAACTTTTGTAACATCTCTTTGTTCCAAACTGCCCTGATTCCGTTAACATTCCATGAGTATAACTTCATAGTTTGTATTGTATCAGTTTTAAGTTACAATAGCCCCTGATGTATAGGCGAATCCTTTTGAAAATATCAGGCGAGCAACTAGCCGGTGAGCATGAAACCGGTATAGATCCTAAAGTAGTTGCTTGGATAGCCAGTGAAGCAAAAAAAGTTGTTGACACAGGTTGCCAGTTAGTCATTATTGCAGGTGGCGGTAATTTAGTGCGTGGAGCAGACATTGCTGGTAATGGTATCAAACGAGTTACAGCTGATCAAATGGGGATGTTGAGCGGGCTTATTAATGCCATAGCAATGACCGACATATTTGAAGCGAATGGTGTAAAAACACGCTGTTTGAGCAATTTGTATGCCAGCCAAGTTGCTGAAAATTATGCTTATCGATTGGCGGAAAAACACTTACAGAAAAATAGAGTATTAATAATAGCAGGAGGGATTGGTCGCCCGTACTCAACCCATGATAGTGCGGCGGTATCCATTGGCCTTGAACTTGATTGCGAAATTGTCCTTAAAGCTACAAAAGTTGACGGAGTTTATGATAAAGATCCAAATAAATTTGATGATGCTGTCAGATTGGATAAAGTTAGTTATCAAGAAGCACTTGAAAATCCAGAAATAAAGGAGCTGCTTTAGGGTTAGCAGCGGAACAAGATATGGCGGTGATTGTATATAAGCTTGATGAGCCAGATGCTTTAGTTCGTATTATTAACGGCGGATCAGTTGGTACAAAAATCTCCTAAGTGTTTAGACGGCATGAGTTTTTTCAGAAGGTTTAATTAAGTTTTTTTGCTTTACGTATAATTTCTTATCATTTTGATCAACTATCCAAGAAAACTCTGTAGTATCTGGCGGAGTATCTATCCCAACAGCGTTAAGTAGCTGTTTCATGCTTGGTGCTACTTTTTCGTCTCCTGATTCAATCCACAGTAATAAATCAGTTATTGATATCCAACGAGCTTCTTCAACCTCTTCCTCTTGCAAGGACAAAGATTTGATTGACTGATTAAAGTGGCCCTTAAACAAACCACTGAATCGTTTGCCATCCTTAAAATCAAAATATAAATTACCGAAGAAGTCGAGTTCAACGTCAGATATGCCTAATTCCTCCTCTAGTTCTTTGTAGATATTTTTGGTGTATGATTCATGTTCTTCTACGCTTCCAGATGCCGTCGGTCCCCAATACCCAGGCAAGATAGATTTTTTATTGGAACGTTTAGCTATAAGTACTTCATTTTTGTCGTTGAATAGAAAGACACTTGTATCACGCCTTCGTTCGGATTGTTTCATATCACCAAATTTTATATATTTTAAGACGTTATCAAAATCATCAACTACAATTCCAATTTCTTCTTTTCTTGCCATAGTCTATGTCGCCTTTTTTCTATTTTCAAATCCTATTTTTGGAACGTTCATCGTGTTGAGCCCCTTAATTCTCTACTAGTATTTCTGGAGTCGTCACGCTTTTTGATAATTTGTCGTTTGTCATACTCTTTCTTACCAACACCCAGTGCTATTTTCAATTTAATATGACGACCGCCTATGAGTACCTCGGTGGGTAGGACGGTTTTACCTTGTTGTTTTGCAACGATAATTGCATTAATTTCTCGACGCTTAGCTAGCAGTTTTCTGGCCTGGGTCACTTCGCTATCCTCAATTGGTATGCCACTGCTTCCAGTTATCGAGGCGTTTATTAGCCATAGCTCTCTATTTTTAATCGTTACGTAGGCACTTTTTATCTGACCATGACCAAGGCGAAGAGATTTTGCTTCACGGCCGTTTAAGACAATCCCCACTACAAAACTATCGCCCAAGCTATAATCAAAGTAAGCTCGTTTGTTAGAGATTCTCTTAGTATTTTGATGCTTCTTCATCACAATCTTATTCTAGCAGATATCTTCTAGCAGATATCAGAAATCCAACACTCCATAAATCTGTAAATAATAATATCACCTGCTATAATAATTTACATGAGGTCTAACACTAAGAAGTTTATAGATGGTTTTTTGCGCTTTGGCATTGTTGGTGGCGTAATCGGAGCAGCTTTCATTGCACCAAAAACTACTGAAATGATACCCGATATACTGATTAGATATCTAAGGACACCCACAAAAGAGCAAGAGTACAAGAGGCTTTTGAGATATATGGAGCGCCAGAAGCTCATAGAAACGCTTTCCGATAATGGAGAAGTGACGGTAAAAATTACTGAAAAAGGAAGAAAAAGACTGGTAAAGGTTGATTTGGATAATATGGTGGTACCAACACCAAAAAGCTGGGACAAAAAATGGCGACTAGTTATGTTTGATATTCCAAAGGTAAAGCAAACTCAGAGATTGTATTTCCTAGAAAAGTTAAGAATGATGGGGTTCTATAAAATGCAAGCTAGTTTTTGGGTTCACCCCTTCCCTTGCGAGGAGCAGGTTCACGTTTTATGTGAGGCTTATGGATTAAGACAGTATACCTCCATCGCAACTTGTGAGTTTCATAAATATGAGAGTAAACAACTTCTAAGAGTTTTTAAGTATTTTTTAAGTATCTCCTTGCCACCTAAGGAAAATTCTAAAATTGTTAAAAATAATATCACCTGCTATAAAAATTGATAATTGGGGGTAGGTTTTATATATTGCGGATTGGCCCATCGAGGGTGTTTATTTATCATGGTATATGTTGCCAAAAAAACTCGCAGAAGTTGAGATAGTAGACAAGATATCAGAAGTATGCTATAATATATGCTATATGATTAAATTATTTGGTGGCCCTGAGTTTACTATAGAGAGTAGCGAGGCTGTTATTGTTTTAGGCCATAGCGAGAGAGAACAGGTTGGTCTGGCTTGGGCTACGGCTCTGGACGAGACAGGTCTTTTTAGCGGTGTAGAAATTGTTACTACAAATCGTCTTGATTCTAGGCTAGGTCGTACAGCACTGCGAGGGCTGTTTGAGGGAGGTGTAGCGTTTACTCATTCAGCTGGCGAGATGAGGGTGCCGAATGCGCTACAGCTTGTAGCTCATAATCCACCCGAGCAAACAAGCTGGAAAGATCTATTGAAAAGAGCTGCAGATATTGGCAAGGATAGAATTGAAAAAGAAGCTGATGCGCATAAAACTGGCAAGAGCGACCTTGCAAAAGCTGGGCTTCAGCTAGCGGGTAGTCCTATAACAAGCTTCCGAACAATAGCTCAAATCCATAGTGGTCATTCTAGTGTTGAATCCTTAGTTAACCGCAGACAAAATGGAGAATTCCTGGCTGGTGTGGCTATTGTTCACTCTGAGTTAGATGGGTTCGGCTTTCAGCTTGCAGCGGATATGGTTCGCGCGTCTGAAGAAGGAATAACAACGCTTATTTTGCCAGGTCACAAACATAATGAGGTGCTGTTTGCACCGAGACGAACAATCGATTTGATGACTCCTGCAATCTTTCCAGTAGAATAGTAGAATCTTAGAATCTCGGAAATTAGTTACGGTATTTTGCTAATGTTTCTTTCGCGGTATCCCAGAGTTCTGGGGAATTACGTTTTGTTTTCATCTGGTACCACCATTCTACACCCCAAAGGTCAATAGTTCTAATACCAGTTG
>QIKK01000073.1 GCA_003231925.1 Candidatus Saccharimonadota bacterium
AATACTATCAGTATAATCCGCCCGTTTGTCGCTAAAAGCGACGGGGGATTAGCGAACTGACTGCTTTGCAGTAATCCAGTTCGAGACTAGAGATAATCACCAACAAAAAATCCCAACCGTCGTTGAGATATTTTATTGGTGGCTCCTCCCAGACTCGAACTGGGGACACAAGGCTCTTCAAGCCTCTGCTCTACCGACTGAGCTAAAGAGCCACACTAGACTGATATTTTAACATTAAGTAACTTATATTTATACAGCGAGAGTCTTGCTTCAAGCCTCGTCACTTCCAGCGACCCCGAAACTTCATTCTTGGCAACTGGTTGCCAAGAATGAAGGTTTCCTTGCAAAGTGCCACCGGCATTTCTCACTCTACCAACTGAGCTACAGAGCCATTAATACTATTTTAACAGATAAAGCCTAACTTACTTTGAACCTTATATCCAAACGGATTATTTCTTAGTAGCTGGCCCAGTCTGTCGAACAACTCCATTACTGTTATTTGCTGGCTAAACTACAATGTAGTTAGCTTAGTTTACCAGAGTAAAGGCTACAGTATTTGCATATTATACAATAGCAATCTACAAAAAGGCTTAACTGATAATAATGTAAAACAAAAACACTCCAGTTTTTGCTGAAGTGTTGTTTGTGTTAGTCTTTATTGCTTATCTTTCTAGCCTGCAGTTCCAGATAAGATTTGCCAGTTTCCTTTTTAGGAAAACCTATCAAGCCCAACCAATCAGGCGTTAACCTGACATGTTCGATTTGAAGTTTAGTAGTTTTGGTTTTTGCCTTGCTCCTTAACTTCAACCAAGCCACTTTTTTAAGGTAACTCAGATTTAGCCTTGGTTTTGTCCTTAGCTAATTTTATAGTACACCGAATCTATATAAACACAAGCATTCTGTGGATAACTTATGTTTACAGCTTCAAACCAGAAGAACAAGATTAAATGGCTGAGCTGTCCACTCTCAAAGAAGTTTGTATAGCCTAACTTATTCTGATGTTGTTGTAAGCTGAAAGATTCTAAAATTATCAGTTGTGAATAACCAGGTTTACAGATATAATAAATCTAATCACTAATGATGTTAAGGATAAATATTATGGGTAAGCATAGAAACATGCACGGCGCTTCATGCAAAAGAATCGCAAAAAAGAAAAACACTCGCAAAAAATAAACCAAAAAAAGTAAATTATTCTAATACAATACTATTCTTAAGCGTATGTTAGTATCGCAAGGTCTGCGCTTGAAAGCCTGACCCTTAGCAGATAGAGAATTTGCTGTGAATAGTTTATTAGACAATATTTGCGTATATTTCCATGCAATATTAGATTAAAGGTTAGACCTATTAATCTATATAATTTTGTTGCAAACTATGAAACAAACAAGAAAACGCTCTCTTAGTCTAAGTAAGAACTAGCAAATCTACTGACCCACCTGCCAAGGGTTAGGCTTTCGGGCATTATTATACTGTTTTCTAACAACAATCTTTTTCCATTACACCTCCGTTTTATTAAGATATTCTGCAACCTGAATGGCGGCTTTCGCCCCTTCACCAGCAGCTACTACAGTTTGTTTTTCTAAAATATCAGTCACATCACCAGCCGAAAAAATTCCTGGGACACTAGTCATGTTGCGTTTATCTATGATAATTTTATTATGCTTATTTAAAGCTACGCCTGATGGTAAGAAGTCTACGGTTGGTATTGATCCAATCTCTACAAAAACTCCCTGAACAGCTAGAGAGTTTGTTGAACCTTTAGTTTCAACTCCAATGCCGTTGACTGTTCCGTTACCTCTAACTTCAGTTACTTCGCTATTGTTTAGAACTTCAATTTTATTACTATTCTTGATTTTATCCAACATGACCGTGTCGCCTATTATTTTGTCGGTGATATTTACTAAATATATCTTTGGCGAATAGTTAAGCAGTTGAATAGCAGCATCCAAGGCTGAATTTCCACCACCTATTATAGCAACAGTTTTTCCGTTAAATAATGGAGCGTCGTAAGTAGCACAGTAGGTAACCCCTTGATTCTTGTAAGTTCTCTCACCCGGAACGCCTAATTCACGTGGTTCTTTCCCAGAGGCAATAATTAAGGAACGAGCTGTATAACTTTTATCCTCATCAGTTTTTACGGTGTTTATGCCTGTCTCAGGTAAATTAAGAGATATATCAGCTACCTTCTAGAAGAGGGTATGACGCTAGATTAGTTGACAAAAAAACATAAATAGATAAGTATGTAGCTATATATGAGAAATAAAAAATAATAGAAAAAGGTAATATATGAAGCTACATCACAAGATAAAACCACACCATCACGTTACTATTTGGTTGGCGTCCTTTATGATGCTTGCAGGATCTGTACTGGTCTACAACTCTGTGCTTATTAGTAGAATTCAAGCACAAGGAACGGAACCCTCTTCTAGCACAAAAAAATTCTTTGGTTTCAATGATAGCGGTGGCGGTAAACAGAAGTTTGTAGAACCGGCTATTTGTAAAGTAAACAGAAATCAAGACAAGGAGAACACCCTACAGGCCGAGATGGATACATTGCAAAATCAGATGAATGCAAGCAACCAAGCCAGTAATCAACCACCTCCTTCAGTCAACACGCAACTGACTCCACAAGAACAGATTGCTCAACAGCAACAACAAGTAGCTGATCAAGCTACGCGAGATGCTCTACAAACAAAAATTAATGCAGTCCAAGCTCAGATGGAGGCTTTACAGAAAAACGCCCAAAGAGGTCCAAGTAATGAGTGTAAAAAGGCTATAGTAGCTCAATCGATAGTTGAGATGGAGCGCATGTATGCACAATTTACAAAGGACAATAAACTAAACAGTACGCTTGATAAGGTTAATACGGTAATTTCTAAGGTGGAAGCCCAAGTACCTGCGCTAAAAGCGGCAGGTGTATCGCCGGCAACTATTACAAAGATTAATGTCTCAATTCAATCTATCAAAAAGAATAATGCTATTTTACGCACCTTCTTTACGAAGATGTTGGGGGGCATATCTAAGTACATAGCAGTTGCTAAAGCAGATCCTCTCAGTTCGTTTGATACGATGGAGAAAGGTGGTGGGTTTATAAGCGAGAAAGATAGCACTGTAGCTGCGAATGCGGCTGATGAAATGGTGGCAGCATTTACAGGACTTGTGGCTCATCTAGATAGCATAACTACATCACAACAGGGAGGTCAATAATGGATAACCCAATACAAAACTTAAGCATAGTTCAGAAAATACATCGTTTTCCTAAGGTGTGGCTTGTTGCTACTATAATTATTGTAGTAGCTTCTCTAACGGCAACTGGTTTCTACCTGACAAAAGCCTATAACGTAAAAAATGAACCAGTGGCAACAAGTAATAGTATTAACGAGAACACAACAGCATCTACTATCGCCCCTCAAGCTCCAGCAATCACTGCTCAACAGCAAACCGCAAAAGTGTCTGAGGAGCTAAAGGCTATTGACCTTGCCGGGCTAAAAACGTCAATCTCTGAACTGAAAGCAGTCTTAGGAAGCTTTTCAAGTAAATAGTAGCTTCTGTATATAGCCAGACTATATTAGTCAATACAAATTGGTTATTTAACAATCACAAACCCAGTATGAGCAGGCCAGTTATGGTTATGGTAGCCCCATCTACCAACTTTATTAAAAGTATAAGAAAAATTCTCACTAAGGGTTGGAAGTCTATTTAGAACTTCTGCTGTGTCAAACCCGGGGAGATCAGTGTGTTGAGGATGCGGGTTGGAAGCAGTCCAGAGAGGTATTTTAGATTTATTTATAAAATTAACCGCCTCACCTTTTTTAATTGTAATTTCAGCTGGACTGTAACCGGAATCACTGTAAACCACTTCGTTGAGTGCATTTTTCTCTACTATCGGTGTTTCCGGCTGAGTTGGTTTTGTTTTTTCAATGAGTTTTTCGGTCTGAGCCTTAGATATTTGATCGTTGGCAGTATAGTCATCAGATGTTGATGTAGAATTTGAGTTATATATGGCGAATCCGCCCACTCCAACAACAAGTATTACAGAGATGATTATATATATTGTTTTCATATTCGTTTAATCTAAAAGTTCTTAATGAGGCCTACCTTTTTACAAAATAGTGTTTAAAAAACACGTCAATTTTGTAGTTTAATATATAAGTTTCGGTAGATATAAAAAAGAACTCTTCCTAACATAAATTATACCATCTGGGGGCTGTTGATACTCTACATCTATTAAAAAATGCTGTAAGTATTTACTGTGTTTTTTAATAAATTTTCTATTGGCAACAAGACTTTTTTTCAGTACTAACTATCGCATCAACTACTTTTTTAAGCTTTTTCTCAACCTGGCTGGCTACATCTTCAAGTGATTTATTATCGGAAACTCCTAAGGCAATAGTTGGCAAAATAGCGTTGACGGTAACTCTACCATCAGTTTCATAAACTATCACGTTGCAGGGAAGGAGCAATCCTATATCTTTTTCTGTTTCTAGTGCTTTATAGGCAAAAGTCGGGTTACAGGCGCCTAGAATTAAATAATTATCATAGTCAACGTCAAGTTTCTTTTTTAGTGTAGTTTTGACGTCAATTTCGGTTAAAACTCCAAAGCCCTCTTTAGCTAGCTCTTCTTTCACAAGAGCAACAGTTTCCGTAAAAGTTTGATTGGTCTGTTTCTTATATCCATATTTCATAGTAATCTTAGTATACCCCCTAGGGGTATGCAAGTCAATTCTTTGTGGAGGTTCATACGCGTTCCAAAAAAGTTCCCAAAAAGGTGAGACCTTATATTTCATCAATGAGTTCCCTTATATTTCAGGTGAGACCTTATATTTCTTCATGGTTCTTGAGCTAAAACTTACCAACGAGACAAATGTACTTAAACTCCAGGCGAAATCGACAGAAACGCGGAAGCAGATTGGTGGCTGGAGAAAATCCTTAGCCTAAACCCCAAAAATCCAAGAACAAAAGATCAGAAATCCTAAGTCTCAAGGGATTCAGGAACCCTCACCAGGCGCTGCACACCAACGGTGCCCCACGAAACGTCAACGTCGGAGAAGCTGAAGAACAACCGGCCAGCGCGACGACGCACGCGCGGAACGCGGCGGTCAAAGGCGCCAAACGGCGTATCTGGATAATGAACTAGCCTAGCAACACCAGCTCGTTGGTCTTGACCTTTGACACGTAAGATGGCTGCATCTGTCATGATGTGTCCAAGTGTAGCACTGATAAGATTAATATCTTGTTCGGGGGCTACTGCTCGCTCTGCTTCTAACGCAGCTCTTTGCTGGTCGACATTCTGTTCTGTATAGACTAAACCTTCAGTGTAGGCAGGTTTATTAGTGCTTGGATCTGTTTCATCGCCAAGCAAGACAGCAATGTCCCACATATACTTGAGTGATCTGAATTGATTACTTTGTTTGTTATTGTCATGTATAACACCGGTATCACCACCAGAGTATGGGTTATCACTACCATCTGCTTGACCATATAGCCTACTCCATACATGACCCTCGCTGTGAGCATCTGGGTCAAAAGAGTGAATGCTGCGAGCAATACCAATGCCCTGTTTGCCACCAATAGTTCTAGAAACAACAAGCGTATCGTTTGCTCCACTGTCTGCGCGGTCAATAAGCCAAGCACTCAAAGCTGGATTAGTTGCAATCCGAGCCTCAACCTCTTCAAGAGCCGGTACACCATCAGCTTCGGGTTGATAACCTAAATCACCTAAAGCTGCCAGGGATGCTTCGTAATCTTCTGCTATATCTATTTCATGTCTTGGGGCTGGTATTTCTCTTACTACTGCCATAATTTATCCTGCTAATTTCTCTCTCTCCACCAATAGTATTGAACTTAAAATCATACTGTACTGATCTTATTATAAAAAGAAAGCTATAAATAGCCCTCGAATGCATATATTGTATCAGGAATGTTGTGCTTGTACAAGGGGTCTCTTGGGGTGGGGGTTAGCGTACAGCATTAATCAGACAATGTTGAGTCCCTACTCATATATGCCAAAAAAGGTCTCACCTTTTAAGGTGTTATTTTGGGTTATATGATAACATGCGGGTGAAGACTCGCACACGGTACCAGTATGGTAGAGAGCTTTGGCTCTTGACCGTGATGGGCACGGGCAAGAGGGCCAACTCTCGACGTTTTTTGATTTTCGATGAGGTCGAGAATTAGAGTCTCCTGCACCAATCAAAAAACCCAGGATAAAACCCGAACTTCTTTGATTGGTGCGGGGTAGTTGACTCAATTCAAACAGTTGCTAACGATAATATCAGCG
>QIKK01000063.1 GCA_003231925.1 Candidatus Saccharimonadota bacterium
CTCGTCCTGGTGGTGTAAAAGCTTAGTCCTTAACCCTTCTTTTATATCTTAACTCTTTTCTTTGGCTAGGGTTTAGAGTTAGAATGTGGGACAAATCTCTTTTGAATCAATCTGGAATATGCATAGATGTGTAGGTTGCTGAATTTGTGGTGCTGAATTTTGCCAGTATTTTTCTTTGCATATGGCGATCAACAGCTGCATTATTGCCATTAATTCTGATATCGGCTGGAAAGATGCCAAAGATTGCATTCGCTACATCGATATACCTTTAATTTATTACCTCTCTGATATTCGGTTACGGTTACTGCTGTTTGAGCTGATTTTTTAGTGCTAAAAACCATTTTATCACTACATTTAGCCTTTTTTGATTGCATAAAAATAGTTTAGCACATAAAATCATTGATAATGCTTGCGTTTTATGAGATAATACATTAATGGGGTTGAAGTTTATTCGACGCTGGACTTTTACAACTTAGTATGGCAAGCCGGGTTTATCTGCACGTTAGTCGGATTAAATTAATAGATGCAAAAACATTACGTGAGAGAATGATTGCTGACTTAGTTGCAAAACTAACTCCAGCAACTCCAGCTCTCGTACTAGCAGCCTAATTTAGGTTCGCGATCTACGCCTTCGACATCAGATACGGGGCAAGGTCTTATATCATCTGATTGCTATATTGAATGCCACTTTAGTTCAATATCTAAGACTTTAAAGTTGCTGTTTTATAATATTTTGTCTGTTTATAGTTATAATTCATAAGAATCGTTGCTTCCATACAGGAAAAGTTTCCGTTTTTACGTCTGGTTGTCCAAAATTAGTCTTTCCTCACTCGAATGTATTGATAAATACACTTCGTTCAGAGAAAACAAATTCTGAATCAATCATACATCAAAATCCAGAATATACTTTTTCTATATGGAAGCAACGTGTTAAATAGAATATGCTTGTAGTCATCTAAGTTATGTAAACCATCGGACCGGGGTGCAATCCCCCGCAACTCCACCATGAGAAACTTTTCGCACCAACGAAGGACCTTTTTTTGTTGTACTGTAATTGATAAACAAAGCTTTAGCGCTAACTGATAACAAATTATACTGATATTCCAATATACTAAGAACCAATAATTAGACATCAATTACTTAGGTTTTGCCTGAAGACTGCTTAAAAAATTTAATCTTATTACCAAATCACTTCGTCGAGTCTAGCATTGCTGTTATAAAGCTGTCGTGGATTTTACTACATTGACATACGCATTAAACGTGTCTTTATTATAGTAATATGTAGGATCTTTCAAATAATGATTAGCTGCTTCTGTTTGAATACCGTTGCTACTATTCAACCGAGTACCATAAAAGAACCCTACACCGTATATTTTGGCACTAGTGTCAAATACTCTCACAGCCTTTGAATAAAATCCCGGACATGCACCAGAGGCATTCGCTATACCGCTCTCAAAAACTTTATTAATAGCTGTGTTTTTATCAGCAAATTCCTTCTTTATCACAATTCTAGTGTCTGAGCCTTTACTGACTCCGCTGTAAACCTTGTCGGAGTCCTTAACGTCTATTGTTGATATTTGTTTTGGGCCAACTCCAAGGTCTATATAACATCCACCATCCTTACCAAAAGCTTGGTAATCCTTGGTCTGTGCCCCAAAATGTATAAAAGAATTTTTAGAAAAATCTGCTATCAAACTTTTACCCGTAAAACCCGTAACATTTTTAACTACTATATCTCCCCACTTCTCTGGATACATCATGCTGAAGCCATATTCCTGATTTTTGTATTCTTTTATCGGTTTATTTATTTTATCCTTAACTAATAAATTTGTTGTTGTTGGTTCTTCTACTTTAGCTGCTGTGGTCACGTTAGTACTGTTGTTGGTCTTGGTCTCTTTATTTTTAAATAAAAAACTTGTTGCATAACCCCCTCCGAAAGCTAGCAATAACAATAGAACCATGCTCACTACAAGAATTGCTTTTTTACTTGAAGACTTTTTGGTAGCACGTTCTTGAGGCACTTGTGGAATATCTGTACTAATATTAACTGGTTTATCCCCGTTATTATTCATGTCTTCCATGTAATCTCCTGATTTATATTTAATTTGAGTATATCACAGAGTTTTACCAACATATGATTCATTTATTTACTTCTACGAGCTAGCTAACTCGGTGATATTTTTAAATAGAATATGCTTGTAGTCATCTAAGTTATGTAAACCATCGGACCGGGGTGCAATCCCCCGCAACTCCACCATGAGAATATTCCATGAGAGAATTAATCTTTTATCAATACTCTACGAATATATCTTTCTAACTTTTTTCTGCACACTGACAAAAACCAAATTTCTAACTTTAGTTAGCGTAATTATTGAATTTTTCTATAGCGCCAAACTGCCAGAGGCGCAAAAACGGCAATTATACCCACGACCCACAATAGTGTGATCCAGATATAAGCATTGCCATTAATAACATTACCCTGTGTTAGATGACGAACAGCATTAACGACCTGCGTAACCGGTTGGTTCCTAGCAAAAACTCGTAACCAACCCGGCATTGTTTGGACAGGAACAAATACAGAACTAGCAAATACCAAGGGGAAAACCCATAAAAATCCAGCTACCTGAACGGTCTCAGTATCGCGTAACAATAACCCGATAACAGCACTAATCCAGCTAAATGCATAGGTAAATAACACTATTAAACCAGCACCAAGCAAGAAATAACCAATGCCTCGCTGATATCTAAATCCAAGTAAGATTCCGACTCCTGATATCAAGAAAATAACAAACACATTGCGCACGGCATCTGCTAGAGTACGTCCTGCCAGCACCGCATAACGAGCTATAGGTAAACTCCTGAAACGATCTATAACTCCTTTGTTTAAGTCCTCAGCAAGTCCGACGCCTGTCTGAATAGCACCAAAAAGTGCCACTTGTGCCAAAATACCCGGTAACAAGAAATTAATGTATTTAACATTCTCGCCACTGGTGATAGCTCCGCCAAACACATAGTTAAAAAGCAGTAAAAATATGACTGGTTGAATCGAGCTAAATATCAGCAGTTGCGGTATACGAAAATTACGTTTAACATTTCGCTTTACGATTTGTATAGTGTTGCTTAGTCCATTCATCTAATTAGACCCTCCATCAGTAACCGCTAGGAAAACATCATCCAAAGTAGGACGATGTAGATTAAGTTCTTCTACTTTAATTTTAGCTTTCCTGAGTGTTGCTGCTACCTTCAGTAAATCGTCGGCGCCCGATTTTGTTTGGAGCCTAAGCCTCCTGGTCAATTCGTCTGTCTCAACGTCACGTTTTAGCATTTTGGATAAAACTAACATTGCTGTGTTGAGATTTTTCTCAGAAACTTTAACTTCAATAATATCTTGACCTAGACTTTTTTTAAGATCATCCGCAGTACCCTCAATTATCATTTTACCCTTATCAATAACGTAAATATAATCACAAAGTGCGTCTGCCTCATCTAAGTACTCTGTAGTTAACAAAATTGTCACTCCTTGTTTAACTAAATCTCTGATAATTTCCCATAATTGTAATCTGGTTCTTGGGTCCAAACCCGTCGTTGGTTCGTCCAGAAACAACACTTTGGGAGTAGCTACCAAACTAGCTCCCAAATCTAATCTGCGACGCATACCGCCTGAGTATGTTTTTGCTTGTCTATTTGCTGCATCCTGCAAGCCTAAACGATCAATTAACTCTTGAGCACGCTTTTTGGCCTGCTTAGCCCCTAGACCATACAGTCGAGCTACCATTGTCAGTGTTTCTCTACCAGTTAAGAATCCATCAACGGCCGCAGATTGTCCGGCAAGGCCTAAACGAGTACGCGCCATTCGTGGATTACTAACAACATCAATACCATCAACAGAAACATCCCCCTTATCTGGCGGAAGAAGAGTTGTCATTATTTTTATAAGTGTGCTTTTACCGGCGCCATTCGGACCTAATAATCCAGTAACCCTACCTTGTTGTGCCCGTAAAGAAACGCTTTCCAGTGCGGTTAATTTACCGAAATGTTTTGTGACATTTTTAACTATAATTGCATTTGTTTGGCGCACGTAAATAACCTCCAATTAGTCTATTGATGCTCTTTAGATAATTATATTATATCAAGGTCGTCTGGTACATTACTAATACCACCATAATCTTTTAAGTTTGAAAAACCATGTCTATCTAAAAATAAGAAGGCGTTTTCTGAACGTTTACCGTTTCTACAATACAAACCTATCTCGGTATCTTTGGAGTATTTTGGTAATCTACCAGATATAATGTCCTGTAACGGAATATTGACAGCACCCTCAATATGTCCAGTATTGAATTCTTCTTTTGTCCTAACATCTATTAAAACCATCCCTGTTAGTGTAGCATACTGACCAAACACTAATCTCTATAGATAATCTTGTTGTATATAGCTAGTTAATACCGTTACACTTATTATTATAATGTCGAATTTATTAACCAAGACGATAACTAAACAGGATGTCCAGCCAGCCCTAGATCATATTGGTTCTTATTGGCAAACTCTTACTAGAGATAATACCGCTGTAAACGATACTCTAATGCAGGTGCCGAATCCTTATGTAGTACCCAGCCTAGGTAATGATAACTTTGCCTTTGAAGAACAATACTATTGGGATAGTTACTTTATTTCGTTAGGGATTAATGATGAAAAGTTAGTGTCTGGTATGCTGGATAATTTAATATTTTTGTTTAAGGGTTGTGGGCTTATTCCCAACGCTAATCGCTATTATTTAACCAGTAGGTCGCAACCGCCGATTTTAACGACTTTTATCTTTCACGTTTTTGAAAAATATAATAAGCCAGTTAAGTGGTTAAATCAGAGAATAACTATAGCCAAACAAGAATATAAAAATGTCTGGATGAGCCATAAACATCCACATGATAGGAATGTCTACCAAGGCTTAAGCAGATACTACGATATTAATCATCTACACGATCTAGCCGAGGCTGAAAGTGGCTGGGATATGACCCCAAGATTTAAACGCCAATGTCTTGACTACCTGCCAATAGACTTGAATAGTCTACTGTATAAATATGAAATGGATTTTGCTAAAACAGCTCTAATTAATAAAGATGCTCAAGAGCAAAAAAAATGGGAATTAATAGCAAAAGCTAGACAAGAGGTTGTCGATAAATTAATGTGGAGCAAACTACGAGGATTTTACTTTGATTATAATTATCATGAAAAAAAGAAAGGAAATGTTTATTCACTAGCTTCTTATTACACAATGTGGTCGGAACTTACTTCTGTTGACCACGCTAAGCGCCTTGTGGATGTCATTAATAAATTCGATAAACGAGGTGGTCTTTCTACAACTGCAAATTCATTTTTGTACGCAACATTGTTTGGATCAACCAAGACACAATGGGCTTATCCGAATGGCTGGGCTCCTCTACAGTTCATTACTCTGCAGGGTCTAGAAAACTATGGTTACCATCAACAAGCCTCAATAATAGCCAGAAAGTGGTTAAAAACTTGCAATGATTGGTACACAGATCACGATACTTTTCAGGAAAAATATAATGTGGTTAACCCACACCAGCTACCATTTGATGGGTTGTACCCCTCGCAAAACGGATTTGGCTGGACTAACGGAGTTTTTGTATATCTTGCAAATAAATATTTATAATATTTAGGATTTAGGATTTTTTTTGCGTGCTTTTATCAACATTCTCTCAAATAATTCTTGTAGCAGACTTTGCTCTTGATAGCTAAGCCCGCCTATAACCTGCGCCCGAGTGACATTTAGAGTTTCTTCTGCTTGACGAAGTACGTCCTCGCCAAGATCTGTTAGGCTCAACTCTCTTGCTCTTTTATTGTCCATGACGCTAGAGGCTAGGATGAGTTTCTTTTTTTGTAGCAATTTTATTTGCCGACTAATACTTGCCTCTGTTTGATCTAGTAATTCCGCAATTGTGTTTTGCTTCGACAACATATTTTGACTAATAGCTTCCAGCACTTTGTATTGAGCAAAACCAATACTAAGTTGGGATTTGAGACTCTCGTCTGCTCGCTTTTCAAGTAAAAAAGCTAACTTATGTATCTGCCAGTACAGTCTAGGTGCCATGCTTATATTCTAACTTCAGGTATTTTATAATTGCAGGCCATCACAACTCTTATAATAATCTGTTCCACAGCTACATTGTACCATTTTAAGTGAATAGC
>QIKK01000062.1 GCA_003231925.1 Candidatus Saccharimonadota bacterium
TGCAGGGTTTTTTCAGCGTAGGGTTCTTCAGGTTGCCGTGTATTGGGTAAGTTAGATAAAACCACCTTTTTGCCCCTAACTAAGCCCCAGTTTGCTGTATAAACAGCATCCTGGCAGTTTTTGGGTGCATCGACTTTGATAACTTCAATGCCAGCTTGTTCAAAACAGGATTGTATCTCGGCGTGTTCGGCAATTGCTTTTTGCAAATTAACAGGAATTTTATCGTCCATGTGGGCGTTAATAGCAAAACCATCATCAAAGTATTCTGCACCGGACATTAGTATTTTTGTGTTAATCATTGTCATCTAATATTTAAGTCTACCGCGCTTGGGGTTTGTTATGCAAAGTTTAGAGAATATTTAATCAGTTATTCTATACCTGGTGCATAGCTAGAGTGTTGTCGCTCAGTAACGCTAAAGATTCTATTATTATAGACTACTGGTTCTCCGTCGAGTGAAGTGCCACGGCTATCAAAACGTATATCAGTGATAGCGTACGGTTTCTTGGTCCTTAGAACAGACAAGTGCAATTGTGAAAAATCTGATTCAATCGGCAGTGGTTCACCGTCGTTATCTATCCCAAGAGGCTCAAGATCAGCTGGTAGTACACTAAGTACGCCCCTTGTCCCTGTGGTTCTTATGGATTCAACTACACCAGGGATCATTTCCTCTAATATCCTCTCAGCCGTAGCATAATATATAGGGTCCAAGGTCCCGTTTCTACCGTCAGCATCTCGTTGACGCATAATATAGTAAGGGCTTAGCCCGTTAAGTACCACTCGCAGAGGATCGGTACTCTCAGCTATACGTATAGTATCCTCTACGGGTAAAAGAGGTTTTTCTCCAGATAAACTAGAATTAAGCATATCAACATAATAGCATAAAAGTAATAAGAATACAAGTATTTTCTTAGGCTATCACCTTGCCAGGAATATAAAAATTAATCGGGATTACCAACTAGGCCTTAGTAGTATTGACAATATGCATAAAAGCTGTTAAACTTGTCTTATATAAATATATATAGAGGTATGTTTAATGGCTAAGTCTAAAAAAGGTTCCGTATCCTCAGAAAAAGGTATACAGATACCAGGATTTAATTATGATGTTCGCTCTACTTTTATCAATGTAGAACAACAGAATACAAAATACAGTAAACAAGCTAAAGGAATTCTAGAAAAGTTTACATTAAGACAAGGTGATAATAACAGGCCTGGAGACGTAGGACTTAGATTTTTTAAGAGCAAGACTTATCCAACTCATAGCGATATGGCTCATGCCTTAGATGTCTATCCTCAACCGATAGTAAGCCTGCCATCTAAAGGGGAGATGTGTTTAGTCTTGCCGCTAGGTATACAATACGGCCTGGAAGAACTGAGCCAATAGAGGTAGATGTAATGCTTGACTCTCCCAATCATGAAGACGTTAGGGAAGCGAGAGGCTATGAACAGATTAGATGTATCGCCAGTTTAGCAATAGTGTCCGCCGTTTTTGAAGATGACCCAACCTCAGAGATAAATACAACACCCATAGCACTAACAATAGCTAATAACTTTGCGTCAGGTACATTGCCAGAGTTTGACAGGTATAATATGCCTAATATAGGTAAACTTGCTATAAAACTGCTGTAGTTACTAACAAATTATTTTTTATATAGGGTATTGACGAGTGTATTAGCAGTCTAGTACTATGAGTGCTAGAAACAAGTATAATTTAATAAATACTTGTTGATTTATTGATAACTAAGGAGGATTTAAAAATGAGCGTACCAATAACGCCGTTAGCTGATTATGTAGTAGCAGAACAGGAACAGGCTGCAACAAAAACTGCCAGTGGGCTATACCTACCCGACAAAGGAACAGAAAAACCTAAAATAGCTAAAGTTGTTGCTGTTGGTCCTAAGGTTAAAGATATAAAAAGTGGTGATAAGATAGTTTTTGGCGGATACAGCAATACAGATATAAAAATTGATGGTAATGAATATATGCTTATTAAACTAGAAAATATTTTTGCTAAAGTAGCCTAATTTTAACTAATAGATAACCATAAGGAGAATAGATAAATGAGTAAAAAAGTATTTTATGAGGACGATGCTCGCAGGAGAGTACTTGGTGGCGCAAAAATTCTGTATGAAGCCGTTAAAAAAACAATGGGTCCGAAGGGGCGCAACGTTTTAATAAGTAAGAGTTTTGGTAGCCCAACAGTTACCCATGATGGAGTTACTGTTGCTAAAGGTGTGGATATCGCTGATGTAGATGATGAGACTTTAGGGTACAAGGTAGGTGCTGAACTTATTAAACAAGCTGCAGGTAAAATGAATGATGTTGCTGGTGATGGAACAACTACAGTAACGGTATTAACTTATCATATTCTAAGTGAGGCGAATAAGTTAATAGCAGCTGGGCATAATCCTATGGCGTTAAGAAAAGGCTTAGAACGGGCTGCTAGTCAAGTTATTACACAACTCGAAGGTATGGCAGAAGATGTTTCTGGCAAAAAGGAGCGCGTAGCCGAAGTTGCAACTATTAGCGCTGGTGATAAAGAGATTGGCGCCTTAATTGCCGATGTTATGGAGAGTGTTGGCAAGGACGGTGTTGTAACTGTCGAAGAAGGGCAGGGGTTAACTCTGGAAAGCGAGGTTGTAGAAGGATTTACTTTTGATCGTGGTTTTGTAAGCCCATATATGGTTACAGACACAGAGAGAATGGAAGCTTCCTTTAGTAAGCCTGCAGTTGTAATTACTGATAAGAAAATAAGTAGCATACAAGAAATCTCTTCTTTGATGGAGCAATTAGCTCAAGCTGGTAAAAAAGATCTAGTAATAATTGCAGAAGACGTTGAGGGAGAAGCCCTAACAATGCTGGTACTAAACAAATTAAAAGGTGTCTTTAACACTGTAGCTGTTAAGGCTCCGTCTTTTGGCGACAGAAGAAAAGATATTCTAAATGATATCGCTATTTTGACCGGTGCAACAGTTATATCTGAAGAGCAGGGTAATAGTTTTGAAAATGCCGATATGGAGATGGTCGGTTCAGCTAGAAAAATTATTGTAGATAAAGATAATACAACAATTATTGAAGGGGCTGGCAAGTCACCAGAAGTAGCAGCAAGGATAGACCAAATTAACGCTCAGATTAAAGCCACTACTAGTGAATATGATAAAACAGAGCTAGAAAAAAGACGAGCTGCATTATCTGGTAAAGTAGCTGTTATAAAAGTTGGTGGAGCTTCAGAGACAGAAATAGAAGAAAAGAAATACCGAGTAGATGATGCCGTTGCCGCTGTTAAGGCTGCTATGGATAAAGGTATTGTTGCCGGAGGTGGTGTAACATTAGTGAATCTTGCTAGTGCAATTAAGACCCTTAAAGACGATACCGAGGATGCAGGTGCTCAGCTGTTAGCTCGTTCACTTGAAAAACCCTTTAGAATTCTATTAGAAAATTCTGGTTTAAACCCAGATGAGTGGTTACCGCAAGTTAAAGCTGGAAAAACGGGTTGGGGCGTAGATGTAAATCACGCTACTAAATTAGTAGACATGAAGAAGGCCGGTATTGTTGACCCTGTCTTAGTAACAATACAAGCTATCCAATATGCTTCATCGATTGCTGGAACGACTATGACCATGGGGTCTTTGGTGGCTGACGTGCCAGAAAAAGAACCTGCTACTCCTGCAATGCCAGGCGGTGGTATGGGTATGGGAATGTAATTAGCAAAAAAAGAGTTGCAAAATATATAGTTTTGTAGTATTATATGCCATAGTTAGAAAACGGGTGGTTAACTGAGGAGTTTACAGATGTTATCTTCTTTTAGGCGTAACAATAAAACTACAATCGCAGAGCTTGAAGAATATTATTCTGGTAATAAAAAAAAGAGCCGTACAAACTGGCTCAGGGCGGTCTTAACACTGCTTGTGACTGTATTTTTATTTGTTGGCGTCTTTTTTGGGAGCCGTTTATTATACAGAACTCTAAATAATAGCTCAGGCGATAAAATAGCAGAGGTTATTAATACTGCTCCTAGCGACAATGCTCCTAACAATGTGAAGGTAAGCGAGGGTGTAGTAACAGAGCAAGCCGCAACTTCAACAAGAACAGCTAATGACTACAAAGGTAAGACTGCAAATACAGAATCGAGTGCCGATAGCAGTATCCCAGATACTGGGGCAGGAGAGATATTGTTTGTCGTACCAATATTAGTTATTGCTGTAAGTTATTTATATTCAAGGAACCATCAACTAAAAAAGCTCAAATAGCTCAAAAATTTAGCTGTTTTGGGCCTTTTGCGAGAAATAGTTTATCTCGTTTATAATATCCAGCATTGCTTGGGCTCTAATCTTATCGTCCTTTATCTCTTTTGCTGATGCAAGGGCCTTGCCAAGTAAGGTGTGATTATCATTGGCTTGAATCATCATCATAGTAGTCTTAAAAGATTCTTCTGCTGTTTGGTCTAGATGGTCTACTAATGGCTCCAGATGATCAAGGGCTTGCTGTTTCATGTTTGACAACTCTTTGTGATCTATTTTTGAGGGTAGTTCTATCTTTGGTTCTTCGGGTAGACTTATTGATGGAGTGTCATCGGTAGGTTCTTGTACATTAACGTTATTATCATTATCTTCGTCATCTGAGCTTACGGTCAACGATGGGGCAAAAGGAGAAGACGGAGCTACGTGATTATTGGTCGCTGGTTTATTAGTGGTAGGTGTTGCGTGATTAGAGGGGGAAGGGGTTGTTAAGGGTGAATTTGCAAAACTTATAGGCGGTTTCTTGGCTGGTACGGGAGTTTGTTCTTGTTTATTTGTTTGGGAGGGCTCGATAACCGCCGTAGTTGGCGTAGTAGTAGGAGATTGAGATATCTGATTTGGTTCCACTTGGCCAGCTGGCTGATTAGCTAATTGCTTGACGTTTTCAAGCATGGCTGAATCGTCGTTATTCTTGTTACTCTTGTCATTTAGTCCAAACATCACCACCCCTAACAATTATTTTCTAAAATTTGGTTTTAAACCATTTATGCTTAGTATTTTATCTGTTTTTTTGTAATAAATCCAGTTTTTTGCATAATTAAGGGGTCTATATGAGATATACTTAAAGTTATGTTAGATGACTTAAAGTATATTCATAATAAAGATGCAGAGGATGCAATTGGAGTTATATCCAAACAATGGCAACAATTAGAAACAAGTTATAATTTACCAAAATTAAAATTCAAGATTGAAAATATAGTTTTTGCAGGTATGGGGGGCTCGGCCCTGTGGGCATTAATAAGCAAGACTTGGCCTGGTTATACAATACCTTTTGAAATTTGGCGTAGATATGATGCACCAACTTACGTTTCCGATAAGACCTTAATGATTATTTCTAGCTATTCTGGTAATACAGAAGAAACATTGTCAGCTTTGGCTACAGCAGAAAAAGCTGGGGCTCATATAGTTATATCTGCTGGTGGAGGCAAGCTTATTGAAATAGCAAAAAAGAAGAACTACCTATATAAATTATTGCCAAAGATAGCACAGCCCAGATATGGGACTTTTAATGGATTAAAAGCTCTGGTAAAGATTTTAGAGAGCGCCGGCTTTATTGCTGTAGAACAGGCAGAACAAGAATTACAAGAAACAGCAAAATTCTTAAAAGGTAAGATTGGTCGTTGGGTTTCTGATATACCCACGTCGCACAATATAGCAAAACAACTTGCTTTGGAACTAGCAGGTACATCACCAGTAATATATTCTGGGCACAAAATGATGCCAGCAGCCTATAAATGGAAAATTGGCTTTAACGAGAATGCAAAGAATATTGCCTGGTGGAACGAAATACCAGAATTTTCTCATAACGAGTTTATTGGATGGACATC
>QIKK01000047.1 GCA_003231925.1 Candidatus Saccharimonadota bacterium
TATGCAGAGAAATCTTATATGGTAATTAGTGTAATCGCTAGAGCAGCTCTTGCTTGGCAAGTATTTGCCGGACTTCTCCGTTAAATAAGAATAATTATAACTTAACCAAGAAATTCTCACACACGCTTATTTATAAATAAGCGTGTGTGTATGTCCGTCTACCTTCTGAATGTATGTAAGAGCCGGAAATGGTTTTTACTACTTGTGATGGGCCTTATTAACCAATCGCTATAGACTAGGAAGTTTGAGTATTTATGCACCTGGTGATATATCAGGATATTAATGAGTTTTTAAGTAATATCGTCCATGAGATAATTTATCTTAAAAAGACTAATTAATGGAGCAGTTATCCAAGTGGCGTGGTAGAGTTAGTAGCATGACTAATAATAGGTATTACGTAGGTGATAAAATAGAACTTAAATCTAAGGTATGGATTAACGATAGCGTGGGGTCAGAAGTTGTCTTATTTAATGATAAGCAAGAGGATCGCCTGTATAGAGCCGATAGAATAGAAGAAAGAGCCCTCCATCTGGAATTAATAACAGAATTAGAACCTAAAATTCCTGAATTTGACATTTATTTTTGTTTTGTTCCCTCCACCCCAGAAGTTAATAAAAGAATACTGGCCAGCGGTACACAACTAGGTGTTAAACACTTTATACCATTGAGAGTGCCTAAGGCTAGAAGCATCAAAATAAGTGCTGAAACAGTTATTAAGATGGCTGAATTGTCTGGTCGGTCTGATATACCACGAGTAAGGGAGCCTGTTAGTATAAGAGCCGTTATTGAGGAGCTTCAAGGCAATAATATGTTCGTAATATCAAAAGATAAGGTGGACTCTACCAGTAGCTTTGATGCGATGGATCCATCAAAGGCCTTAGTACTATTTATCGGGCCAGAAGAGGGATGGGACACGGTGAGTCTAGAACTTTTTAAACAAAAACACCTGTCTCATCTTGTTGTTAGTGAATTTCATACAGATATGCTGGTAGAATCCATCGTAGCTGTCACTAAACTAAAAGAATTAGTAATATTCAATAATAAGGAAATTAAAAATGAGTTACGGTAGATATAGAAGTTTAGCTTATCAACCCGGTCAAAAAACTTCTTACAAGATAAGCAGGAGTAAGATTGAGCTATATATGCAATGTCCAAGGTGTTTTTGGCTTGATGCCAGGCTTAGAATAAAACGTCCGAGTAGCCCACCATTCCAGATAAATAAAGCAATAGATGAACTTTTAAAGAAGGAGTTTGATGGCTATCGTAAAAAATCAAAACCACATCCAATTATGATAGAAAATCATATTGATGCTGTACCCATGCAACACAAAGAGTTAGATAAATGGCGATATAATTTTACAGGTGTGGTGTATTTACACAAGGCTACTAATTTTCATGTTTTTGGAGCGGTGGACGACCTATGGATAGACAACGAGGGACAGGTGATAGTAGTTGATTATAAGGCTACCGCAAAGAAAAAAGAAGTTAGCATAGATGCAGACTGGCAAATAGTCTACAAAAGACAGATGGAGATTTATCAGTGGTTACTAAAGCAAAACGGATTCACCGTCAATAACATCGGATATTTTGTATATGCTAATGGGCGGACAGATTTAGATAAATTTGGCGACAGAGTTGAGTTTAGAACCAAACTTATATCCTATGAAGGAAATTCAGACTGGGTAGATAAAGCCTTAGAAGATATAAAAAGCTGTCTAGAAGGAGATATTCCGAAGGTTGGAATTGCAATAATGGGTGGAATATGTGAGCACTGTAGTTATGCTAGATCCAGGACTGAACTAACCCTAAAAGCCCTACGGCAGAAGAATAAATAGTTATTTGAGTTTTATTTATGTGGGTTTAAGTAGCTGTTGTGGGGTATAATATAGCTATATGATAGATTTAGAAGTTGTAAGGAAGAATCCACAACTAGTTAAACAAAAAAGTGCTCATAAACAGGTAGATGTAGACGTAGATAAAATATTAGAACTAGACAAACGTCGGCTTCTA
This sequence comes from Candidatus Saccharimonadota bacterium, assembly GCA_003231925.1. GTDB lineage: Bacteria > Patescibacteriota > Saccharimonadia > Saccharimonadales > SZUA-47 > SZUA-47. Next base: position 2,011 of record QIKK01000047.1, read on the forward strand.
CTATTACGAGATGTTGAGGATCTGCGGGCAAAGAAAAATAATATTAGTACTAAGATAAAAAATGGGAAGCCAGCATCTGAGCTAATAGAAAAAGCTAAAGAAATAAAGGCATCCTTATCTGTAAAGAAGACTCAATTAACAGATCTTGAATCAAATTTCCACTCAATGTTGCGTGAAGTTCCCAACTTAGCACTCGACCATGTACCGGTAGGGGAAACAGAGAAGGATAATGTTGTTACTAAGACGGTTGGCGATAAGCCCAAGTTTAATTTTACGCCTAAGACACACTGGGAACTTGCAGAGGAGCGTGGCTTGTTTGATAAAAAACGAGCTGCAAAAATATCCGGGAGTCGTTTTGTATATCTAAAGGGGAACCTTGTTAGGTTGCAGTTTGCTATTGTCCAATTTGTTATAGATAAATTATGTGATGAAACGGTTATAACGAGCTTAATAAAGGAGAATAATCTAAACCTAAAATCGACTGCTTTTACTCCTGTCATACCTCCAGCTTTATTGAAAACTGAACCATACATGGCCAGTGCTCGTCTAAATGCAAAAGAGATGACTTATAAGCTTGAAGATGACAATTTGTGGTTAAACGCTAGTGCTGAACACACCCTATGCACCATGTATTGGAACGAGATATTGCCAGTAGAGGAATTACCGATACGCTATATTGGTTATAGCACAAGCTTTAGGAGAGAAGCCGGAACCTACGGGAAAGACACCGAAGGGATTATCCGTCTACATCAATTTGATAAGCTAGAAATGGAAGTTTTTAGTACACCAGATTCAGGTCTTGATGAACATAAGTTGCTTATTGCTATTCAAGAACATCTTGTCCAACAGTTAGAACTACCCTATAGATTTATCCAGAAGAGTACTGCCGATATTGGTAAACCAAATGCTAGCGGTGTAGATATAGATTGCTGGTTTCCTGGACAACAAAAGTATATAGAGACGCATACGGCAGACTATATGACAGATTTCCAGGCCAGAGATTTAAAGACTAGAACAAAGATAGGCGGGGAGAATACTTTTGTACATACTAATGATGCTACAGCATTTGCTATGAGCCGAATACTGGCTGCAATTATTGAAAATTATCAGCAAGAGGAGGGGTCAATAAAGGTTCCGAAAGTTTTACAAAAATATCTAGGAGGAATTGAGATTATATGATAAATCATATCGACATAACAGCTAATAAAAAAGACTATAAAATAGACGATAAACTAACCAAATATATTCAGAAAAAAATTGGTAAATTAGACCGTCACATGAAACGTCGAAATCGTTCTGCGGTAAGGGCGGATGTTCGTTTAAAAGAGAGTAGTGGTAAAGGTGGTAAAAAGTGCACTTTTGAAGTAATCTTGCATATCCCTGGATTTAGGATAACTGCATCGGAATCTACTATAAATATGTACGCAGCGGTGGATATAGTGGAGGTAAAGTTGCAAAATCAGCTAAAAAAACATAAAGAAAAACATTCTCCATCCATGAATAAACATCAAAAGAGCAGGGCTCGTAGGGCTATTGGTAAGATTTTCTCGCATTGAACGACCCCTATGCGGTATACTGTTAGTTAACAATCGGTGTTGTTAAGACAGAATAGGAACTAAAATTAAGTTTGAAACAAACCAAATGTACTCTTTTAAGCGGTCTTTTTTAAAATAAGTTAACGGGTAATAAATGAAAAAAGTATTAAAACGTCTTCTGGGTGATCCACAGCTCAAGATATTAAAGCGTCTCAGAAAACGTATTTTAGATATAAATGCTCTAGAACCAGAAATAGAGAAATTAACTGATAAACAGCTAAAAGAAAAAACAGAGATATTTAAGAATAGATTGAAGAATAACAAAAAAGAGACTCTAGATTCTCTAACTTCTGAAGCTTTTGCGACTGTTAGAGAGGTTGCAAAACGAGTATTGGGTCAGAGACATTATGATGTACAGCTTATAGGTGGTTTAAGCTTGCATGAGGGTATGGTGGCAGAGATGAAAACCGGCGAGGGTAAAACTTTAGTAGCCACCCTTCCTGTATACTTGAATGCGTTGAGCGGTAAGGGCGTCCATATTGTTACAGTCAATGACTATCTTGCTCAGCGTGACGCTGGTTGGATGTCCCAAATTTATCACTTTTTAGGATTAAGTGTTGGAATTATTATCCCAGACCAATCTTTTCTATATGACCCAGAATATACAAATGATGCGCACAAAGACCCCAGAATGAGAAATTTACGTCCGTGTAGTAGGCAAGAGGCTTACGGAGCTGATATTACCTACGGAACCAACAATGAATTTGGCTTTGACTATCTGAGAGATAATATGGTTAGAGAAAAATCTCAACTGAGACAACGTGAACTAAACTTTGTAATAGTGGATGAAGTTGATTCTATTTTGGTAGATGAAGCCCGCACTCCTTTAATTATATCTGCTCCTGCTGCGACAAGTGGGGCATCATATGACCAATTCGCAAAAGTCGCTAGACAATTGAAACGAGATAAACACTACGAAGTTGATGAAAAGCGTAAAGCAGTCACAATAACGGATGAAGGAATTAGTTTTGTTGAGAAGATTTTGGGTATTTCCAATCTTTATGATAGTGGTAACATTCGGATAATTTATCATCTTGATCAAGCCTTGCGAGCAGAAGCTTTGTTCAGGAAAGATAAAGATTACGTGGTCACCAAAGATGGAGAGGTGATTATTGTTGATGAGTTTACTGGACGCCTGCTAGCTGGTCGGCGATATAATGAGGGTCTTCATCAGGCAATTGAGGCCAAAGAGGGGGTAGAGGTCCAAGAAGAATCAATGACCTTGGCAACAGTTAGTTTTCAAAATTATTTTCGTCTTTATGAAAAGTTGTCAGGTATGACCGGAACTGCTGCTACAGAGGCGGAGGAGTTTCATCAGATATATGAATTGGTGGTATTAGAGGTTCCGCCCAACAGACCATTAGTTAGAATAGATCGTTCTGATAAAATATTCCGAACTAGGGCCGGTAAACATAAGGCTATCGTATCAGAGGTGAAGGCACTACAAGAGAAAGGTCAGCCAGTGCTTATTGGTAGTTCAGCAATTGAGCATAATGAAGAGCTAAGTAATCTTCTAAAAAAAGCCGGGGTTCCACATAAGGTGCTAAATGCAAAAAATAACGAAGGTGAAGCAGCAATCATTGAAAAAGCAGGGCAAAAAGGTGCCATTACGCTTGCAACGAACATGGCAGGTCGAGGTACTGATATTGTACTTGGTGAGGGTGTTGTAGATTTTGGAGGCTTATATGTCTTAGGGAGTGAACGTCACGAATCGAGGCGTATCGACAATCAATTAAGAGGACGATCTGGACGTCAGGGTGATCCAGGCGAAACACAATTTTATGTTAGTGCTGAAGATGACTTGATGCGGGTATTTGGCGGAGATAGGATTAAGAGTATTATGGAACGCTTAAAAATTAACGACGATGTTCCAGTACAAAACAGGGTTATTTCAAAAAGTCTAGAAGCCGCCCAAAAAAAGGTCGAAGGATTTAACTATGACTCAAGGAAAAACGTCGTAGAATATGACGACGTGATGAACCGTCATCGTCGTGCAACCTACACTATGCGTCGAGAAATTTTAAAACATCCCAATATCACAAATCGTATCAAAGAATTTATAACGGGCGAGGTGCATCAACTCGTTAAATCTCCTAGTTCGATGAATGAAGATTTTGAGCTGGTTTTGAAAGAATTATTTGATCTTGATGATCCTACAATTGATAGAATATTTGATGTTGAAGCAGAGAAGTTTGAGGAAGAACTACTGGAGGTTGTTAATAACAAACATAAAGAACAGACAAAGTTGTTTACGCCAGAAATTATGCAAAAGGTTGAAAGAGATATTTTCTTACAAGTTCTAGATAATTTATGGATGCAACATTTAGAGAACATGGACCATCTTAGGCAGGGGATTAACTGGATATCAGTAGGGCAACGAGATCCTTTAGTAGAATATCGTCGTCAATCGCAGGAGATGTTTGAAAAAGTACAGGCACAACTAAGAAGCGATACTATCAGAGCTTTATTCCATTCCAGACCTGTAGCACAAGATGAGCTGGAAGAATCCGTAGAAACAGAGCTGACAAAAGCAGCAAAGG
>QIKK01000076.1 GCA_003231925.1 Candidatus Saccharimonadota bacterium
GTTCCTGCAAAGGCGTCCAAAAAACTTTTACCAGTAATATCTCCCAAAGAATTAAATAAAGCACCCCGTATTCTCTCGCTCATCGGATGAGTAGAACGACCTCTGATATTTTTCAAAATTCTACTCTTAAACTCTCCGGCTATCACTCGCATAATACTCTATACTATACCAAACTGTTATTGCTCTTAGAGAGAATCACTTCTTTCCCTTCAATAGGCCGGCATCACGCATTGCACTAAACCATATCAACGTAACCGTCTTTATAACTACTGGCGCCAGCTCATTACGGACTTCCCTTATTAACTTACGTGTCCAGCCACTTTTATTAAACCTATTGTACATATCTAAAAGAGCTATTTCTCGTGCTGAGCGTTTAAACATTTCCTTATAACCATGTTCAATCAAAACATTTATATCGCCAGGCGAGGGCTCTGCGACTTTAATAGACAACGGCGCAAGAATAAATGCAACTCCAACCTCAAACATAGCATGCATCGACATCAGTCCACCCACTCCCCACATCGCCCAATTCTTTTTGAGGCTATCTTTCTTAGTTTTACCCGGTATAACCACCTTGTTAATTAATGAATCTCTGGTCTGCAGGTCGTCGCTACCCCTAAGCTCCGCTAATTTTTCTTCATAAGGATAATGATGAGCTGGTGTTAAACCGTCAACAACTGCATGTGCAAGCCAAGCCGCGTCAAAGGCCGATCGCTCTGGAGATCCGTTTTTTAACCTTTTAACTAGTTCATTGTAGTGTTTTTCTATTACCAATATTAGTTCAGTGTCATCTTCATCGAATGGATCGTAAAAATGCCAGGGCTCGTCCTTTGCTGGACTTTTTCGCTTAATACCGTCTGGTCCGTTCTTACCTTCAAAATGCAGGACATCTTTAATATCCGGAAAACCTTTTTTTTCCTGTATTAGTTTTTGGAGAAATTTAAAAGCAACTCTATCTATTTTTTGATGAGCTCCAAAGATTGCACCAGAGAAATTAGTGAGCGTTGAGCCAGAATACATAATTACCTATTTTAGTTTACAAATAAATATACCAAACACCCGTATTTTAGAATCTATCAGTCCTAGTTTAGGTTAGAGATCATTCGTAATGATTCTACTCGATCTTTCAACTGAGGATATTGTAACAGATTTTCGCTTTTCTTAATAAACTCTTTTGCTGTAGCCCTGGCAGTACTAATCAGTTCAAAGTCCGATAATTTTGCGACCCTCAAGTCAAGCACGCCATGTTGCATAGTACCGTAGATTGCTCCAGGCCCTCTTAACTCCAAATCGTATTCTGCAAGTTTAAAACCACTCTGCTCTCTTTCTAGAAGTTTCAACCTCTGTGTTGACTTATCATTATCCGATAATACTAGATAGCAAGAAGAGCTATCTGGACCACGTCCTACTCTACCCCTCAGTTGATGTAATTGCGCAAGCCCAAACATATCTGCTCCTTCAACTACCATAACAGAGGCATTAGGGATGTCTACCCCTACCTCTATAACCGTTGTAGAGACTAATACATCTATAGTCCCTTTTACGAAATCTTCCATTACCTTGTTCTTTAAATCTGATTTCATCCTACTGTGCAACAAACCTACCCTATACTTTCTTAACCAGGTTTTACTAAGTTCAGTAAAAACGTTTTTAACAGATAGTCGGCTATTTACATTTTCAGAATCAATATGCGGACAAACTACGAAAGCTTGTCTACCGATAGTTAGCTCTTTACAGATTTCTTGATATATTTTGTTTCTATTCTCTGGGATAGTAACTTTTGTTGTCACTCTTTTCCTCCCTGGTGGTAGTTGATCTATCAAACTTATATCCAACTCACCATAAAGGGTTAAAGCAAGACTACGGGGAATAGGTGTAGCTGTCATACTTAAAATGTGGGCTAACAGCTTTGTCTTAGATTGTAGTTTTTTACGTTGTTCAACACCAAAACGATGTTGCTCATCAACTATTACCAGCCCAAGCTTATTAAAGCTAACATTTTTTTGAAAGATTGCATGAGTACCAATGATCAACTTAGCATCACCTGAAGCAATAGCTAACTTAGCCAGATCTTTTTGTTTCTTACCGATACTTCCAGTCAGCAAAATAATGCTTTTACTAAAAGCTGTAGATTCTAACATCCGATGAATCGACTCAGCGTGTTGAATTGCCAATAATTCTGTTGGAGCCATAAAGGCGACTTGATAACCGGCGCTAATAGCTCCTAGAGCCGATAAAACAGCAACAACTGTCTTTCCTGATCCAACGTCACCTTCCAGCAACCTATTCATCGGAATCCCTGATTCAAGATCTTGAAATATTTGCCAGGCAGACTTTCTTTGGTCATTTGTAAGTTTAAAAGGTAGCTCAGCTACAAACTTCTTTATAAGCAATTCATTAAACGATATTTTTATCGCTTTAAGACCCCTATTGGCCTCTTTGTTTAACTCACTGGCAAGAGTTAGTTCAAAAACTTCTTCAAAACCAAGACGTTTTTTTGCTAATTGTAATTTTGGAATCGATTCTGGGAAATGCATCTGATTAATTGCATCTGATTTAGAGATAAGTTGATGTTGTTCTATGATCCATTTTGGCAAAGTTTCGGCTATTTTATAACCTTTAAGTGCATTTTTAACTGTTTTTCTGAACTGAGCTAGTCCTAGCCCCTTAGTTAATCGATAAACCGGAACTATTCTTGCTGTATTTACAGGAAAATTACTGACTTTTTCACAGGCTGGATTTGTAATTGCCAGATATTTATAGTTTTTAGCAAACTCGCCAGAAATATAGTACTCATCATTTGGATTAATAGAGCCAGAGCGATACGGTTGATTAAACCATATAATCTTAACGCTACCTGTTAGATCCGTAGCCCGTGCTTCTGTTAGATGCAATCCACGTTTTGAATAACGACTTTTTACTAAACTTAGTTTAACTCTTAGAGTTACAACACCAGGTCTTATTTTACTTATCGTTATCAGATTAGAATAGTCAATATATCGCCGAGGAATATTGTTAATTAAGTCGCCAACGGTTTTAATGCCTAAAACTGCGAATTTTTTAGCTAAAGAATCACCAACGCCGTAGATTAAAGTTACTGATGAATTCAACGCCATAATATTTATTATCTCATGCTAGCAGGTCTATGAAAAACTGATATCTATATTTATGGTAAAATATGTTTATTATGACATCCCTAAATTGGGCTGAACGATTTTACTTTCAGACTGGACTATCTGAGGTTAACCCTGTTACGGGAGATGGGGCTTTGGAATATCTAGCTAAAGCGCCCAGAGGTGTATTAGATGAGCTAAGAAACTTAGAAGATATCCGGGCTGGTCAAGCTCTAACATCATTTTTGGATAAGACTCCATCAGATAACCCGAGAAGACATCAGTTAGTATCAGAAAGCTTAGAAGAAATTATGTTATATGAGCGATTTAAGCAAGTCTCCTCGATACAGGAAAGATTTCAAAAAACACCTCGTAGATTAATAGGGCTTGGTCTTACAACTATCGCTGGGTATTTGGGATACAAGTATAATAGTTCTATTCAACTGCTAACCTACGATTTAACGGGTAGTAGCGATTCATATCTACAAGAAAACGATATTGTAACTAACACACTATATTCAGCAACTTTTGCCCTATCTTCGTTGGTAGCATTTACAAGACCTGTTATTGGACCTTTATCCAAATGGGTGGCAAAAAAACGAATCGACAGAGATGCTAACAGTATAGCTGAAGAATTTAACTAAACTTTCTTAAGTAAATATATAGTAGACGGACCAAAATAAGTCTTAGCGAGTGGCTTCTGAACTAGTTTTTCTAACTTTACTAATACTGAACTAGGGATAATTTTTTTAATTGTTGGCGAACGGAAATTAGAAACTGACAATATCCTCTCTATTTTAAAACCAGTCTGAGCAAGCTGTTTGCGGACTGTTACGGGATTATGGTTAACAAAGGGGATCGAATTTTCTTTCTTATTTTCATCACTACGAATATCTACAGGGTCAATGGGCATTTTTTGAAACTTAACTGCATATTTAAAACGATTTTTAAAATTACAATAATTAGCAAATTCAATCAAGAAATATCCATCCTTCTTAAGCACTCGATAAATTTCTTGAAAAGCCGGTATAGGGTCTGGTATGTGATGTATCACCCTAAATATCATCGCTAAATCAACTTCTCCATCATCAAATGGTAGTTTCTCGGCCTGAGCCAGTCTAGTATCAATCTTAGATTTACCCTTTAAAAACTGGTGAGCTATATCCAGCTGTTGTTGAGAAGGCTCGACTAAAGTTACGTGACTAGAGTAATCTCTAAGTATTACAGACAACCGTCCGTATCCGCCACCAACATCTATAGATTTATTGAATTTCATACCTTTTAGTAAGCATCTAATTGCAATCTCTTCTGAGGCTTGTTCGTAATCTCTACCATCCCAATATCGCAAATAATTATGTGCAGTATCATTATATTGGTCTGCCTTTTTTAATGTTTTTGTCATAACTTGTCAGAGTGTAGCAGATTTAAGTCTTCTGCACTAATATTGTGTCATTCTTGCCACGTCGAAGTATAAAATAGCCATTGTTAAAATCTTTGTCAGAAACCAGATAGTCTGACTCAACTTTATTCCCATTAAGATAGATTGCTCCACTTGCAATCAGCCGTCTTGCATCTCCTTTAGAGGTGGCCAGATTAGACTCGACGAGTAAACTAATAACGTCACTTTTATCTGTTAATTTAACTACGCCTAGCTCCTCTTTTAACTCTTCAAAATCTTTCTCATTTAGGTCTTGGTAGCTTTTCCCATCAAATAAAACTTCACTCAGTTTTCTAACAGAACCTGACCTGTCTTTACCGTGTACTATTTTTGTGACCTCACTAGCCAAAGCTTTTTGGGCAATTCGTTCTGAACGGTTTAGGCTATGCTTGTCCATTATCTCTTCAATGTTCTGTTTATTAAGCTCCGTGTATACTTTTAAATACTCCTCTACTACAGCATCGTCTACATTTATCCAAAACTGAAAGAACTTAAAAACACTAGTTTTACTCTCGTCTAGCCAAACAGCACCTTCTTCACTTTTACCAAACTTTTTGCCTGTTGCCTTATTAATTATTAAAGGTAGAGTCATGGTATGAACGACTGTGCCTCTAGCCTTTCTGATTAGTTCTACTCCTGATAAACAGTTGCCCCATTGATCAGAGCCCCCAAGTTGCATGGTTACATTGTATTTATCGTATAAGTACAGAAAATCCATACCTTGAAGCAAAGTATATGAAAACTCAGCGTAGGATATACCCGAGCCACCTTCTCCTAATCTCTTTGCTATATAATCTCTTTGGATTAGAGGAGTCATAGAGTAGTACTTGCCAACATTACGTAAAAAATCCAAAACACTAATATCTTTAGTCCAGTCAATATTATTGACAAGTTTAAACTTATCCGCTCCTATTATTTTTTTTAGTTGAAGGCTCCTATTATTTTTTTTAGTTGAAGTTCGGCTTTTGTGACGTTCTTGGCAATAGTTTTTTCTGTTTGTAGCTTTCTCTCTTTATCCTTGCCCCCCGGATCACCAATTAAACTTGTTGCTCCTCCAGCCAGCAACACAGCAGTCCAACCATGACGTATAAAAACTTTATCCACCATCATTGCGGCTAGATTACCGATAGTCTGAGAATCAGCACTAGCGTCAAAACCATGATAAAAAG
>QIKK01000044.1 GCA_003231925.1 Candidatus Saccharimonadota bacterium
GATTTACAGCCAGGACGAAGTACTTTTTTGCAACAAGCCAAGCTATATAAAGAGCTTTTAAAAGAGCCCCATGTCGGGCTAGCACTTGATCCTGAATGGCGTTTGTTGACTGCTCAAGACCGTCATTTGAAATCTATCGGTTCCGTTACTGCGACGGAAATTAATCAAACTAGTAAGTGGCTTGCTGATCTAGTTAAAGAAAATAACTTACCGCAGAAGATATTTGTCGTACATCAATTTAGATTAGATATGATTCTAAATAGAGTTAGGCTAAACACCAGCAGAAAAGAGTTAGGGTTTGTAATACAGATGGACGGACACGGAACATTAAGTCAGAAGAATGATACCTGGAATACATTAAAGAGCGGATTGAATCCTAACATTTATATGGGCTGGAAAAACTTTTTCAACGAGGATAAGCCTACCCCCACGCCTAAACAAACCATGACTCACACCCCTAAGCCAAGCCTTATAACCTACCAATAATTACATAAAAAATACTGTCTTTTTTTAATAAATAAAATAACTTATATTTGGTACTTGGGAGTATTTTAAATCGAAGATACAGACCAAATAGGCGATGAACATAGTCAATAAAAATACAGCAAGTATGAGTCGGGGTAAATTCTAAAATTATTTTAAACCAAGGTAGGGATAATCTAAGTGCTATAAAAGCTACTACAAAACACTGTACAATAGAAGTTATGGCATCTGATATTGCGTTAAACAAACAGCAACAAGTCGCAGTGGAACAAATTTATGGACCGCTACTTGTTTTGGCTGGACCGGGAACTGGTAAAACTCAATTACTATCGGCAAGAATTGCAAATATTTTACAAAAGACAGATGCTAATGCCCAAAATATTCTGTGCCTAACATTTACGGAAAACGCAGCACAAAATATGCGAGAACGACTAAGCTCTATGATTGGCGCCGATGCCTATGACGTGCATATTAATACATATCACGGATTTGGTAGTGACATAATACGTAGTTACCCAGAATATTTTGAATCAATAAATCTTCAAACTGGCGAAGACACCAGAATAGAACGACCGATTGATGATTTACAGAGATTCCAAATTGTTGAGTCTATAGTAAACAAGCTACAATTCAACAGTCCACTCATCGATGCAAGACATTACATAAAGTATGTTTCTAGCACCATTAGCGATTTAAAGCGCAGTCTATTTACGCCAGAATCACTTAGAGAGCTAGCTGACGATAATTTACAACAAGTTCACAAATTTAGTCCTAAAATAGCAAAGCATCTAGCTAATGTTGTGCGTTTTCCGTCTAAGGTAGACAAATCTTTAGAATTGTTCAGCGGTATTTTAAAAATTTTAAAAGACAGTAGTGGCCTAGCTGGTATTGCTTACGAGGAGCTTGAAAAGGCCATGGCAAAGGCAGTGGACATTGGTAAATCATCACCATTGACCAACTGGAAAAACTCTTGGCTAACAAGGGATAGCAATAATCAGTTTAGATTGACAGATGAGAGACAGCATTTACGCTTAGCAGAGTTGGCTAACGTCTACGAGAAATATCAGGATAGACTGCTAAAACAACAATTATATGACTACGATGATATGATACTTCGCACAATTGATGCTCTGAAAAATAAAGATGAGCTTCGTTTTAATCTACAAGAAAAATATCAATTTATACTACTAGATGAATTCCAGGATACCAACGCTGCCCAATTTGAACTGGTTATTCAACTTGCTAACAATCCCGTCAACGAGGGACGTCCAAACATCTTTGCCGTTGGTGATGATGACCAGGCAATATACGCTTTCCAGGGAGCACGAGTTAGTAATATGTTAGCATTTATTAAGTCTTTCCGTGATGTTACGATTGTAAACTTAACAGAGAACTATCGATCACATGCTGACATCATCCATACTGCACATAACATAGCCAAACAAATAGAATCTCGTCTACACCATAATCTGAACGGCATAGAAAAAACTCTAACTGCCAGCTCTAAAAACCTATCAAAAAACGCTGTAATACAGCGTCGAGAATTTAGCGGGGAGGCAAACGAGAACGCTTGGGTTGCTAATCAAATCCAAAAACTTATAAAAAACGGCCTAAGCCCAGATGAAATTGCCGTTCTTGCACCAAGACATAAATTGTTAGAGAACTTAGTGCCATTCCTAGCTACCAACAATACGCCCGTTTCGTACGAAAAACGCGAAAACATTTTGCACACTCCACTAATGCGGGCCTTCGTTATAATGATTGAGCTGATAATTGCTAGTAGAGACGGCGATGAAGTAAAGATAAACCAGTTGATGCCACAAGTTTTATCGCTAGATTTCTATCAAATATCAGTACAAGACATCTGGAAAGTCAATTGGACTTGCCGAACAGCTAACGAGAAGACATCATGGGTAAAAACCGCCTTAGATAACGACAAATTGGCTCAGCACGTTATGTTTTACATAGCTCTAGGTATAAAAAGCGTACAAGAACCGTTAGAGTACATACTTGATTACCTAACTGGTAGTGCCCCAATACAACTTGACGAGAAGACTAGCTACACATCACCCTTGAAGGGCTTTTACTTTGCAGATAAAAACAGTAGCCCACTCAAATATTATGAAACACTGACGAGCTTATCGACTATCCGTGAGCATATCCGTGCACACCAAGTTGGCGAAGATAAACTATTAAAACTACAAGATTTTTTGGATTTTGTGACCGCTTATGAGTCAGCAGGGGAGCCACTTATCAACACACACCCGATCGCACAAGCCAATAAGTCAGTACAGCTTATGACCGTATACAAGGCCAAGGGTCTTGAGTTTGAACATGTATTTTTGTTATCTGTTCACGATGATATATGGGGTAAAAAAGCTCGTGTAAATTCTAACAAAATATCTTTACCTGCCAACCTACAGCAGATACGATACCAGGGTAGTAGCGAGGACGAACTACGGCGAATATTATTCGTGGCAATAACTAGAGCAAAGCACGGGCTATACCTGACATCTCACGCTAGCAAGGACAATGGTAAGCCTACTGAAGCTGTGAAATATTTCCTGGAACATGAAGATGACGGTACACGGAAAAGCACAATATTACCCAAAGCCATGCAAAAGGTTCTTAAAACAGCTTTTACGGCAGATGAAGCTATCAGAAACATAGACACGATGTGGCATAGCAGACATTTACAGCTAGAAGCCAATCTAAAAAGCCTATTAAAGCCACGACTAGATAAATATCAGATGAGCCCGACACATTTAAATGCATTTATTGATATGGAGTATGGTGGCCCTGAAATATTTCTACTGCAGACTCTACTACGTTTTCCGCAAGCACCTGGTGAGGATGGAGAATTCGGTAACGCCATTCATGAAACACTTGAGTGGTACCAGCATAAGATTATTAAAAATACCCCAGTGACCATTAATAAACTAACAAAAGAATTCGATAAACGGCTCAACAAACGCTACATTCCTAAAAATCGTATGGATTATTTTCGTAAGCGTGGCCATCAGGCCTTGAGACTTTATGCGCAGGCAAGGAAAGAGACTCTTAAAAGCTATGCGGAAACTGAGGTAGATTTCCGAAAAGAAGGAGTCTTGCTGGGGAAAGCCCATCTAAGCGGTAAAATTGACCGCTTAGAGATTGATAAGAAAAGCAAAATTGTTAACATTATAGATTTCAAAACGGGTAAAACATACACTAAATGGGAGAAATCAATAAAACTACTCAAGTATAAACAGCAATTGTACTTTTATAAAATACTAATAGAGGGCTCCCATAGCTGGCAAAACTATAAAGTAGCATCTGCCCGTCTAGAATTTGTAGAACCTGATCAAAACGGCAAAATTGTTGACCCACTATACGTTAATTTTGACAAAAAGGAAGAGAAAGAACTTAAACAACTAATTAGAATAGTGTGGCATAAAATCCAAAACCTAGATCTACCAAATACATCTAAATATACACAAAATTTAAGAGGCACCATGGATTTTATAAAACAACTCCTTGAATAAAGCATCGTTCAATACGATGTTTTTCTAGATCTTCAGAATATAAATGAGAGGGGGAAACAAAAATACTCAATGTAGATATTTACTTTTAATAGTATTACGATATAAATACTATATGAATTATGCTACAGACACTGTGCACATCAACTACTGCCCGGCAACGACACAATTAATAACCACCAGACCAAAATTATCCCTTAGCTCTTTCTGGGGAAGTCCAGGTACTACTAACTTGAGACTTAAGTAATACCTTATCTGGCTGTACTATGCATTTAATAATGGCGAATAGCTGAATTATATTCATAAGATAAAAAACAAAATACATAATTGGTAAATACACAGAAAAAGTGGCTCTCTTTACAAAACCAAGATGCTCATCCTGCCATACTGTAAAAAGCAGATATAACACTATAGTAAGGTAGGCACCAGCAAAAAAACCAAGTTCATTATACTGAATGCTCAGATATAAAACGTAGCCAATCATTACAGGCTCAAGTATCAACATTATCTCTCCTAAAAATGCCATTGGTATTCGGTAGTGTGTAAGTGTAAAAGAATATTTTCTGTCTCTGTTTACTAGTAGTTTTTTGTTCTTAAACAAATTTTGCAACATGCCAAGCTTCCAACGATAGCGTTGTCTAAATAGGGATTTTGCGTTTAATACCCCACTAGTCATAGCAACAACGTCCGAGGCATAGACTAAGCGATTCTCCCTATTACCGCTTGATGCTATTTTTAGACTTAGACCTATGTCTTCTGTCTGCGTGTCGGTATCAAACCAGTGCAACTTCCTTAACAATGACATTCTATACGTAGAAGCTACGCCTCCGATAATATACTCACAATTTGCTACTGTATAAAATTTCTTAGACTGGTATCCTATCATATGCTCAAACATCTGCAATAGTCCTAGCAAAGATTTTTTATAATCAACACGAACATTAGCAGCAACTGCCATTATTTTTGGATTCTTAAAGTACCATACAGCATTCTTTATAGCATTTTTATGAATAGTAGAATCTGCATCTATTGTCATCACAAATTCCCCTTTGGCTTTCCGTCTTAAGCCATGGTTTAGAGCATCAGCTTTGCCTTTGTTGGTCCTTAACCACATCAAATTAATATCTCTGCTAGAATGTTCTTTGACGTATTGACGAACCAGTTTCTTAGTATTATCGGTCGAAGCATCATCAATGACTATTATCTGTAATTTACGGTAAGAGCTTTTCCTAACAGATTCCAGTGTTTTTACTATTCCCATTTCTTCATTATGAGCAGGGATCAAAACAGAAACCAAAGGCCGACGTCTGTGGGGACGAGTCTTAGGCAGATGGAGGTCTCTGAGATAATGCCTAATATCATA
>QIKK01000061.1 GCA_003231925.1 Candidatus Saccharimonadota bacterium
ATGTGCCCGTTGAAAAAATTGATATTAAAGAATTGGAGTGGCATTTTGAAGTCCCTTTTTGGAGTACAAAAAATGGATATTACGATTTAAAACCAAATGATGTAATCAATTTTTCCGAAAACCATCAAGAAGAATATAATAGAACAATGAAAGCTGATTTATCATACCCTATTGATATTATGAAAAATAAAGGTTCTTGGTTAATCCTTGATGGTTTGCATAGACTTGTTAAAGCCAAAATTCTTGGTGAAACTAAAGTAGAAGTTAGAAAAGTGCCTCGTGATAAGTAGAATTGATATGCTCAAACTCAACTCAAGCCACGCTGTGCTCTCATCCTACTCCGTTCCGTTCAGGTCATATAACAAGGGATATGCGGTTCAGCCCTCGGCTCGGGCTTCGCCAAATTTTCTCTCACTCCGTTCCGCAAAACTTTATATGTTCTAAACGTTATGAGCGTGGGGTTAAATATTTTCATTCACTAGCCAAACGTTATAGAGAGAAACCTAACAAAACAACAAAATAATATGGGTATATTTATAATTTATAGGTATTGCTATTTACTTCTCCCTAATAATATAAACACTAGCTGGGTATGCGTTTTTTTAATATGGGTGTATTATAAAGATAATTAATGGGAGATAATAATGGCAGAAAATTATAAATTTGACTTCAATAAGGAGTTAGATAAAGTAAAAAAAGATAGAAATATATTAATATCAACTTGTGGTGCAGTCGCCGTGATAGTGGGGATATTCCTGCCTTGGTATACCTTTAATGCTTTTAAATTAAGCTATTCTGTTAGCCTGGGGTTAAATGGCGCAGGAATCTTATTGTTAGTTCTAGCAGTTGTGACGATAGCTGCTTTGTTGAATGTCCTTAATAAAGATATCAAGACAATGCTTTTGGTTGCTATTGTTGCATCCGCACTTACTGTCTTGGTCGTACTTAGCAAAAGATCAGGTAGCTCCTTGGTCGGAGTGGCTACTACTGGACTTGGTTATTGGGTTACTTTGGCAGGATCTGTCGCTATGACTGCTGGAGCTGTACTCAGTAAAATAAAACCAATTTCTACAATAGAAAAATAGAAAAAGAGCAGAATCTTACAAGTACACGTCTGTAGATAATAGTAAGGTGCTAAATATAAAAAACATCTGTTAATAATAAACCCGATATTTGTATGTGAACGTTAAATGTAAGATAATAAAGCTTATGAAGGTAAACCTACAGCCATATAAAGGAGCGAGGGACTTTTACCCTGAGGAAAAGCGTGCACAACGGTGGATGTTTGATGTTTGGAGCCGTGTGGTTGAACTATACGGCTACGAGTTGTACGGATCTCCGATGTTAGAACCTACAGATTTGTACTTAATGAAGGGTAGCGAGGAGATTGTAAATAATCAGACATTTACATTTGAAGACCGAGGAAAGCGTAGCGTAACAATTAGAACGGAGATGACTCCAAGTCTGACGAGGATGGTGGCCGGACGACGTCAAGAATTAAGCTATCCTGCACGGTGGTACTCTATACCTAATCTATGGCGCTATGAACGAATGCAACGCGGACGCTTAAGAGAATTCTGGCAACTTAACGTAGATTTGTTCGGAGTAAAATCTAGCAGTGCAGAGCTAGAGATGTTGCATATTATTGATGATTTGTTTCAAACTTTTAAGGCACAGAGAACCAGCTATGTAATAAAGGTTAATAGCAGAGTGTTGATAAATACTATGCTTGGTTACACTTGTGGGATGGGGACGGAGCAAACGACTCAGTTAATTAGAGCAATTGATAAAAAAAATAAACTAACGACTGAAGAATTTGAGAGCCTTATAAATAACATAACTAAACACCATAAAAAAACACAAAAGGTACTACGTCTATTGGATATAAGAAAGATTAAAGATTTACCAAAAGAGTTACTGGAAAGTCCTAGCGTTAGGGAGCTCAGTAAGTTAATTAAGAATTGCCAAAACCTGGGTATAAGAAATTTAGAATTTGATATTTCACTGACGCGTGGCTTTGACTACTATACAGACATAGTATTTGAGGCTTTTGACACGGACAAGGAGAATAGTAGATCGTTGTTGGGTGGAGGTAGATACGATGGACTAGTTGGGCAATTTGGTGTTGACCCAGTGCCAACAGTGGGATTTGCAGTTGGTGATGTTGGTTTTATGAACTTTTTGAATACTCATAAATTATTGCCAGAACTTAAACCTTCCGTTGATGCACGTTTAATTATTAAAAACGAGACTGCTATTGATTACACACAAAACCTAGCTAGAAAACTGCGCAATCAGGATATAAATATCTCTGTAGACTACAGCAATAAAAAGATAGAAGCACAGCATAAGTCAGCCATAAAAGCCGGAACAAGATATATAGTATTTGTAGATATTGAAGGTACAAGCGAAAAGCTAGTATTAAAAGACACTAAAACAGCTAAAGAATTTAATTTTACTTCAAAACAACTTGTTGATTTTTTGAATGATAACGCTGTTTCAAGGAAAAAGTAGCTAATTTTACTGAGTAAATACATGGACACTAGTCGTTTAATCTGTTAAAATTTATCACTATGAAATTACATCTTTACAGAACAAAAAAAACTTTAGCTACTGTTACAGTTACAGCAAGCTCAGAAGAATTATCTCTTATAAAAAATAAAGTGTTGCATAAATTATCTAATAAAGTAAAAGTGACAGGTTTCAGAGAAGGTAAAGCACCGATTGAGATGGTTGAGAAGAACATTAATCAACAACAACTTCAGACCGAGTTTCTTGATGAAGCCATAAATACCCTATACATTGCTGCAATCAAAGAGGAACGCCTAAGACCGATTGGACAACCAAAGGTAGAGATTAAGAAATTTGTTCCCTTCACGGCACTGGAGGTGGATATGCAAATACCAGTTATTGGTGAGATAAAACTAGCCAACTATAAAAAGTTAAGTGCTAAGAGAGCAGTCGTTAAAGTTACTTCAACAGATGTTGATAACGTTCTTCAAAACCTTAGAGCTCGTGCTTCCGATAAGAAGGAAGTTTCTAGGACGGCAAGAAAAGGCGACGAAGTAATAATTGATTTTGAAGGGGTTGACGAGATGGGCGAGAAAATCGCTGGCGCGACTGGTAAGAAATATCCATTAGTCTTAGGATCTGGTAGTTTTATTCCAGGGTTTGAAGATCAACTTGTCGGGCTGAAAAAAGGTCAAGAAAAGAAGTTTAAGACAACTTTCCCTAAAGATTACGGAGTAGCTTTGCTTAAGAATGCGAAAGTAACGTTTAAAGTTACTGTCTTAACAGTTAATGAGATTACAGAGCCAGAAATAAATCAAGAATTCTTAAAAAAGTTCGGTCCGTTTAAAAATGTCGAAGAGTTAAAAACTGATATTAAAAAACAACTTGAACTAGAGAAGAAACAAAAGAACGAACGAGATTATGAATCCGCAATAGTACAAGAAATCTCAGCTAAGTCTAAGGTAGAAATACCGGAATCATTGATTAAAGAACAACAAGACATGGTCTTGCAAGAAGTACGGCAGAATGCTATACAGCGTGGGATAACATATCAGGAATACTTGAAGAATACGGGTCTAGAAGAAGAGGATTTTGTGAAGAAGGAGGTCATTCCAGAATCAAAAAGAAGAGTAAAAGCTGGGTTAATACTAAGTGAAATTGCCGATCTTGAAGGGATTAAAGTCAGAGATGAAGAGTTAGAAGTTAAAATTAAACAATTAAAAGCCCAGTACAAAGATAAGAAAATGCAGGAACAACTGGACCAGCCTGCCAATCAACGAGAGATAGCCGGCAGACTACGAACAGAGAAAGTCATAGAATTTCTTAAAAGCAAGTAAACATAGTAATAAGAGGTTTAGCACTCTGAATTGACGAGTGCCAATTTATCCGTTACAATATTATCTTATGAAGACATTAGAAAGCTCAGTGCTAATACCTACTGTTGTAGAAAGTGATGGAAGAGTAGAAAGATCTTATGACATCTACAGCCGACTGCTGAAAGATCGTATTATATTTTTAGGTACAGACGTTAATCCACATACGGCAAATCTGGTCGTTGCTCAATTACTGTTTTTACAAAATGAAGATGCCAAAAAGGATATATTTTTATACATAAATAGTCCCGGTGGTAGCTTTTATGACGGAATGGCCATTTACGACACCCTAAATTATATAAAAAATGATGTTCAGACAGTTGGGATTGGTTTACAGGCTAGCATGGGTGCTTTTCTACTTAGTTCTGGTACTAAGGGTAAGAGGCTTCTTCTACCGCACGCAAAAGTTATGATTCATCAACCATCGGGTGGAACAAGGGGTAATGTAAGTGATATGGAGATAGATTTGAAGGAAAGTCTGATTACCCGTAAGCTCTTAAACGAGATTTTGTCAAAGAATACCGGACAGAAGTTATCAAAAATAGAGAAAGACGTAGATAGAGATTACTGGATGACTGCCAAGGAAGCTATCAAATATGGTTTAGCAGACAAGGTCTTAAGATAACGAGGGTTTTTTATGCATTTTGATGGCTGGCACTCCCACGGTTTTTCTCATCGACTTCATCACGCCCCGAAGGGACACGATACCGGACAAAGGAACTATGTTTTAGGGATAAGTAATCTGTCGTCTAGAAAAGAAGCTACAGAAAGACAGCAGAATGTTTTTGATAAATGTACAGAAGAGCTTGGGCTAACACTAGAACAAGCGGCTTTTATTATCGGCTGTGCCTTAAGCCCAGGGAATGAAAATTGCTCAAAAATCATGGGTTTTAAACGAGATGAAGTTAGTAGAGATTACGTGGAATATAACCGTAAAACGGAAGAACAGCGTGAACAAACTCTAGGACTATTAGCTGTTGACAGAACACTTATTTCGGAGTAGCATTGTTCTTTAAGAAGTAGTATGTTCGCTGAGTTGTGGTGACTTCTCTAGAGTTCCACGGGATTCGACCACGAGCTGTGTTCTTCCAATAAAATACATTATAAATTAAACAAATATATTCTCCTGTTTTGAGCCCTTGAGAAGTATTTTTAGGAGAAGTATGGCAAAATCTGATGTCAGGGTAGTCGCTAAAGGTGAGGCGGCCAGAGTATATTTTAATAAACAAAAAGATATTATTAATCCACCAAACTTAGTCGAACATCAAAATAAGTCTTTTCAGTGGTTTGTCGATGAAGGTCTTGGAGAAATCTTGTCAGAAATAAGCCCAATTGATGATTATACTGGGTCTAAACTAAGTATTCGTTTCAAGGGTTATCATTTTGAAGATCCAAAAATGAAAGAAGAAGAGGCTCGTGAAAATAATGTAACGTTCGA
>QIKK01000070.1 GCA_003231925.1 Candidatus Saccharimonadota bacterium
GGCTTGGGAGCTATGCCAATAGGCAAAGACGTCTGGGTCATAACCAATAGATATTCCATACAATAAAATATCGTATTCATGTTTAGATATGGCACCACTCTGAATGCCTTCTTCCGGCTGTAGTACAGCGTCAACATTTATACCTATAGCACCCCATTGTTGTTGAATTTTCTGTGCAATAGAAGCGTATTCTGACAAACTTTGAGAAACAAGACGAAAAGATAATTGTTTTCCGTTTTTAGTTCTTTTTCCGTCCTTATTTAACTTCCAGCCCTCTGCGTCTAAGATAGCTTCGGCTTTTTTTAGATTATAAGGCAACTGTACAATATTTGGATCATAAGAAAACTGACTCCTCAAAAAAGGACTATCACCAGGAACCGCCTTAAAGCCAAGACTGTCCCTTATAGCTTTAACGTTTGTTGCTTGTACTAATGCCTTTCGGATATTAACATTAAGATTCTTTCTAGAATTATTGAAAAAAATCATTACCAGACTAGTCATTGGCACCGATATAATTTTAACTCCCCGTTGACCCTCTAATTGGTCTGGAACGGATGATAAACCTATCATAGCCTGGATACTCTTTTTTTGAAAATCGCTAATCATTTCTTCTTTACGCTGATAGGATCTAATAGTCACCCCGTCAAGACCAACAACGTCGCCATAATAATCCTTGAATTTACTTAAAGCAATCCGTTCATGTCTATCCCCCATAGCATTTCCTTCTACTACAAGTTTCCGAAATGAGAACGGACCTGTCCCGATAGGATTTGTTGTGTTAAAACTGCTACTACGTAAATCGCCAGGGTCTACTGTAGCCAGAATATGTTTAGGTACAATACCGTTAGTTAACGCATATTTAAAAGGGCTTAGTTCGTTCGGTAGCTTAAAGACAACTGTATTATTATCTTTTTTACTAATATCCACACCACTCCAACTAGTAAGTAGAGGTGACTTAACCTCTGGATTTTTTATTAAATCATAGGTAAACACTACATCGTCCGCACTGAATTTTTTACCATCATGCCACTTAACATCTTTCCTGAGAGAAACAGTGTAGATTTTACCAGTTTTATCTATTTTAAGATTTTTTGCTAGATCACCTACTAATTTACCCTCTGGCGAAACTTTAAAAAGCCCCGAAAATAATAATCTAGAGACTGAGACGTCGACAGGACTAGTCGCAAAGAGTGGGTTAGCATTGGTAAAGGTCCCGAGCACCCCTTCTCTATAAATGCCCCCAGTAGTCGCCTCGGTGGTTAAATAGAACTTATCCAGCCCCCTAACCTGCCACAAAGTTCCCGCACTCAACATTACAACTAATATTGTCCACAACACAACAAATTTTCTAACAGCTAATAGCCTTGCAAAACGTTTAAAAACTAATCTCTCTATCCCATCATCGGCTTGTGATGTTACGGCCTCAACTTGACGCTTCTGTTTACGCAAGGCACGCCTGGCTTTGAGCCTCATTTTTCTGTCAATCAAAGACATAGTAGACCTTAAAACTCCCAATACTTTTAACCTTAAGCCAAAATTACGCCTAACAAAATAGCTAGACCAAAAGCAATACTAAAAATTATAGTCATCTGAAAGATAGTTCGGTCTGATCCTCGCCTTACTGTATTCATTTCACTACTACCGCTACCACCCAAACCAGCACCCAAACCAGCACCTCTAACTTGAATTAATATCAAAATAGTTACTACTACCGACGATACTACTGTAATTATGCCCCATATATTCATATTTATTATTTCTCCTCTAATATTACACTTACTAACCAGTTTAGCAAACCTATCACTAATCCGGTAATTACAGCTATACCGAAACTAGATACTTCCAGGGGTCCATAGAGCCACGCCGCTAGTAAAATCATCAGAGCATTAATAACGACCATGAATATACCTAGCGATAGTAACACCGCTGGCAAAGTAAAGAATACGACTATCGGCCTAATAACGGTATTGACTATAGCAAGCAACAAACCAGATATGATAATAGCGCTAATCCGACCCTGATAACTAATGCTGGCATTACCCAACAAAGCAGAGGCTACCCATAGACCCGTTATTGACACGACCCAACGCATTAAAAAACGTGATTTTCTTGTGTTCATAAGACACCATTATAACATTTTTAAAGTGTTTTGGAGATATTTTTTGATAGTACTTTATTCCCACTCTTGGTAATCAAAATATTGTCCTCGATGCGTATGCCGATGCCTTCGTCCGGTAAATAAATGCCAGGTTCAACCGTTAACACCATATTTTCTGTAATGGGTGTTGTGTAGTCACCAGCATCGTGAACATCAAGCCCCAAAAAGTGTGAAAAACTGTGCGGATAAGGTTTATCCGCACCGTTACACCCAAGTTGGCTCATTATTTTTTGAGCTTCTTCCTCCATGGTCTTTTGATATTCTTTAATATACACTCCGGGTTTTAACATTGTAAAAGCTATGTTTTGCAACTTCAAGGTAGCATCAAATAATTCTTTGTGTCGAGCTTTTACTTTGCCCACAGCCCAAGTCCTACTTATGTCTGCCGTGTAATAACCGAATCTTGCTCCAACATCTAAAAGCAAAAGCTGGTTATTTACTATATTGCCATTACAACGACTGTAGTGAATAGTGGCAGCATTTTTACCGCTAGCAATAATTGGTGCATAGCCATGCCCATTACCGCCATACTTATAGAATCCTGAGCTAATTATTCTGGATAAATCCGCTTCCGTCTTGAAATTACCTATTAGTTTTTTAACTTTGTTCAGCGTCTCCCCCGTAATATCAATTGCCTTCTGAATTGATTCAATCTCAACAGATTGCTTAATTTGACGTAACTTAGCAATCTTTGACCTAATATCAAAACCCTCCGAATAAACATTAAGCAGTTTTGATTCTAGTAATCTTCTGGCTGGATTAGCGTAAAAACCGAAAGGATCAACAACTTCTTGAAGGGGCTTTAAATAACCCAGGGAAAGTCCAGTTATTTTTGCTCGTTTTAATATTGTCGGTAGCCTCGCAAGGCTATCAATATTTTTTATTCCGCTACGACTACAAATCCCCTCGTTATCATATCGCCCACCCCACTCTTTTTTATAATCATTCTGCTGAGGTAACAGTAGTTGCGATTTCCTAATTTTGGTATTAATGATTAGAACAAAATCAGGCTCATCTACCCCGGTTAAATACCAAAAATTACTGTCCTGTCTAAACTCAAAAGTACAATCAGCAGAGGATTGCAGTAAGCCATTCGCAGTAACCACCACTATAGAATCCGGCAAACTATCCATAAGCTTGCTACGGTTTAATATAAAGAAATCCGAGTTAAATTTATCAATCATAGTTATTTATTTAGTGCGATATACCGTTCTAATATAACAGCTTTCTTTATACCAACAATATTTTCTAACTCTTTTTTGCTAGCCTGCGTAACTGCGCGTGAGCTTCCAAAGGCTTTAATCAGCTTCTTTTTTGTCATCACGCCTATACTTGGCACTTCTTCAAGCCAGCTTGATGTTTGACGTTTACGTTTTAGAACTCCGTGATAAGTTATTGCGAACCTGTGGGATTCATCTCGAATACGTTGCAACAATTTTACTACGTCGTGTGAGTGTGGAATTCTTAGTATATTAAAACTATCACCGCCAGTCACTACACCGCCAATTTTTGTGATATTTACCGTGTTTATTAAAACACTAGATTTTGCTATGTCTACCACAATTTCTTCTTCACGCTTTGCAAGCCCCACCATAGGTATATTAAATCCTAGCAAATCTCGAGCTTGGATCGCAGAGCTAAGTTGCCCCTTACCCCCATCTATTAGAAATAAATCTGGTAGGCCCCATGATTTAACATTTCTAGGGCTTAAACGCCGGCTTATAACCTCATAAATATGCCCGAAATCATTATTACCTTTAAGATGCATCTTAAACTTGCGGTAACTGGTTTTATCAGGCATACCATTAGTAAAAACAACCATGCTGGCAACGTTATCGGTACCACTCATATGGCTAATGTCATACCCTTCTATCCGTTTTGGCGCTTCTATACTTAGTATCTGTGCTAAGCCATACAACCCCTTATCTTTGCTAATATCCATAAATTCTCTATTGCTAAAAATGATTTGTTTTTTGAGACTCTTCAATTCAACCAGTTTATTCTTGAGTAAACCCGCTAGTTCAAAATTTTGTGACTTTGCTGCTTTTTTCATATCTTTTTCTATTTCTTGCATCAATTTTGTACGATTACCTCGTAAATACGACATCAATAAACGTAAGTTCTTCTTGTATGCTTCTAGGGAAGTTTTGCCACTACTAAGGCCCGGATCTAGACCGATTTGTTCATATAATTTACTCCCTAATGTAGCCTGATTTTTAGTATTAACATACGGAAAAATTTTTCTAAGCAACCGAAGAGCTTTTTTAAGAGCATAGCCGTTTATATATGGCCCAAAATATTTAGCAGCATCATCTAGAGGACGACGCGTAAATGTGACAGTCGGATAATCAGAATTAATGTCTATTCTAACATATAAAAGACTTTTATCGTCTCTGAGTAAAATGTTATATTTTGGCAGATATCGCCTAATCATTTCAGCTTCTAGAAATAAGGCATCAATTTCTGTCTCGACCTCTATCCATTCTACGTCAGTAATCTCAGCAATAAGAACCTCAGTTTTTGGATCACGAGCACGCGATTTTTGAAAATACTGCCGTACCCTGTTTCTTAATACCGCAGCCTTGCCAATATAAATAATTTGAGCAGTC
This sequence comes from Candidatus Saccharimonadota bacterium, assembly GCA_003231925.1. GTDB lineage: Bacteria > Patescibacteriota > Saccharimonadia > Saccharimonadales > SZUA-47 > SZUA-47. The sequence continues at coordinate 4,768 of QIKK01000070.1, forward strand.
TTATCTTTATAGAAATATACTCCCGGTTTGACGGGCAATGACTTAATCTTCTTCTCTAACACGTCTTTCATTAATATAATTGTATATTAATTAGCCATTAATTGTCAGACTGGCTACAACTTAATAGACACACCCCCTCTGCAAATTGAGCTAATAATTCATCAC
>QIKK01000075.1 GCA_003231925.1 Candidatus Saccharimonadota bacterium
GATTAGAAAAACTACATAAAAAATGCGGGTCATCAAGCACGAAAGAAAAATTTAAACACATGCTTAACCACATAGTTAAACATAATCATTTACCTGATTACAGTATTACAATTGAAGAAAATAATGTGATTTTTTTCACTAAAAATATACAATTCATTGATATTAACAACCTTAACCGCCCTCGCCTAAAGCCTGATACTATCGAAAACGCTAAAAAAATAATACGCCCTCTTGGTTTAGATGTGTATGCGCTCGAAAGTGAATGGCTCGAATTTTGGAAAAATTCAGGAGAGCCAGAACTTGCCAGCCCTGATGGTGCTTTTATTAATTTTTGTAAAAAGAAAAAAACACCTACGTAATTACGTAGATACATGCTGTTATTTTTGCAATAGTTGGCTGTGCTTTCCTTGGTATTTTATTTTTGGTTATGTAACTAACTCATTATATTTTTTTAAAAGATCGTTAAGTTTCTCCTTCTCAATAAGTGCTAACATAGCAAGCTCTAATGTTTCCTGATCATATGTTTCTAACCTATCGCTTACTTCTTGCAATAGTTCTTTCATTCCTACCCGTGTTTTAAAATTGTTTTGTACAGTATAAGGCGAACGTTTTCTAACTGGACGCTTTCTTGATTGGCGACTGACAAACCCTAATTTTTCGCCCTCTTCTTCCATAGCCTTTTGTTGATGTACTGTAGGCTTATATACGTGTGTGGATAGCCCTGTTAATTCTTCTAAATCTATATTATCTTCACCAAGATCAAGTGAAATACGTTGCTTATCAACCATTGGCAGTTCTCCTTGTTTCTTCTATTGGTTTAATATCTTGTTTTAACCGCCGTTTTACTTCTTCTGTAAATAGCTTCGCATTATCCCCAGCTTTATCAATACTTTCCTGTTCCCTCTTGTTCTTAGCCCCTAGCGTATAGATTGAACCACCAAAGGAAAAAATTGATTTAAAGCTTTCCCGCTCGATGAGAGAACACTTAAATACATCTATTCCCGACCCTTCAAACTCTTCTGCAAGATGTCTACCTGTCTTAGTAATAATTGCAGCACTAAGCCTATTAAACAGTACAGCAAATGGAATTTCACGACCGATCATTCTTGAACTATTCTTAATCATTTTAATAACTTTTACTGCCTTGTTTGCATCCATCTGTGAAGCCTGACAAGGGATAATAACCAAGCTTGCCTGACTCAATGCAAAAGTAACGGTGTTACTTGCTACCCCTTCAAGATCAACAAGAACAAATGGGGTTTGACGTTGTGCTTCCTCGATAACATCCAGAATATTATTTTCCGTTACATCATCAAACAATCTAATATTTTCTGGTCGTCCTTCCATCTTCGCCCAAGCTGAAAGGTTTCTCTCGGGGTCTGCATCAATAACAGATACCCCTATATTTTTATCTTTTCCTTGTTTGGCAATCTCACAAGCTAAAATAGTGCAAGCAGTTGTTTTTCCTGCTCCCCCTTTGCTTGATGCAAAAACTATTACTGGCATATTTAAAACTCCACATTTTTTGACCTGATAGGTAATCAACCTATAACAAAAAGAAGATATCTAGCTAGCTAGCTAATGTCAACAGATATCTACTTTAGATAGCTAGCTATTTAAAGTAGATATCTTAATGGTTATCTTTATGCTTGCAGCTTAATAGATTATTACTATGCTCTCTCTTGATTATTTCCTTTTTACGGATTTTGGTATACGAATAAACTCGATCGGTAACTTATCCACGCTTTGTACAGGGCTGAAGACTTCAACAATCGCAAGCGGTGTGCAAAGGGTGGATAACTTACCCCCACACATACTCACCAGCAAGAAAAATCACAAAAAGAACTAATTCAACTGGCGAAAAAGGGTAAAAAATTACTTGTAGATAAAAGAAAATAAGCTATCTTGAATATCTGCTTTGCGCTCTTAGCGGACGTTACAATAACCTTTAGTTATTAAGAATATGATAATAGATTGATTCAAAAAAATACCATATTAATAAAGGGAAAATAATGGTTGATTTTAAGAAAAGATTAAAAAAGAAAAGCCTTCCCAAAAAAACCAATCCGCTTGAAATTTATAATTCACTCGATAGGCGCAGTGAAACAGGGCCTCTACGACCATCGCAAGAAAGAGTTTTGACAGAATGGTTTAGCTCACGTAAAGACGAAAAAAATAATATTATAAAACTTCATACTGGTGAAGGAAAAACACTCATAGGGTTATTGTTGTTACATTCAAAAATAAATTCTGGGGAGGGGCCTTGCCTCTATGTTTGTCCAAATAAATATCTAGCAGAGCAAGTTAGGCAGGAAGCGCAAAAATTTGGTATCCCAATTTGTGAAATAACTAATCAAAATGATCTGCCTGATGAGTTTCATAATGGCAGTAAAATCCTTATAACCCACGTACAAAAAGTATTTAACGGCAGAACTATTTTTGGTCTTGCAAACAAATCAATTACTGTAGGTTCAATTGTATTGGATGATTCACATGCCTGTATTGATTCTATTAAAGACTCTTTGACTATAAAAGTTAATAAAGATAGCTCGCTATATAACGCAGCAATAAGGCTCTTTGAAGACGACGTAAAAGAGCAAGGCGAAGGCAGTTTTTTAGAAATTGAAAGTGGTGATTATAATACCATGCTTCCAATACCATATTGGAGTTGGTATGAGAAACGAGATGAAATAACAAAAGAAATACTGCAAAATATAGATGAAAATAGTGTCAAGTTTCCCTGGCCTGTAATTAAAGATCAAATAGCTAACTGCCAAGCATTCATATCTGGAAAAACATTAGAAATATCACCTACGCTAACACCAATAGATAAATTTGGAACATTTAGTAAGGCTAAAAACAGAATCTTAATGTCTGCAACAACCCAGGATGATTCTTTTTTTATAAAGGGGTTAGGATTTGATGTTAATTCAGTCGTGAATCCTTTTACAAACAAGGAGCTTAAATGGTCAGGCGAGAAAATGATATTAATTCCTTCGTTGATCAGTGAAGAATTAGAGCGAGACACAGTGATTAGTTGGTTAGCAAAGACAAGCCCTAATAGGCAATATGGTATTGTTTCTCTTGTGCCAGGATTTAGTAAAAGGACTCAATATGAGAGCATTGGCGCACAAGTGGCAACTACTAACAATATTTACGAAACTGTAAAACACTTAAAAGATGGCAACTATTCTCAGACCGTTGTGTTCGCAAATAGATACGATGGAATTGATTTGCCTGATAATTCTTGTCGCATACTAATCATTGACTCAAAACCTTATTTTGACTCACTTTTAGACAGATACGAAGAAGATTGTAGATCAGAAAGTGACATCATGAATATACGGATTGCTCAAAAGGTAGAGCAAGGGCTTGGTCGCAGTGTGAGGGGTGAAAAAGACTACAGCATAATAGTTTTGGTTGGCGGCGATTTAATAAAATTTGCAAAGAGCCAACTGAGTAGTAAATATTTTTCAAGCCAAACTAGGAAGCAAATTGAAATAGGTATTCAGGTGGCTTCATTTGCAAACGAAGAGAATAAAAGCAAAACACCATATCAGGTGTTAATTAATTTGATGACTCAAGCTTTGGAAAGAGATGAAGGCTGGAAGGAGTATTATTCTGAAGAAATGGACGGCATTGATGTAGAGCTAGAGAGGGATGATATTTATGAAACGCTAAAAAATGAATATGATGCTGAGAAATTTTTTATAATAGGGGAATACGAAAAAGCCTGTAATGTAATGCAAAAGCTATGTGACCAGTTTAATAACGATGACCTAGAACAAGGCTGGTATTTACAGCAACTAGCCAGATACAAATACCGAACCAGTAAAGTTGACTCTAATCAAATTCAGAAGTCAGCATTTCAAAAAAATCTGCAACTATTAAAACCCAAAGAGGGAATTAATTATAGCAAGATTGAATTTGTGAACGAAAATAGAGTGAAGCGTATAAAAAAATGGATATCAAAATACGAAAATTATGGAGAAATGATGATTTCATTAGATGGAATTCTTCAAAATCTATCGTTTGGGATGCCATCTGAAAAATTTGAGTCAGCACTAAAGGATATTGGTGAGTCTATTGGTTTCTTAAGTCAGCGCCCAGATAAAGAAATTAAAAAAGGCCCTGATAATTTATGGTGCGGTGTAGAAAATCAATATTTCTTACTCGAGTGCAAAAATGAAGTTGAGGATACTCGATCAGAAATAAATAAGCATGAAGCTGGTCAAATGAATTCCCACGCTGGGTGGTTTGAAAACATATATAGTGCAGATGCTAAATGTAAACGAATTCTAATTATCCCAACAATAAAATTGTCATATCATGCTGACTTCACTCATACGGTAGAGGTAATGCGAAAAAATACTCTAAATACGTTGAAAAAAAATATACGTGATTTTTTTAAGGAATTTTCTCAGTTTGTGATGCATGAAGTTGGCGATCCGAAAATACAGCAGCTTGTGGACACCCATAAATTAGATATAGTGAGTTTGACGACCATATATTCAGAGAAATTTAAGACATTAGATAAATAATGTTTTGGACAATAAGTTACACCACTATTGTGTTGTATATAAATCATCAATGTCCGCTTAGTGCCGAAAGCCGTAAAACTAAACCCACATTCTCGATGCAATTTCTTTTTCTTCTGCGCCCAAGGCATCGGCGTAAAGGGCGGTGGTAGAAATATCCGCATGCCCCAACCATTTTTGTAAGAGGTTCAACGGTACACCTTTGACCACCGCCAGCACCCCGAAAGAATGGCGTAAACCTTTGGGGCTGGACTGTGCGCCCTCGATGCCCGCCTGTTGCATTACGGCTTTAATATGTCGCCATGCCGTGGTACGAGAAAACGCCCAAA
>QIKK01000045.1 GCA_003231925.1 Candidatus Saccharimonadota bacterium
TGAAGCCAATTCGGCGTCATCGTACATTTGTAAAGAATTTTAGAGCTAGAGTCGGCAATAATCCAAAACAAGTTAAGCAGTTTGAAAGACGGCTAGGCCTATTTATTGAAGGTGTTCGTGGTGTGCCACTCAATGATCACACCCTAATCGGGACAATGAAAGGGTTGCGTGCTTTTTCTGTAAGTAGTGATTTGAGAGTTGTTTATCGTGAGACTGATGAATTCTATGAATTTCTAGATATTGGAACTCACAGCCAGGTTTACTAACAAAAGAAGTTCGAGAAAATGTTTTAAGTAAAAATGATACCCCTACGGGAGCATCCAACAAAAATACCCCATTTGATGGGGCACTTTTGTTGGTGATCTCAAGGAGAGTACTAGGAGTATAATCCGCTATAAGCGACGGGGGATTAGCGAACTGCCTTACGGAGTTCAGTTTCACAAGTGAAACCATCCAACAAAAATACCCCATTTGATGGGGCACTTTTGTTGGTGATCTCAAGGAGAGTCTCCTATTGCCAGGATGAAAACCTGGTGTCCTAACCGTTAGACGATGAGACCATTTATAGCTATTCTAGTTTTTAATTGTTGCTATGGCAATTGCCAGGATGACTTAATTACTTTGCTCGGCTTGGGTCTCGCGGGCTGGTGTCCTAACCGTTAGACGATGAGACCATTATTTTATCAATCGTAATTGTACACCATAACTCAACAAATTAACAGAGGTTACTAACGGTTAAGATGTCCTACCCACCCGTCAACTTGCAGTTGCGGTCGGGCCCTCCTCGACTCGGCCAGGGCCGGGTCTCCGGCCTTGCGTAAGTCCACTGGACTTCCTCACTTTAGACGATGAGACCATACGTCGGCAAGCCGACTCATATACATTTTACATGTTTCGTAGATCTTTGAAAGATAATACTTCTTACTTCTTTCACTATTTCTACAATATGTTGAATACGATATAAATCTAGATAATAATAACATGTAACAGGGGTAAAAGTCTACTATTCTGATATTTTTAGCCAAACATCTCTAAGTAATTTAGCATCATCCAGGGCATGGTGTTGACGATATTTTTTAAAATCAATACCTAGTTTTTTATAAAACGCCCTTGCACCGGATTGATCAGCTAAAAATTTTACAGGGTTAACACCAAGAGCAAACAAAATAGAAGCAAAATCTATGCTTACCCATCTAAAAGGTAACTTACCTGCACCAAATAATTTTGTTAAATAAATAATGTCGTAATTATCTACAAAGGCCACCGCAAAAGGCATTGTTTCTCCTAAAAATTCTCTTATTTGTACAGTTGCATCTTCTCTGCTAAACTTTGGATCTTTTAGGGTCGGGATAATGTGTTTTTCTACCCACTCTGTACTTGGACGTTCCGCCACCAACTCTAAATAAAGTTCCTCACCAGAAAGTTTAATAATTCCAATAGATAACAGTTCCCCCTTATAGGGATCTAGATCTGTAAACTCTGTATCTATAAATATTAAATTTTCTTTTTCAAATGGTTTAAACATATATATCTAGTATGCCGTAATTAACGTTCAGTAACCAGTCAGTAATTAAAAAGCAATAGCCCCCTTACCTTTTGTGTTGGAAAGGGGGCTTTTATTTTCGTTAATGTTTGTTGTTTAGTATATTTTGAGCGGTCAGTCAGATAGCTCGTTTTGGTTTAAAACCAATTGTACCGTAGCACATTTTTACTCTAGGTGCTAGTGTTTATCCACAGCAATACTTGCAAAATAACAATTCTGTGGGTTCAATTTTGCCTCTACTATCTCCTTAGAGTAAATCGTCTGTGGGCAAAAGAACTGAGACCTGCTACACCAACCAAAGCAAGAAACATCAGAACTAAAGTACTACCAGGTCCAGTGTCGGGGATTTCTGAAGGAGAAATGCTCGTCCCCAATACAGCTGTTCCTTTACAAGTAGCTTCTTTAACTGTGGTTGAACCGGCATCAGTTACATTAAATCTTACAGTTGCTACGGCTTTAACATTTGTGTCAGCAGACGCAAAGACGTATGAATTCACTACCTTATTATTTGAGTCTAAATCATTTGTAGTAACTACGTTCCTTTGATTGCCATCAGCACTATAAATTATTGTTGCATCCTTAAATACTGCGCCATTAATGCCAGTAGGTAAGAAGCTGACTCCAATTTTTCTACCAATTCGTGTTAGCTTAAATTGTTCACACGAGTACAAAGGAGTATCCGCTACAGGTGGCACCTCGACAGTATCTTTACAAGCCTGGCTAGTAACAGGGCCTTGTGTTGTTTGCAAAGTGACTGATATGTCGTAAGTTCCAGCCTTAGTAGGGGTAAACTTGTATTTTTCTGCCTTTGAATCTTGGACTACTTTACCATTTACTTTAAAGGTTATGCTATTAATGCCAACATTTACAACGTGATAGCCTACGGTAAACTCGGCTGTCTGACCAATAGCCAGTTTTTTATTTAATGCTAATTTCAGGCTATTTAAGGTATCACAAGCCACGACTGGTGTCTTTGGCTCTGAACAGTTATCGTTTGTTATGTTAACTTTGGCGTTACTATTCAGTGTTCCTAGCCCAAAGGGAGTAGCATAACCAACATTTGTTATCTGAAAAGTACCGCATTGTATTGCCGGATCGTCTTGGATCACTGTTTCTAGATAGACAAAGGCGTTACTGCCCGGCATATAGTCATTAATGTCGACCTTTACCGATTTCCCGTTATTTTGAACTGCTTTAGAACCGTATGTGTATCCCGTAGGATTATTGCCATTGATTAGCTTTATTGACCCAGGGACAATTTTTGTATATGGAGGAAGTGCATCGACTATTTCTACGCCATTTAATCTAGTAGAACCATCATTTACAAATGCTATTCTCCACTCTATGTCGTCTCCTATCTTAGCGTTAACGATTTTACGCCATTGTGTTGAATTTTCACCTTTTAGCCGAGCTGATTTTTGCACTTTGTAAGCTGGTTTTTCAACCTTCATTTCAAAGACAATTTCACGAACGTATTTAAAGCATCCCTTCTGATCACCGATGTTTAGACCCGTTGTAAAGATACTATCATTTAGGGTCTGACCGCCCATTTTGGCAGATCCAGGTATATATGATAGCTGGAATAAACTGCTATTAATGCTAGTAATATCTAAGGTGTCAAATATTTTCTTTGGCTTTGCATTACTCGCAGATATATAGGCCTTGACCTCTTTAGAAGTTGTAAGCCCTGTTGGAATTTTAACCTGAACATTAACGTCTCTTGCTATTCCTGGTTGACCTGGTGTGTCGTTGTATTTTGGGTTGGAATTGTTGTGGATGTAGATCTTAACTTTTACAGTTTGACCATTTTTAACATCCTTTACAGGGTCTTGCCAGGTATTATTACCCTTTACAACCCCTTGTAAAAAGTTTCTCTCATCACCTATACCATTTGGTACGTTGGTAAAGGAGTTAAAGGTTACATAGTCAAAACCGTTTTCTTGTGGGGTCCACACTCTAGTTGGACGATCCGGACCAAAATTGGCTATAGCAACTGCACTCAACATTATTGTTACTACAAATAAAGTACTAAAAAATAGAACTTTCTTTGTTACTTTAGAAAAAATATTTTTCATAATATCTCCTTAATTATTCCTTAATAGCCCGCTACAAATCCACTATTGGCATTTGCGGGTGGTGGTGTAGTTGCGGGTGGAGCTGGAGCTACTTCTGGGGGTACGGTATTATTCGTCATTGGTTGGTCTGGAGCTTGAATCTCATTTACTGGTGGGACACCTCCTAATGGGGGTGGAGCTATCTCCACTATAGTACCTGACTGTAGCGTGTCTGTAGGAGCAAGTGGTGGTAGGCCTAACTCAACCGTAGTTGTTGTATTACCACCGTTGTCACCTGGCTGAAATGCGGGAGTAGTGGTTGCAGGATGAGCTTTACTGGGTTCAGCGGTAGTTGTAGTTGGAGGTACAGTGGTAGTAGAGGTAGTTGAAGTAGTTGGAGGTACGGTGGTAGTTAAAGTGGTTGAAGTAGTTGGAGGTACGGTGGTAGTTAAAGTGGTTGAAGTAGTTGGAGGTACGGTGGTAGTTAAAGTGGTTGAAGTAGTTGAAGGAGTAATTTTAGGTGGTTTAGGTGGCTTTATTGCACAATCTAAACCGTCAGGTTCTGCTATTCTTTGATCATCAACATTTATCAATAATGTAATGCATCTTCCATCCTTGGTAGTCAGTCTAAGAATTATAAACCTACCGACATACTGCTCTGGATTAGCTTCAAACTCTGGTAAGTCTCCAGCCCGTAAATTTCCAGCCGCTAAATTATAGTTAAATGATGTCTTAATGTCGCCTTTTATGCCAAGATTCTCAAATCTGTTCAATAGGGTGTTTAACTGTTCTGCAAATTTTCTTTGAGCCTGATTGGCCTGGACAGTTTCTAGATCAGTTGTCCCCTCGGGGTCTTTAAATTGTGGGATAAATTCATTCGCTCTGTCATTGATAATAGAGGGATCACCTTCAGAAGGTTTTAGCCACGGGTTTAAATCTACTACTTTAGTCCCAAAAGCCGTTAGATTAGCAAACCAGTTCCCAACCATAGAGGCAATTTCTGGTGATTCACAGACCGTATTCTGAAAAGCTCTAAGAGCACCTTCTTTGGTTTTTAAACTCTCTTCACTAATTGGATTTGCAACAGCGCCGGACCAAAGCTTATTATCTTCAGTTCTTAGCGTGGAGTCTACTGGGAGAGAGGTAACTATTCTTGGAGCCACTATTTTTGTACCATCACTTAATGTCAGAATTTCAGTTGATCCATCTGCATCTTTAATACAATCAAAGCTTGTTTCATCTTTAACTGTTAGAGCATCCGCTATGTTAGCAACCGTATTTAGTGTAGGAGTTGTGACGTCTGGATAAACAACCCCAACATCCTGCGGAGTTCCAACTTGTTCAGCATTAGTAAAAACGGTTTTTTCACCGCCACCAAGACCAAATACAGTTCCTGCTGTTAGTCCTGCTACTCCGGTAAAAGCTGCTACACCTTTAATAACATTTCCTCTGTTCACTTTAGATATCCTCCCTAAAGCTATTT
>QIKK01000032.1 GCA_003231925.1 Candidatus Saccharimonadota bacterium
ACATTATTAATACCTATCCCGAAACGAAATAGTCGTCTGCGAATTGCCCTAACGCTAGTGCGAAATAGTAAGGTTAGTAGAAAGGCAAAAATAAAGCCATAAACAGTCACTAGGCGAGCTGGGAAGATAGCCTTATTTAATGCAAACTGGGCACCAATTAAGAATAAAATTCCTACAAAAGAGCCAACCAGTATCATCAAAAACTCTTTGAAACGATTGTCATAAACCTGAGATTTATATAGACCAAGTAGAGCGTAAATTATTATCCAAAAGACTAGTAATATTGCTACTACGCCAATATAACCCCGAGCAGTTATTGGCTCCAGCACCGGTCGGGTGTCAAGTTTTACTCTTATTATGTAGGCTAGTGTAAAAGCTGTAATTAACGCCAAGAAATCACCCACGAACAAAACGAAGTTATAAAGGAGTGAGGCACTGTGTTTCATGTATAGCTATTCTAACACTTTTGTTTGCTATTGAGGCGTTAGTAATTATAGAATATAAACATAAACAAAATGCGTACAAATCATAAACTTAATAAATTTATAATCCAGTTTACGGAATACATGATTTCTGGTGGGGCTTGGTTTTGGGTTGGTTATGCTAGCTTTGCCTTTATGGATAAAATTCTGCATATACCTTTCTGGCCTACAAAGATAAGCAGTTATATCATTGGTGCCAGTATTAACTTTATACTGCAACGATATTGGGTTTTTAAGCATAAATCTAATAAAAAAGATCTTGGGGATAGTGCTAAACGTTATTACAGTTTGCTATTGATAAATTTCTTACTAGATCAAGGAATAGTTGGTGGCCTGCGAGCAATTGGCATAACACCGTATATTGGTCAGTTTATATCTAGCGGATTCTTTACGGTTTGGAACTGGTTATGGTATTCAATGTGGGTATTTAAAAAAGAAAAGATTCCGCACAAACGACATCAGCACTCACCAGTTTTGCATAGGCATAAAAAGATAAGGATTGTTAAAAAATGAGCAAGACACGACCAACCAAAAAACAATTTGAACTTCTAAGTTTTTTAAAGGAGTTTATAGCCGAGAATGGTTATAGCCCAAGTTACCGTGAAATAATGCGAGGTTGTAACTATACGTCAGTTGCTACCGTGGCACTGCATATTAACAACCTGATAAAACGTGGGCACGTTGTTAAACGTGATAAATCTGCTAGGTCTTTAGAGGTTACAAATGGTGTAAAAGTAGCAGAATCGGCTAGTAGTAACAACAAGCATGAACTAATACAACAAGTAGAGGCGAGATTTAAGAGCCTAGAACACGAAATGTCAGAAGAAATATTAAATGAGGTTTACGTTTTGGTTGGTGCTTTGAAAATTCTCGGGCATGTGGACGTGGCTCGGGCTTATTCAGCTAGGATAAATAAAATCTCATCATAGTAAACATGTGAAGTATCAGCTACACTAAGCTTCATAGTGTTAGAAGTTTCTTCAAAACAGCTTAGAAAACGGCGTAGTTTAGTTGTAATAATATTACTACTTGTAACACTCTTTTTGGGCCTTGATCCAGGGTATTTTTTAAACAATAAAACGCCGGAAATTAATCTACCATCTACTGCAGTATTATCGGAAAATATTAATAGTAAGTTGGCTGTAAAAGTATTAAAAGAACTGGCAGTTAGAGGTCGTGCTCCAAAAACAGGTTATAGTAGGATTAAGTTTACCGATGGTTGGGCAACAGTCGGTAACTGTAATGTACGGGATATTATGCTTAGACGTGGCATGACTGCCGTACGTTTAGGCAACGATGGGTGTATAGTCTTGAGCGGTACTTTGCCGGATCCTTATACAGGTAAAATTATACAATTTAGACGGGGTAAGGGTATGAGTAATAAAGTACAAATCGACCATGTTGTTGCCTTGTCCGATTCTTGGCAAAAGGGGGCACAGCTATTAGACTATAAAGTACGGTTAAGATTAGCGAACGATCCTTTAAATTTGTTGGCTGTCGATGGGCCAGCCAACCAACAAAAGGGAGATGCAGATGCGTCCAGTTGGTTGCCAACGAACAAAAGTTATCGTTGTAGATATGTAGCTCGCCAAATTGCCGTTAAATTCAAGTACCATCTATGGGTTACACCAGTTGAAAAATCAGTGATGATGAGGATTATTAATGGGTGTGGAGAACAGGTTATTCCGATAGAATCGTGAAATATAACACCCTAAAGACTGTTAAAACTTTTCATGTTTCGTGGCTTATTGCTTGGTTGAGCATTGGAGTAATTGTTGGAACGGTATCCTCATTATATATTAGTGGATACGCCGGTTTAGAGTGGCTGGTTGTATCAGTCTGCTTGGCTTTTATCTCACTTATTAACAAAAAATACCTAGCTATTTTAATGGCGTTATTTGCTGGTGTGTTTCTTGGATTATGGCGTGGCAACAATCAGCTAGCTTTACAAAATGAGTATGCTTATTTTTATAATAAGAATGTGGTGGTAGTTGGTCGTGTTGCGGAAGATCCAAGTTACAATACGGAAGGTGATTTGCGGATGCGACTAACGGATGTTAAGATCCAAAATCAATCTATTAGTGGGGTGTTATGGGTCTCAACGAGTAGAAAAAGAGATCTAAAGCGTTCCGATATTGTTAAAGTTAAGGGTCAGTTATCAAAGGGTTTTGGGAATATTCCAGCTACATTATTTAGAGCAAGGGTAGTTTCAATAGATCGTGCCGATTATTCAGATGTTGGGCGTGATACTAGGGATTGGTTTGCAAATGACATAAAAAAAGCGGTTAGGGAACCAGAAGCTTCTCTGGGGAACGGTTTCTTGTTGGGGCAAAAGACGGCTCTACCGGAAAAGCTAAATAATGATCTCCGTTTACTTGGATTAACTCATATTATTGTAGCTAGTGGTTATAATCTAACAATTTTGATTCGTTTTGCACGTAAATTGTTTGAGAAAATTTCGCGCTTTACTGCTGTTGCCACTTCAGTTGGATTAATCTATGGCTTCTTGCAGATTACTGGTAACAGTCCATCAATGGCAAGAGCCTCGTTGATCGCAATTATTAGTCTTGGAGCTTGGTATTTTGGTCGTAAAATTCATCCATTTATTTTATTACCGTTTTCAGCTGCGATAACAATTTTAATAAACCCATCCTATGCTTGGGGCGACATCGGTTGGTTATTATCATTTACCGCATTTGTTGGGGTTATAATTTTTTCTCCACTGGTGCACGCTTATTATTGGGGTGATTCTAAACCTGGCAATATTCGGCAGGTTTTTATAGAAACGATGTCAGCGCAGTTGCTAACTCTTCCAATAATAGCCTTTGTGTTTGGCCAGTATTCTCCGCTGGCAATACTTGCTAACGTGTTAATCCTCCCTTTTCTACCTGTAGACATGGCCCTAACCACTTTGGCTGGTTTTGGTGCAGTCATATTTTCTGGTATTTCAACAATTATTGGTTGGCCAGCAGAGATTCTGACTGGGTATATTGTTGTAGTTGTAGATAGAATGGCTCAGTGGCCACTAGCTAGCGCAGAGATAGTTTTTAATATTACTACAGTGATTGTTAGTTACTTGTTGATATTTGTAGTAATAATATATATGTGGAGAAGGACAGGCTATCAATTTAAAAACTATAATATTATCGAATAACAATCTTAATATCTACAAGTTGTGGTTTGACTTTATAAAACTTACAGCAGATACTAAAATAAAAAAAGGAGCTTAACCTGTGAAGTTATCCGTACTTCTAACGATATTAGCATTAATGTTTCAGGGGTTTAGCACTAAATTATTTCTGGTTCAGGCCACAGTTTTACCACCAGAAATAAATAATCACGTTGTGATAGCAGAAGTCCAAACAGCCGGTGTAATAAAAGGGACCTCGGCTGAAGAATTTATCTCTTTGTTCAACCCTACCTCTCAAGACATAGATATTACCGGTTGGTGCATTAAGTACAGCCCTGCAAACAATGGGCTGACATTTAACACATTAACTTGTGTTAATCCTCCAGATGACCAAACGGAAATATGGCTGTCAGAGGGCGGATATATTAGTTTTGCAACAGAAGAATTTACTATGGCAAACATTAATTATGTTTCTGACTATTCTTTCAAGCCCAAACTTGCTTCTACTGGTGGCCATGTTATTTTAGTTGATTCAAAAGATAGTAAGACCAATAAAGAAATTGATAGAGTTGGCTGGGGAACAGCTGTCACCCCAGAAACCAAGGCATTTGATATTGAGAGCACAGTTGGATCTACAAAATTGTTTGGTAGGGATTTAGGCAACGATGTTATTGATACTAATGATAATAATGTCGACTTTAGCGCTGAAAAATTGCAAGAATCCATCCCAAGTGACATATATGAAAAACAAATTGCGGTAGATGTTTGCCCAAATATTGAAGGTCTGCAGGAGGTCTTGCCTAGCGGATATTTTTTATCTAGTGATGGCACTTCTTGTTTGACCGTACCACTCGAAGACTCAACTTTACTTGTTACCGAACTATTACCGAATGCACCTAGTTATGACAGCGGTAAAGAGTTTATAGAGATTTACAATCCCAACAAGGAATCCGTCGACTTGAA
>QIKK01000048.1 GCA_003231925.1 Candidatus Saccharimonadota bacterium
CATGGACAAAAGCTTATAGTACTGATGAATTGTATGATTGGTTTATGGAACAAAGTCTGAAGAATTGAAATACCAAACTTCTTATACTTTTTTTACCATAATTCAAATATACTTTTATGGACTCATTTTATTCGTCTCAACAATAGTAGACATTCCAATCTCTAAAAAAACCTCTATTAAAACTAAAAGACTTGAAGCTACTTGGAATCAAGACTATCTCATGAAAATTCTTAATATTAAAGTATGATTTACCCTTTATAATTTGTAGGTAAAATCAATAAATTCATGGGCAAACTGGGTCATCCATTTTTTTTTAGTAACTTTGATTTTTATTGTAGAATTAAAAAATTTACACCAATTAATACACAAAGAGTTGAATGAAAAGAAGAATATTTTTAAAAAATACGTTGACCGTAACTTCTGTTATTTCAATCAGCACAATACCTTTCATCACCTCTTGTAGCGATTCCCAAAATCAAAATAATATACCTCTACTGTATGATTTCTTACCTGAAGATGATATAACCGAGATTATAAATGAATATTTGAGTCAAAATAAAAAGTTTGATAGACTAAATGTAGAGTCTGAGAATAAGATATCAAACATGATAAAAAACGACTTCATTAAGGGCAATATAATAATTTGTAACGGCTGGGTGCTTTCGCAAACAGAGCTCAAATATTTAATTCAAAATACTATTAATTAAAATTAATGCATCAAACTCTAAACTCCTATGATATAGAAAAAGTCATCGAATCAGATATATGTATTATTGGTGCAGGAGCCGCAGGTATATCCATGGCAATGGAACTTGATAAACTTGGTCGTTCAGTATTACTCCTAGAAAGTGGTGATTTTGAATATGAACAAAAAACGCAGGCCCTGAACAAAGGCTACAGTATAGGTCAGGCGTATTATCCTCTTGAATCATCTAGATTACGATTTTTTGGTGGCACAACTAGTCACTGGACGGGTCAATGCTCAACCTTGGATGATATTGATTTTGAAGAAAGAGATTGGGTCAAAAATAGTGGTTGGCCGATCAAAAAAAGTGATCTAGACCCATACTATATCAAAGCCCATAAAATTTGCGAACTCCAAGAATATGAGTACAGCTCTAAATATTGGGAAGATAAGTTAGAAAAAAAAGCGATAGAATTCGATAAAAAATTAGTGAGAACAAAAATGTGGCAAAAAAGTGCACCTACCAGATTTGGCAACAAATATCGAAGTAATATTATAGATTCAAAAAATATAAGGCTCATCACAGATGCAAATCTCACAAAAATTAATTTAACCGAATACGGAAACCAAGTAGATAACTTAAAACTCTCCACCCTTAAGAATAAGACTCATACTGTAAAAGCAAAAGCTTTCGTTATGGCATGTGGGGCACTTCAGAATGTCAGACATCTTCTAAACTCAAACAATATAATAAACAAAGGTGTAGGTAATGAAAATGATTTGGTTGGGAGATTCTTTATGGAGCATCCACATGTAGATAGTGCTGATATGGTTTTACTTGCTAATACAAACATGAATTTGTATTACGACGGTTCTCTGAATTCTAAAGCCTTTGGGATGTTTTCAACTTCGGAGTCGATTCAACGTGAACTAAAGTTGCAAAACTACTCTGCACGTATAGAATCGAAAGATTCTAAAGGTTTAGCTATAGATCAGGAGAGTGATGACCCGATGGGAAAATTGAAGCAATGGGAAAATTTAGATAGTAGAGTGGAAAAAGTAAGTAAGCTTAGAAAAGTTATAGGAGATCGTTCAACAGACTGGATAATAGATAAATTCATAATAGAAGAAAAACAACGTTTAAGGCAGGAGGGTGATAAATTGGAAACCTCGCACCATATTTTTAATACAAGAAGCGAGCAATCACCAAACCCTGATTCAAGAGTTGATTTAGCTGACACCAAGGATGCCCTCGGGATACCACATACACGTTTGAATTGGCAATTAACAGAATCTGACAAGATTAGCATATTGAATTCAAATTTAATCATTGGAAAGGAATTGGGAAGATTGGGAATAGGTCGTTTAAAAATTAATGATTGGCTTTTTGATAAGAAAATTGAATGGCCCAAATTTTTAGGAGGAGGTTGGCATCATTTAGGAATAACACGTATGCATGAAGACCCGCAAAAAGGTGTTGTTGACAAAAATTGTAAAGTACACAGCATCAATAATCTATTTATTTCAAGCTCATCTGTTTTTACAACATCAGGAGTTGCAAATCCAACGTTAACAATTGTTGCGCTATCATTAAGGTTGGCAAATTATCTAAATAAACATGTAGCTCGGGCTCCAAAAGTATAAAAGATTTATTCTGAAGCTAAATCTGACCTTCTTAGTTTTTTATCATTACTTTCCTTTTATATAGTTGAAAGGGTCATCTAAAAAAAATTAACATGAAAAACTATTACCTAGCTTTTGTCTTCTTTACAATCCTATCCCATTATGGATGTAAAAGTGATAACCCAACTATTGATTCACAAGAAAACATCTTCTATCGTGATCTTAATAATAATATTCAAAGTAGTACACGCAAGAATGGAGAGTTTAAAATCGATAACTGGACGGCATTGGCCAATGCTCCTAAAGCTGCCGGTGATCCAGCGGCAATTTTTGCAGGTGCTCAGAGTCATATCTTCTATCGTAACCATGAAAATAATATACAAAGCATCATACGAAAAAATGGAGGGTTCAGAGTAGCTGACTGGACCTTATTATCCAAGGCCCCTAAAGCTGCAGGTGATCCGACGGCAATGTTTGCAGATGGTCAGAGTCATGTTTTCTATCGTGATTGCGATAACAGCATCCAACACATCTCACAAAAGAATGGAGAATTCGCAGTCGATAACTTGACCGTATTGGCAAAGGCTCCTAAAGCTGCCGGTGATCCAGCGGCAATGTTAGTTAAAGGTACAAGGCATATCTTTTATCGTGATGATAAAAATAATATTCAACACATTTTCTGGAAGGATGGAAAATTCGGAACCGATAACTGGACCACACGGGCCAAGGCTCCTAAAGCTGCCGGTGATCCAGCAGCAATGTTAGTTAATAATCAAGAACATGTTTTCTATCGTGGAAATGATAATAACATTCAGCATATCATCTGGGAAAAAGACAAATTCAGGACAGATAGTTGGACTCAATTGGCTAATAGATGGACCCAGTTGGCTGGAGCTCCTAAAGCAACTGGAGACCCTACCGCAATATTCGCAAACACCCAAGAGCAGATATTCTATCGTGACGTAGATAACATCATTCAGCGTCTCTATTACAGGAATGGTAAATTTAAAATTGAAAACTGGAGTGATAAAGCGGCTGAAGCCTTTGGAGACCCAGCCGTAATTGCTATACCCACAGATTTATAAAGCACATAACTTCCTTACACTACACTTTCGAGGTTACTGGATATTCTATAGATACTGACCCCCCATTCTAGTGATGTTGACCCCTCTTCATATTTTGGTTTAAAAAAGATAACATATGACAATATTACAGTTTTTTTCTAAGACTATTTCCTTTGAGTGCAATGCGATGCGATGAGTGGATCAAGCGATCTAAAATGGCATCTGCTATGGTTGCTTCGCCTGTGTTTCATACCAAGAAGCTACAGGAGAAGTTGACTGGCAATGATAGTTGAAGATCTACCGTGCCTGTCTTCAATGATTTCCATAAGATCCATTTGTTGTTGTTTGTCTAGATTAGCTAATCCAAAATCATCAAAGATGAGCAGATCCACTTTAGCAATGCGCTGAAAGAGTTTGAATATGCTTCCATCGATTCTTGCCATTTTGGTTTGTGCATTGAAGTAAAGGACTTTGGAACCTTGTGCGCACGCCCTGTGTCCTAAGGCAGAGATGATAAAGCTTTTGCCACATCCTGTAGCTCCGGTAATAAGCACGGATTCACCTTTGGTAAGATATCCTCCGGTAGCAAGTTTGCTGATCTGTGATTTGTTCAGGTCTTTATCATGGGTAAAACCTATTTCTTCTATAGTGACACTATACCTGAACTTAGCGGTTCTTTTTAGCCGTTCAAAGCGTCAAGAGAGGACAGGAGCTTTACTTATTGCTCAGTTACGGAACAGGGGAGAAGCTAATTGATAGTACGAAAATACCACAACCCCAAAGGGCAAGGTAGAAAGTAGCAATACTATTGATTAGTGGCGTTTAAATAGGATATAGGGGTTTATACTTGATTTTTCAAAATGGCATCATTTAAACCGAAATGTCTGGCACTAATCGAACTGAAATAACCAAAAATCCTATAATTTATTATAGTCAAATTGTGGCTCTATGTTAAATATAGTGGGTAATTAATTTTTGTTTTTACTTGAAACTGTTAATTTGATGATGCGTTGATTTGTTTATTTGGTTGTT
>QIKK01000015.1 GCA_003231925.1 Candidatus Saccharimonadota bacterium
AACAACTATTCAAATCAATGTGCATGACATACGGTAATTCTTTGTTCATAAGAATTACCTCTTGTTTTATCTTTCTTGTTTCGTGTTCCATCAATTTACTTTTTGGTATTTGGCTTAAGTACGCCACCTTAAGATGCATAGTGGGCTTCATTAGTGCCAGCTATCATATATTCTTGTAGAGTCCAATTCAGGGAATTGGCGTTAAATTGTAATTTAAAGTACGTTGTCTCGTCTTTATCAGACAATGAAAAGTGGTGCAGGGTAACCATACCTTTTTTTGTTTTGTGGTAGAAGTCTATTTTGCCTAGTCGGTAATCTATACCTTTCCAGGTCAAAATTAGAGGTCGAAATACTTTTGTTGTTTTGTTATAACCAGAAAGTACACTAACTGGCTCATCCAGTCCTTCACGCATAAAATAAACACTCCAAACTAAGGGTTAGGGATGGTTAATAGATGGGAGGGATAAACTGCTTGAACTGACCCTAAATATCAGTTACCAATTTTTAACCCCTAGAGCATGTGGAGTAAGCAAGAGTTATCTTGACTACAAGTGTGTAATAAAGTTTGTAAGGAGGAATTCTTCATAGTTGCAAGTACCTAAAGAAAGCCCAAACATAACTATCTTATATTGTAGCACCACCTGACGTTTAGGCGTATACTATAAGTGGTATTATTAAAAACAAAAATATGACAGCAAGCAACGAATTAATCTTTAAAAAATGGGCAGATGACTTAGGAGAAGCCTTGGCACAGGAACGTTTGTTAGCACCCGAAGAAGTTAAATCTGTAGATAACTGGCAGTCTATACTAGCAAGAGTAATAGATGCTGGTGACCCAACAGATCCTGAGCATATAGCCTACGCCGTAAATGGTGATTTGTCAGTACTCCTAAAAGTACCAAATAAAGAAGAGCTAGAGCGTTTACCAAGTGTCGATGGACTAGTAAATGACGAGGAACTAGCCAGTATGACTGGAAAACCAGTACTCCAAAGATGTATAGCGGTATCTCTATTACCAGAGCCTAGTAATAACTTAAACAATACACCCAGACTTAGACTGTAATGTTATAAACTATTTTTACAATTTAAGCCTAGCTATATCTAAATCTACCAATTCTTGATGTGATGGCTATAGTGGACCTAACTTAGCTATCTATGCCATAATGTCTCAATGTCAATGCCCGAGATATTAAATAATATAGAAACTACGCATACGACAAACACGGTAGGCGAACGTGAGTTTAGCATTCCTATCTATACAGCAATACCACCAACAGTTATTGAAGAAGATAAAGAGCCAATTATTTTTATACCTGGCGTTGGAGAAACAGGAAGAAAAAATCATAAAATCATTGCCACCCTGGCAAGTTTACTAAGTCGGCGTGTAGTCAGCTATGAACCCCGCCTACCAAGCCAGTCAACTAACCCCTGGATAGACAGCGCTACTATTGCTCAACAAACACATCAAAGAGTTAAAGAAAAACTAGCAATAGATAAGTACAGTGTCATTGGACATTCTATGTCCGGTTTTAACATCGGGGCAATAATACAGCAAGATGCCTCCTCTTTAACCGCAATAACTGAAATATCGCCTATAGGCATAATACCAGAGGCCACCGCAAGCCGGGAGTGGCTAGAATTTATGCATTCTACACCCTATAGTCAAAGAGGTAAATACGTCAAAGAGAAAGAAGAACACTGGTTAAAAAACACTCTAAATCTAGCAGTTAGGTATACCGTCCTTAATGGCACTCAAGAAATAATAGCCTCTCTCCGTGAACGCAGTGGCGATCCACAATTTTTAATCAGATTTTTCAAAGATTTAGGCCCGGGTTTAAAAAACTCTATCGCAGCATTTGGAGTATCCGCGAATATTTCTCATGTTAAAGAACTTGAAGAGTTAGAAAAAAGCGGATCCTGCCCAGTTAACATAGTTACAGGTAAAGATGACTCCTTACTTCCACTTAAATATATCAAAAAAGCTTTAGAAAAGACCGTTTTAGAGAAAAAGTTACACGTAGTAGAACAGGGGAGAGGTAGGAGGCATACAAGCCTAACTAACAGTGGCGGAGTGCAACAACTTAAAGTTGCCACTACTGTTCATGGGCGTTAATAATAATTAGACATATCCCTCTTATATCTTTAAAGGCATGGATGAGGTTTATCTAGAGCTAGCCTCTTAAGCTATTATATTTCTCCACTAATGGATCTATTAGCCAAGCAATCGCCACCGATACGGCCGTTAATTCTGCTCGTTGTGAAGTACTAAGAGTGTCTGGATAGAGCTTTCTTGATTCTTCATCTGAACCACCAGAAGCAAAAAGATTCCATGAAGCTTGATCTCTGTCTATCATCCCGACAGGTTGTCCGTTTGCTGACTCTCCAGCTTTTAATTCGCAAAACTGTCGCTGGCAGTCAGGTAACTTATCTGCTAGCTCTGATAAAGCTTCTCTCTCTTCTGAATTCATACATAAATTATACCACCTTACGCAACTGCCACGCGCAATATCATCATCATCTTCGAGGACAACTCCTTTTATTCTTTAACAACCAAAGATAATCGGAGCAGGTTTGATATTTTAGGAAGTCGCATTTAGAAAATCGCGTTATTATTTTACTAGATATTTTTTGATTCTTTTCAGATCTTCCATGGATTTATCCTTTTTTGCGTAAATTTCTATGAATCTTACTGTGCTACCTATCCGTACAACTATAAAAACAAGTCGAATCTTACTATTACTATTCAGCGAAGCACAGTCCAGCCTCATTTTTACAACTTCCGTCCCATCATCAAGTCTGTTGATTATTGCGGCGCGTTTGCCATTAAAGAATGCTGCTCGGTATTCTGATAACTTATCTTTCTCCTCTTGTGCAACGTATAAGTTAACAATGAGTTTTTCCGCATCAAGCAAATCATTTGGCAGTGAGCGCCATTTTTTTGTTAACTTCTTAAGCTCACTTCTAAACTCTGGCACTTGCTCAAAGTTCATCGTCTGGATCTGTCACAGCAGTTAGATCGGTTCGATAGAAAACAAACCTGTAATCTATTAGCTTACCTTGTTTAGCTACACGCCACGGAGTATCTTTGTGTGATAGTTCAGATAATTCTGTAGCTGTTTTAGCGCTCAGACGTACCAGTTCTTCATTAATGTGATCAAGCTCATTTGCGCTAAGTTCATGTAAATCAGCATCTTTAGTGGGTAGATATTTTTTCTGTACGTTGTTAAAAAACTTCGTCTCCACAACTTCCAGTTCGTTTGCTTTTTCCATCCCTTTAACAACTTCCATAAATGATTTTGTAGGCGTCGGGCCGTAGTGGTTACGCACGTAACTAAGCCCAGTTATTGATTGGCCGTATTTCTCGTAGTAGTCAAAGTCTATGAAGTACAGAATTTTATATAAAACAGTTTCTCCGACATTTGGTTTAGCACCAACTTTTCCTAGGACATATAACAAAACTTCGCGTAATTTATCAGGTTTTAATTCAGGGCTTACTTCCCTCGGTTTGATATCCACTTCCATCTTGTTGAATATATGCGGTGAGATGACCTCTTTTGTAGTATCGACATCACCATTTATTAATCTATCCGGTGATATCTGATAGATCTCTGACAGGCATTTAATTACTGACAAGTTTGGTTCACGTCTGCCTATCTCAAGGCCGGCATACGTAGCACGTGCTATATTTAACTTAGTTGCTACATCTCGCTGACTCATACCAGCATTTTTTCGCATTGTTGCGATGGTCTTACCGAAATTCATTGTTGTCCTTTCAAGGATTATTACTATTAAGTATAGCTTATGCTACGTATCTATGCAAATTATATGTACTATATTAGCACAACATGATATATGCATGCGCTATTAAGTCTCAGAGACGGGAGACAAAAAAACCAAGTAAGCTACCAGAGGTTTAAACAATAAATGGTCGAGTAGAGGAAAGTTATGCCAAAATTTAATAAGCAGAATGTGAATCAGGTTGATAACAAAAAACTAACAATGTATACACTGAAAAAACAAGGTAAGCCTATTTACATAGGAACCGCAAAACGAGGTCGTGTATCTGACAGACTGGGTGAGCATTTAGGAAGTATGCCAGGAGCTGAGTTTTCTACTCGTACATTCGGCACTATTGGTGAGGCTCGAAGAGCAGAGGAGAATAAGATAAAACGAGAAAAACCAAAATATAATATTTAACACAATAAGGATAAAGTGTGGGTGATAGTATGGCAATTAGAATTGCCATAGCATATCTACGGAGTTCAGAGATTAACCTTCCGATACGCATCTAAGCACTACTAGTAGACACAAAGAAGCTCCCTTATACAAATACAATTTTCTTTAGTACAAGAATAAGCTCTTTTATTTTTTGCCCCTCACATATCTCTTTTAATATTAATCTTTGATCTTAGTGCGGTTTTATTGAAGTCCTTTATGCTCATATTAGTTGAAGGCACAAAGGGCAATACACCAAAACTTTCTAGTATTTACACTTGTAGAGGACGGACCTCTAGGACTCCAGTTGTTTTAAGAAAGGCTTCTTAAGACTATTCATCACTGAGCTCTTTGATGCTTAGTAGATCCTCATAAGTTAGTTTTAGGGATTTAGACTCTACTTCTAAATCTTTGAGCATTGAAGTTAGCAGTTTTGTTGGTAAACCGATTATCGAGTCTATATTTCCTTCAATTTTCTTGATATAAGGCCTTAACATTAAGTGCTGTAGGGCGTAACCACCTCCTTTGTCCATTG
>QIKK01000021.1 GCA_003231925.1 Candidatus Saccharimonadota bacterium
GATAATGCAGATAAGGTTCTTACTCTAGAGCCCCAACTTGATACAAGTGATTTTAATGTATCCACAGAAGGAGTAAGTCCTACTAGATCAAAGGTATCTGCTACCAAGAAAAAACAGAAACGTAAAGCAGCCCGTAGAGTAAGGGCAAAACAGAGAAGAAGAAGGTAAATAAATTAAAAATGTTAAAACATAGAGTAGAACGTGTTCGTCTAGAGGGTGGTCTGGAAGGGCTAATAATTGATACCCCAAAAACAGGAGTTGTGGTTGCAGAGGTAAACTTTCGGGCTGGTGAATTTATGCTACCTAAAGAGAAGTGGGAATCGGCGCATCTTATGGAGCACGTACTTCTTGGAGCTAATAAAAATTACGCTAAAGCACGTGATTTTCAAGAAGCTTTAGAACAAAACGGCGCTTATTCTAATGCTTCTACGAGTGTATATGACATTACTTATGAAGTTGAATCTGCCGATTTTGAATGGCAACGAGTTCTGGGGCTATTATTTGACGCCATAAGCTCACCACTTTTTTTACAAGAAGAATTTAACAGTGAAAAAAGTAATGTTAGGGAAGAGCTAATTAGCCGTTCTAATAATCATTTTAGACATATAAATCTTGGTTTAAGACAGTCTATGGGTCTTTGTTCTTTGACCGATCCGGAGAGATTAGAATTGCTAGACGGTGTTACGAGGGACGATTTGGTGGTTCATTACAAAAAAACACATACAATGCCAAATGCTCGTTTCATAATTGCTGGGAATTTTAATGGTAAATACGACGAGGTTATAAAACTTATAAAAAGTCACTTGAAGCTATCAAAACGCGGAAAAAGAATCTCAATGCCTAAGGAGAATCCAAAAACACCTACAGGTCCTTTTGTCACCAGAAAACCCAGTATTCCTAATATATATCTCTATCTAGATACCTATTCTTCTCACTCTCTAAATATTAAAGAATATAATGCACTAAGACTGGTCTCTACACTACTAACAGAAACAATGTATTCGAGGATATTTGGTACAGCTCGTGAGAAAGGCTGGGTGTATGGTATGGGGTCTGGTCTATCCCGAATGGGGTCAAATACTGGTTGGTGGATGGGTATGCAGGTTAGTAAGACGAATAGTCAACCGCTATTACGGCTAATAAGGGACGAATGCCAAAGATTACGATCAGGAATAATTAATGAGGAGGATTTTCTGGCTGCTCAAAAGCATTTATTGGGCAAGACGATGAGATCTGCACAGACAATTGGTGGATTGGTTGGTAGTTATAATAATTATTATATAAACGATGAGATTTTCGATCTTAATAAACAACCAGCTGAACTCAAAAAATTGACTGCAAAATTTTGCGCGAGTACTTTTAAAGAATTGTGTGACGATAATACATGGGGCTTAGGTGTTTTAGGGGCCGTATCAGTTCTGCCAGCAAGAAAACTGCATGATTATGCTTCTGAAATCTTTTTAAGCTAAGAATATACTATAATACAAGACATGCAGGATTATCTAAAACTCAGAGATGAAGTTGAAGTAGCTTATAGTAAACTTAGAATAAGCTCGTTGCAGAGAGAAAATAGTGTCTTGCTAGCAAAAATGCACCAGCCAAATTTTTGGTCAGACAATAGTAAGGCCCAAGAAATTAGTAAGAAACAATCCAATCTACAAAAAAGAATAGATTTCTGGAATAAACTTAAAAGTGACAGCAACGACTTAATTGATCTTGCTGAACTTAATGACGAATCCCTAGAGCTAGAAATAAAAAAACAGTATCAGTTGCTTAATAAGCAGTATTTGAACGTTAAAAGGGAATTACAGTTTAGAGGACCCTATGATCAATCTAATGTTATCTTAAGTATTTTTGCCGGTGCTGGTGGAACCGATGCTCAAGATTGGGCATCAATGCTTTTACGCATGTATAGGCGTTGGGCAGAGAAAGAAGGTCTAAAAATAGCAACTTTGGATATATCGGCTGGAGATGAAGCTGGATTAAAAAGTGTCACTATCGATATCTCAGAGGGTGATTTTCTATATGGGAAGCTTCAAGGTGAAAACGGAGTGCATCGGTTGGTTCGTTTGAGCCCATTTAACTCTGATAATTTAAGACAAACAAGTTTTGCTAGGGTAGAGGTTATTCCAAAGATTGAATCACCCGAGCTAATAAACCTTGAGGATAAGGACCTTAAGATAGACGTTTATCGTAGTGGAGGAAAAGGCGGACAAAGCGTCAATACGACAGATTCTGCAGTTAGAATTACACATATTCCAACTGGGATAGTTGTGGCTATACAGAACGAGAGAAGCCAACTTCAGAATAGAGAAACAGCACTTACTATTCTTAGGTCAAAACTTGCTCAAATGCAACTTGATCAGCATAAAGACAAAATAAGCGAGCTAAAAGGGTCTAACAAGTCTAATGAGTGGGGGAGTCAGATTAGGAATTACGTTCTGCATCCATATTCTATGGTTAAAGACACTAGGACAAAACACGAAACAACAGAGGTGCAGAGGGTTCTAGACGGTGGCATTAATAGCTTTATAGAAGCCTATTTAGATAGCTTATTGTAGCTAAAAAATGATATAATACTGCTTGTGATTTTATTTGACCGAGTTACAAAAACTTATAACAAAAAAAAGCCCGTATTAGATCGGATAAATCTACATATTGAAAAGAAAGAGTTCGTTATCATTGTTGGTCGTAGTGGTGCTGGTAAGTCCACTATAATGAAACTCCTAACCAGAGAAGAAAAGCCAACAACTGGTAAAATAATAGTTGGTGGCGTTGACTATGAGCAATTGAAAAATAGGGATATTCCTTATCTTAGGCGTAAGATTGGTACTGTTTTTCAAGATTTTAAACTTCTTTCAAATAAAACAGCTTTTGAAAATATAGCTTTTGCTCTAGATATAATTGGTATGTCCAACAAAGAAATAAAACATACAGTTCCAAAAGTAATTAGTTTGGTTGGACTAAAAGGTAAAGAAGATAATTATCCACACGAGTTGTCTGGTGGAGAAAGACAGAAGGTTGCAATCGCAAGAGCTGTTGTTCGTCAGCCAAAGATATTAATTGCCGACGAGCCAACTGGTAACCTCGATCCTAAAAGTGCTTGGGATGTAATTAAAGTGCTTGAGAAGATAAACAAACATGGCACCACAGTTCTACTAACCACTCATAATGTTGCGATTGTAAATAAGTTAAGACGACGAGTTGTGACTATCAGCGACGGAAAAATAATTGGCGATAAATCGCGCTCAGAATATATGGATAAGGCATCACTAAAATGAAATACTATCGCATCATTACTTTTATTAGAATTATAAAAGCTGGATTTACAAATATAACTCGTAATTTATGGTTGGCAATAGCTGCGACAGCTACAATGGTTGTAGCATTAGTCATAGTCTCTTCGGGTGTTGTGCTGAATACAACTACCTCTAACGCCATTGATGTATTATCACGTGATCTAAAGACCTCGATTTTCTTAAAAGATGGAGTTACTGCTGACCAGCGCGCAAAATTAGAAAAAGCAATTCGGAATTTAGATTTTGTAGCTTCAGTTGAGTACATATCTCCGTCACAGGCTCAAGCACGGTTAGCAAAAGATCCAAGTATTGGAGAGGATGTTATTCGAGCATCAGCTTTATTTAATGGAGCAGATTTTCTATCCCCGTCGTTTGACGTAACCTTGAATGATTTATCTAGGGCAAATGAACTGGTTACTACGGTAAAGGCTGATCAATACAAAAATATTGTCAACAGGATTGCTTTGGGTAAAACGGACACTGGTGCTCAAACAGATTCTGAAAAAGCCATAGATAGAGCTGCGGCTACGGAACGTTTTATTACTATTGGGAGTATTATCTCAGCAGCTACTCTATCTTTAATATCTATAATGATAATTTTTAATACAATTAGAATGGCAATCTATACTCGTAGAGATGAGATAAATACCATGAAATTAATTGGTGCCACCCCCGGTTATATCAGAGGGCCCTTTATTGTGGAGGCTTCTTTGTATGGTATAGTCGCTGGTATTATTTCTAACTCTATTGTCTATACACTCATTTTTGCGTTAGGCTCAAAAGTATCTGACGCACCAGAATTTGCACAGACATATAGCTATTTTACGCAAACATCAACAGTTGCTCTGATGTTATTTAGCACTATCGCTCTTGGTTTACTAATCGGCGTCGTGTCTAGTACACTGGCCATGGAAAAACACCTTAAATTGAAACACTGGTAGTTAATGTATCTATAAATGCGGTATAATGGTTATGTATTATGAAATACAAAAATAAACACCTTTATGTACGTCCAATATTTTAC
>QIKK01000004.1 GCA_003231925.1 Candidatus Saccharimonadota bacterium
AAAGTCCAATAAATACCTATTCTTCCTGCTCGGGAAAGTTATTATTGCTGTATCGGACTAACCATGAGATAAACAATTGTTTTTCTCATTACGCGGGGCACAAAATGAATTCGATGCTCCGGTTGCTTTTTTCCTTGTGGGACATAAGCGGATTACCGTTGCGGCACAGTTCCTGATTTACACAGGATTCCAGCATTTAGATTGTTAATTTACATTTAGTAGTGTACCAGACAAAACCTACGCTAGATATAGTAATTTTCAAAACATTTGGTATTATATATAAATAATGTTAAACAATATACTTGTTAAAACACAAGCAGAAATAGCAGAAGCCCTATACGCAAGTGCTCAGGCTAATGCCGGAACCACTGAGGGGCTACTAGTCCCAGTTGCGCCTGGCACTTACGATTATCAGCCCATATCAGTAGTTAGAAATCATTACTCTAGTACAAGTAAGCCACAAGACCCAGATGTTGTACTTGCAGTGGCAGAAATATTAAGTCCTATGACTAAAAATATACCAGAGCAATTAGATGAGCTGAATGAAAAGACTAGTGTTATTGATGACCAGATAGAACTTATCCGAAGTGGTCAAAACATGGTTCTCGGCACTGATCATCTTACCCTGCTGGACATAGCCTTCTTTGGTGCTATTCACTCCGCAAGACTAAAAAAAGGAGGAGCACAGCACAGGTCAATATTGATAGCTAGTAAAGCAGTTGATTATATGGCCGTAGACACAAAGTCTTTTAATTTACCCCCAGATATTATAAAAGATTATCTAGAAAATCTAGGTCTAGAACTTCAAGAAGATGGAACCGTCCCTGTTCGCGACTTTTTAGGGATAGCTTTTGATGAGTTGTACCTTTCTATCCCGTCAACAGGATCATTTACTGATCTAAGAAAAATACAGTCGGAGGCTGTAGCAGCCCACAATGGGCTCGTCAAAGAAAAACTTAGACGGTCTACAAAAGTAAGAGCTAAAAAACTACCAACATCACTATATATCGCAATGTCAGGAACAAAGACTAAACTGCTAGATCGAGGTCGTTATAAAGATGGTGCTAAGGTACCTAATTTTTATAGACCATACCCCCCAGACTTTAATTTAGACCAAGAAGTTGAAGTAATCGGTAGATTTAGCCCCGCCGTCTTAGGTTTTTTAGGTAACGCCCTCACCTACGCCGCTACCTTGAGATTAGGTGAAGAACAATCCACAACACAGGTAGCAATAGACCAACATCCAATAGCCCTAAGGGATCCTGAAGATTTAGAAAGATATGGAGAAAAGTTAGTAGGCTTAGTGAACAGTATAAATAATGGTCCTTTAACAATTTATGACTCTAGCGGAAATCTACCTACCTACAAAAAGACAGCTTAACTAAAAACCATTCTAGATTAATC
The DNA here is from genome assembly GCA_003231925.1 of Candidatus Saccharimonadota bacterium. Taxonomy (GTDB): domain Bacteria; phylum Patescibacteriota; class Saccharimonadia; order Saccharimonadales; family SZUA-47; genus SZUA-47. Next base: position 1,405 of record QIKK01000004.1, read on the forward strand.
TTTTATAGTTGATAGCTATACTAAAATTGCTAACACCAACAGAGCCAAAGCTATTCTATAAATAGCAAATGGTTTTAGCCCTACACGGTCAATAACACCTAAGAAAAATTTTATAGCTAATAACCCACTTACAAAGGATACACTTGCCCCAAGTAAAACTTGCCAAAGTATAACATTATGGTCATAGGAGCCTTTTAGTAACGTACCAAAAGCCGACCCAGCAATAATCGGTATGGCCAACAAAAAGGAAAATCTAGCTGCCTCAACCCTGGACATACCCATAAATAATCCGGTGGTGATAGTAATGCCAGAACGAGATACTCCAGGGATTAAAGCTAAAGCTTGAGCAAAACCAACTGTCATACCTTGTTTTGTAGAAACTTCTTTATTGTCTAACTTCTTAGCTACCGCTTCGGCTATTAACATTAATATGCCGACACCTGCTAGGGTCGAAGCTACAATTATCGGGGTTCGCAAGTTTTTATCAATGTAGTCCGACAATAATAACCCTAAAATTGCAGCCGGTAGCGTAGCCCAAATTAGTAACCTGGCTAGTCTTCCTTTAACTGTTTTAGAAAATAGATTCATTGCTAGATCAATCAATTCCTTACGGAAATACACCAACAGAGCAATAACAGTCCCAACATGTAGAGCCACATCAAAAGCCAGTGTACTTGAGGTATTGCCGAAAGCTTTATGGATAAGCAACAGATGCCCAGAGCTAGAAACCGGCAAGAATTCGGTCAAACCTTGCACAAGACCTAAGATAACTACTTCAATAAACGACATTGCAACTATTATAACCCTTCCCTACAATAAGTGCATGCCAACCCGAACTAGAAAAAACCATCTAAAATATATGAGAGATAGCAAAGGTCTCAAAACTGAAGGCTGTGTTTTTTGTGACATCTCAAGCGGAAGCGATCAGATTATCCAGGAAACTAAATCTTTTAGGGTAATTATTAATATATTCCCTTACTCATATTGGGATGACCAAGGTGTTGTTGACCATTTAATGATAATACCTAAACAACATACCGATACATTAAGCGACCTATCAGCGCCCGAGTCCGTCGAGTTTATAGATTTATTATCCTCCTGGGAGAGTAAGGGGTATGACTTTACTGCTCGCGCTCCTGGGTCAAATCGTAAAACCGTCATTCATCAACATACTCATCTATTGAAGTTAGATAGAAAAACTAAAAAATTTACTTTGTACTCAAATAGACCATATATAAACATATCCTATTAGATTGCGATTGACGATTTCACAAAAAAACCGTATACTCTACCCCTGAAACATTGCTTCGCTAGTAGGGAAAGATATGTGTTATACACAGCGCAGAAGAGCCCTATAAATTGGCTCGGCTTAATGTCTTTTTTACAAAGAAGTAGAGCGTTTCATTAAAAATTAGGTGTCGTTCGGGAAGAGCAGAAAAGCTAGCCTCTTTAGAGGTCGATTCATTCGACTTTTCGATGAGAAACCCTGAAAGGGTGTCTCATGCACAAAGTGTTCCGGAGTAGCTCAGTGGTAGAGCAAGAAGCTGTTAACTTCGAGGTCGCTGGTTCGAATCCAGTCTCCGGAGCCAAACTAAGAATAGACCTAGCTGGTCTGTTTTTAGTTTGATTTTGAAGCTGGTTCACCTGCGACCCTGGCTTGTTCTACAAGACAATAGGTCGCTAGGATCGATAATCCCCCGCCATTTATGGCAGATGGGCGGAATATATTTATAATAATCCAGTCTCCGGAGCCAAACTAAGAATAGACCTGGCTGGGTCTGTTTTTAGTTTGAGTTCGCAGTTGCGAACCGAAACGTAGGTTCGATATTCAAGCGAAACAAGAAAAGCCTGAAAGGCCTTACTCGCAGTTCGTGCTGAATATACTCCTAGTATTCCGGCCTCCTGCCTGCCCATCATAGCACCAGCGCAGACGAGATCCGTGACCAAGAAGCAAAGAACTCAACCAAATTTACTAGATAGGTTACACTAAATTATCTGGTTACAGCTTTGCCATAGACTAATAGCAAAAGTTTATCATCGCTTTCAAAGGCACGCTTGTCCGCATTGATAAGCTCGTCAGCAGAAACTTGACTATAATCTAGCAAGTAACCAGCATAATTTGTTAGCATAATTAAAAATAGACGAATCACTCGACCATTGCCTTCGCGAAATGGGTGTAAAGCATTGAGCTGAACTGCCAAAATAACGATTTCTTTGATGAAATCTTTAATGTCCAAATTTATCAAATAGCTCCTGTTTGCAAGCTTATCGAATACTCGTCTACTTTCAGCTTCTAAGAACTGGACATAGCAAAAAGGCGTGCTAGCATCGGGTTTTGCAATATCGACAGTACGAATATTGCCTGCAAAATCATAGATGTCTTCAAAAAGTACTCTGTGAATATGTAGTAAATAGTCTAGATCAAAAGTTTGTTGAGCTTCGTTCAAAATTTCCGCTGTTTTATTAGTGACTATCTCTTGTTCTGCCTCCTTAAAATCATTCGGGTCTGTAATACCTAGTTTGTTCTTTAGGACACCGTCATCATCTATTAAATAGTCAGCCATAGATTATGCCTTTGTGTGATGAAGCTTCTTTTCGAGAGTTTCCTTAACGGCCTTAAAGTTAAAACCTTCAGCTTCCATGCTACGAGCCACGCTTGCTATCAGTCGTTTTTTCTTATCATTACTCATGCTTTCATTGTATCACAAAAAGGTCTGAAAAAATGCTCAAAACTTGACATTTAACAGATACTG
>QIKK01000027.1 GCA_003231925.1 Candidatus Saccharimonadota bacterium
GTTTGTTGTTGTAACAATTAGTCTAACGGAACGCAGGGATGCTTTTTAATTGTTTATTGTGCTTATGGTGCATTTCGGAGTGGAATGTAGGCACAGAGGATTGACAAAAGTACGAACTCATGCTAATATAGATTATGTTAGGAATCAAAATAGAAAATGCTTGAAGCAGAAATACCCATACATGGACCTGAAGTAGGCACGCTAGATGTTCAAACTCCTGTCAGCGTTGATTTACCGAGAGGAGTCACAATGGAAGACTTACGCCCTCCTGAAGCAGAGTCATTTAAACCTGGAGATACATTATTTGTTATGCAAGTAAATGCTAAGGACGTTCGCAATCCAACTGATGGTGAAATCGGCGAACTGTACCCTGACGGAGCTAATGAGCTTTGTGAGAGGACAACGAATTTTTTTAATGAAACAATTGAAGGTATACCAGAGGGAGAACGACAGAAACTAAAGATTATAATTATTTCAAGTGACGCACCACTTATAACTCCAATAGGGGTTAATAGTGAACATAGGCGCGCTTTCGACACTGCTAGTAGAGTCATAGATAGTGTTGCTAGTGTCTTAGACAAATATAAAATGCCCGCAGATATATTGTCAAGTAACCCCATACTATTTAAACGCTTGCGTGATTTAAATATGTTACACGATACTGACGACCCTAACTCAGTAGCATTTTTACATTTTATGACTAATAAATATGGCACAGGGCATGAAATGTGGGCCGCGTATGAGGATGATACAGAAAAAGAGACCAGAGAGAAATATGGTGTTGAAGGGCCACATGAGATAGCTGATCGGGTAGAGTACTCTGTCAAACTGATGAAACGGCTTGCCGATTCTTACTTACGCGGACACCCAGACCATCGTGTTGTTGTTTGGAGCGTATCACATTACGACAACCTCAGCCCATTTATAAAAGACCGCGTCCTGGCCGGAGATACTACAAAATTATTTTTACCTATGAATAAAGGATCTGGTATAGTCTTACATCAAGAATCATCAGGAAGATTATCTACCACAGTTGATGGTCATACATTTACGTTAGAGGATGCACAAAACGAAGATTACAAGGTAGAATAGAACCATGCTTCAAGATCAGGAAGGATTACTTAAGTCAAGCACACCGTTAAAGTTCGCAGATGGTACAAAGACGTACGAAAAATTTGCTGAGGAATACATTCAGCACAAAAAAGGCTATTTCATCCTTGGTCCATCTGGAATCGGAAAAAGTTATTTTGTTAGGCATCAGAAAGTCAATGAAAAACACTGGATTGATGCTGATCAAATATGGAGAAAAGCTAGAGCCATGCCAATCGGTGCGTGGTGGGAAAATTTACCTGCAATAGAAGCAATTGAGCAACAGTGCGATATTATTACCGTTCAAGCTAAGAAAATAGGTTTTTGGATGCTTGGTGCGTCATGTGATTGGTTAAAACCAGATGCTATTGTGTTGCCTCACTGGCAAACCCATGTTAGATATATAAAAAAACGTGAGTTAAATTATGACGGAGGTGCAACAACAGAAAATCTTGACCAAGTTCTTCGTCATCGAGCTCAAATAAGAAAGTGGGCTCAAACAGGAGTTCCAAAATTTAAATCAATTGACTCAGCAATTGATTATTTAGAGAAAATATATAAGAATGAGATGAAAAATGTCTAAAGATACAAAAGATGATATAGTTTATTACTTTGGTTTCGGTACGAACAAAGACTTGGCGATGATGGAAGCCATAGTTGGCAGAGAAAATATAGAAGGAGAACCAGGGAAATTGATTGGTTATGAAATTTGCATACAAAGAGCAGATCAGTTTAGAACAGATGTACCTGAGACAAGTCCAGTAACTGCAACTCCAAAAGATTTAATTATCAAAACCTGGGGACCTAAATTTGAAATGTTTGTTTCGCGCCCAAACCCTGGTGCAGTAGCATATGGAACAATTTGGAAGATAACTCCGCTAGAATTAGAATATGTTCGTGAGTGGGAGCTAGTTGACTACGGTGCACAGGAGGATGCTTGGGGCACAGCTGTCAGTGACAGCGGTAACAAGTTTGAAGTAATTACACAAAGTTTCATGAAGTCGCCCATTGATATAGATCGTATTGTAACTGGCAAAAACTATAAACCATATATATGGGATAAGGCGGCGATGTTAAAACGAGCTAATATATTACGGAGACAGTATATACGCTTAAACAAATAAAATGAGGTTTCTAGAGGTCCGTCCTCTACAGGTGTTAAATTGAGAAAGTTCTATTGATCAGCAAGTTGGTATTTCATTTCTGCTAGCATATCTCGCATTTCTTTATGTTTTCTAGAGATCCCTCTAGGTCCCATGACCCACCTTCAATAGCCATCGCACAATATTAACATTGTGCAACGTCCTAACCAGAGCTATGAATAAAGCTACTTTTATCTACTTCTTAAATAAGTAATATGGGTTCTGAAGGAATACTGATATGCGAGGCTTCTTATTAGCAGTCTTTATCAGATGAGTGTGCTGATGCTTTACAGATCGCTTTACAAACCCAACCCCGCGAGCATAGACGTTGTACCCATCTGCTTCATAGTTCGCTGCCTGGTCCATAACTGCAAGTCTCTCATTATCTGATAGTTCACTAAGCGACTCGACATGCTTTTTAGGAATAACCAATAAATGATCCTGGACATCATGAAGCTCCCACAAGTCATACTTTGTTATATTGTGCACAATATAAACGTGCTCATCCTGATAAACTGCACTTGCCATAGTCTCTGAATTACAAAACGGGCACCCTTTACCTCCCTGAAGACTTTTGTATTTATGTATGGTTTTTCTGTAATGATTCATATACTCAGCATTTTAGTACGATACTCAAGAGAATACCAGCTGGCTACACGCCACTCTACACAAGTGCGCAACCTTGAAGGTATAGATTTGCATTACAAATGAGGTATTATGTTTTTATGAACTTAATGAATTTGACAAATAGAGCAATAGAAATTAGACAACTATACGACAAGGTAAATGCTACCCGCGGAGTAACTTGGAATGATCAAGACCTAATGTCTGGTTTTGTTGGTGATGTAGGTGATTTATCAAAGCTTATAATGGCTAAGAATGGGTTAAGAGAGATAGAAAACGTCGATGATAAACTAGCACATGAGCTAGCTGATTGCTTATGGTCTATTTTGGTTATAGCCGATAAATGCGATATAAATTTAGATATAGAATTCAGCAAAACCATGGACGATCTTGAATTGCGATTAAGTAAAAAGAAGTAGATAAAACGACTATCCTTTTTTCGAAGTGGAGTGTAGGATGAGTGCTCGTATAGAACTCAAGACCTTTACAAAAGAACATTACGCTGATATGGTATAACCATAGTTTAGGTTTTGAAGAAAAGTGTAATCATGTCTAATATAGAAAATCTAGTTAATACTACAGCCCCAACGCCAGAAAGAGGTCCTCGGCTTAATCTTGCAATAGGACCAAATTGCCCGGTGAGATGCGAAGGCTGTTACAACAGTTTTGGCAACACCGCTTCTGAAGGAGGAATCATTACCGCATCTGAAGTTATTGATTTTGCTACCGAAATTAGAGACAGAGTGGTTCTAGAGCATTGGTTCTAGGTTCCTAGAGGTCCGTCCTCTACAGGGTTCTAGAGGTCCGTCCTCTACAGGCGTCCTCTACAGGTGTTAATACTAGAAAGTTATTGATCAGCAAGTTGGGGCTTTATTTCTACGCTCCCCCTTCACTCCACTGAAGACTACACAAATATTAACATTCTATCCTAAATCATATTTAAATATGATTTAAATATGATTTCGTGAATAACCATTCATAAAAAGTCTAACCATTGTTCAAAACAATATAATTTAAGCCTTCAGACTTCCTGACGAACTTCGTGGGCACTGGATTAAAATTAATGCTATAGTTTAAATTATATTAACAAGAGGAGTGGCTATGAAAAAGCAAAGAGGGATAA
>QIKK01000018.1 GCA_003231925.1 Candidatus Saccharimonadota bacterium
CAACGGGCAAGATCTTATCATCTAAAAAAATTGCTGCGTCTACGATATTACCATCAGATAATTTATACTGTAGTTTATAAGAAGATGGTGGTAATAGATTCTGTAATATTTGTTCTAGGTAAAATTCCCCCAATACACCACGCTGTTTAGGATTTTGTAGGACGTTCTGCAGTTGCTTTAGTTCTTCAGCTACACCAACTACCCTTTTGTTGGTTTCGTCTACCTTCGTAAGACGTTCTGTAACGTCTTTCATGATTTTCGAGCTTTGAGCCAACTGTTTTGACATACTCTCTTGATTTTGGTTTAATTTTGAATCAATTTGTTGTTTTAGATGATTCTGCAACTTGGTAATAGTGTCTGATAAGTGATTTATATTCTGTTGCATCAGACTAGAAGATTCCTCGTTAACTTTTGGTGGTTTATTTTTATATATAAACCATAGCACTATCAAGATATTTAGAATCAAGAGTACTTCTACGATATTGTTCATGGGTTTATTATATCTTATATATAGAGTTTAGTAGTAATAGATTAAAACTAAATTAGTATTATATTAGGCTTTAGTTACTACCATAAAAATTATTATAAACAAAACCCCAAGCAATAATAGTAATGGTCTGATATCCCATCTATTTCCCTCAATTTTCTCATGAATCTCAGGGATTAAATCACTTGCTGATATGTATATAAAAAAACCAGCCGTAATAGCAAGCAATGATGGCCCCGGAAACCATGAATTATTCCCCAGACTATAGGTAACTACTGCTGTAAAAACTGTTGCTAGTGCGCTAAAAAAATTAAAAAGCAATACTCTAGGACGACTCATACCATTTTTTAGCATTATGCCAAAGTCGCCAATTTCTTGTGGTATTTCGTGAGCCGCAACAGCAATTGTTGTAACTATACCAATTTGCGGACTAATAAGTAATGATACGGCTATTGCCACTCCGTCCAGTCCGTTATGCAAAGTATCGCCGATCATAACTAGTGAGTTCATCGCTCCTTTCTTGGCCGACGGGTGCCCATTACGATGATTAAACCACCTTACCAATCTTTCTAAAACAAAAAATCCTAAGAATCCGTATAAGGTCATTACCAAAACATTATTGGTATCGGAGCTCTCTTTTATAGCCTCTGGCAGTAAATCTGTAAAAGCTGCCGCTAACATTACCCCGGCTGCAAACGGGGTTGCATATATCGCCATACCATCGGCTGTTTTCTTTTTTATTAATAGTAGTGCTCCGCCTGCAAGCGAGAAAACACCACCTACAACGGATAAAAATATGACTTCTAGCATGAATTTTAAAAATATCCTTTTAATTAATACCTATAAGTAGAATACTTACCAAATAATTTTTTGCAACTTAGTCGCAATTTTTGTTATAATTGCAATAATCATGCCACCACTGTACACAAAGATAATAAAGGATAATCATCTCAGTAACACTAAGTCTCGTCGTACCCTGTTTAAGATACTCAATCAGCAATCACAGCCGGTGAGTATTCGTAGAATTGTTAATAATGCCCTACCCTTTATGAATAAATCTACTGCCTATAGAATTTTAAATGTTTTTGATGAAGCTGGGATTATTAACTTAACATACGCTGGTTGGAAGCAAACCGTGGAGCTTAGCGACACCTTCAAAGGGCATCATCATCACATCAGTTGTATAGATTGTGGACAAATTATTGCCTTTGAGGAAACTCATGATTTGGTCGAACAACTTCGTCTTGTTAGCCTCAAGTATCAGTTCAAGGCTACATCGCATAGCCTTGAACTAAGAGGTATATGTGCACACTGTAGCCAAAATATTACTTAATTCATACAATCACTAAAGGAACTAGGCAAATTATAGCCAACGTTTACGTTTAAAAAACATAATAAATCCGATAGTTAAAAATATGGTAAACCCGCCGACAATCCAAAAAGCCTGGTCATGTGACTGAAAAGGTAGAGCTACATTCATCCCATAAATACCCCCTATAACCGTTGGTATAGAAATAAATATTGCAATACTTGTCAACCGTTTAAAGACCCTATTTAAATTGTTCGTTGCGATGGTATTATAGGCTTCCCTCATATTTTGAATTGTTTTTAAGCGACTTTTTGTTAGCTCTATAAGTTCGCTTGATGACAGCTCTAGATCCTCTATTAAATCTTCATCGGCCTCATGTAGCTTGATATATTTCCCACTCAGTAGTGCATGTAATACTATCCCGTAGGGTTGCAGAGCTGCTAGAAATTCATTTAGGTCTTCCTCGACATCAATAAAACTTAAAATATCCTTGTTGTTAACAATCGCACCCTGTAAACGCGACCTAGTACTCAATATTTTTTTAGTAACGGAGTTTAAATACAGCCGATACCCCTTATTTAGCTCTTCTAGAATCTGTAAAACTAGCTTAAGCTTCTGGGTCGTGACAATCTTCCCCGAAGATATTATGTTATCTATAGGATCAGAGTTAATCCTTGATATGGTTACTAATCTGTCCGGTGTTATTACAATTAATAATGGATGCGTGCTGGTATATTCACCCGATGGACGGCTGTATCTAACATAGATATATAGGTTATCATTATCGTGTTCAATACGCGGTGATTCATAGAGATCTAAACCATCTTTTAGTAAATTTACATCTAGGTTACAGGTGTCTGCAAGTAATCTAAGCCCTTCTGGGCTGGGGTTTACAACTCTTGTCCAAGAACCCATTTTAGCGTCTTTAATTTCGTCTAGTTTCTCTCCTCTAATATTACGAAAATACGTTTTTTGCATAAACTTAACTATATATGACTTTTAGACTTGTCGCCACTTCTTATTTCAGGATAACTGTTTTTGGCTTGTTGTTTAAAGTGTTATAAATGGTAGAGAGCCATCTGTCTTTATCATATCTCCGCCACTGTTTCTGTCATGATAGGAAGCCGTGAAGTGTTTTACTACCTCAATATTTTTTATGCTACCCGTCTTCTTTAAGGTGTCGATTACGTATTCACGCTCCTCGTCGATATCCTCATGAATTCTGTGGTCAATCTGCCCGCTTGTCATTTTAATTCCTAGCCTAGTGTCATAGGTCGCTGCAGCCAACCAATCTGCTTTTCTACCACCTGGCATATACCAATGTTTTGGAGTTTTCCAGAATCTAATATGGTGACGCGTATTTGGAGATCCGCCAACTTCCTGCTGATAAGCAAAATCTTGTTTACGGTTAAATAGGTACATACCCCCAACTGGAGCATTAGGATAACTTCTGTGAAAGATTGAACAATATGCAGTTTTAATAAAAGTTTTTGTCGTCAAGTCCTCGGCTTTATCCCAGTTGGCTTTTTGCATAGCGCTATGTATTTCTGGTTCAGTCCCGTACAAAGCTAGATTCACAGGGTCGCTTAATAGACCGTCTGGGCTTCTTATCCTCCCTACAAAATAATTAGGTAAATAGTATTTAGTCATGATGCGATGAATACGCGGTATGACTATATAAGAAGACAAAAGCCACAGTCCAAATATAGGAATTACCTGTCGAGATCCGTTAATAGCTTCTGAGAGCAGTATCTTATATACCACATAGAAAATAGCAATAATGATGACTAATCTTGCAAAACGTAGCAATAAAGTTACAACATTAACTGTAATTTTTGGTATGTGGCGTATGGCGTTCACTTATGAGCTACACTGTAGCACTGATGGTGTTGTATAGCTAATTGACAGATGGTGTTTGGAGGCGCAAAAAAAAGATTACTCCACCAGTATTTTACATACATCCCGTCTGCCAGTTTATTGTACTATTGAGAGGATGCCATCTTGATGATATTATCAATAATAGTATACAGATATTGGGATGTCGCCAAGTGTGAGAAAGCCCAGTGGGCTTTTGCAAGGCCGGAGACCCGGCCCTGGCCGAGTCGAGGAGTGTGAGAAGTAACTTCGCAAGGAAACTTTCCGATGAAAACTTGTTTTCAATCGTGAAATTTCGGGGTCGCGGAACGTGACGACGGCTGATTTACAGTTTACTGTAAGTAAGACCGTGACAGGTTCTGGTCCATGCATTCGCAGGTGAAAACTGCCTAAAGGCAGTTTGGAAACGAATCTTCCGATGGTAACTTGTTACCAATAGCGAAGTTTGGGGTGAGACGATTCAGTGAATCGTCGCAAGGATCACTAACTGATTTACAACTTGTTGAAAGTAAGTTAGGATCGGGGTCGCTGAAAGTGACCGCGGAACGTGACCGAATCCCGCCCATTTTAACAATTCGAACCTTAATCTAGGGTAAAATAGATAAGGCAATGGGATGTCGCCAAGTGGTAAGGCACATGGTTCTGGTCCATGCATTCGCAGGTTCGAATCCTGCCATCCCAGCCAAGCCTTTTGCTCAATATTAGACCCCTGTTATTAGGGGTCTTTTTAGTAGTTTGGTTATTCATTTTTTACCTCCAAGTATTTTCTTAGTTTCTAGTACATTTTCTGCGATTATCTTCGCAAAATCGGTGTATTTAACAGATAGAGTACCCCCTTTATATGTTATAGTTTCGAAAAGTTTGGTTATTATTATCCGTTTCTGGTCTTTTGTACGATCCTGGTAGATTAAACTAGCTTTTTGGGATAGCTCTAGAAGGATTAGACGCTGTTCTAGTTGCTTTGCTGATGACAAGTCAACATTAGCTAGTTTCTTGTCTAGTTCAGCTATATGGTTAGTAAGTTGAGCTTTCTTACTCTTGTATTTTTCTATAGATATCTCACCGGCTAGCTTGTCATCGTATAGACGATCTTCCATAGTTCTAAGACGGGTTATCTGGAGCTGTACTGAATCTGCTAGTCTCTCATTTGTCTTTGCGCCTTTATCATGGCTTTCTCTAATTGCTGCGTAGACCCACTCAATAATTTCAGGCTTAGGCGATACTAGTTCTCCGAGCATATCTATAATTAACCCCTCGACCTGGTCTTCGCGTAAAAGCTTATTTCCTTTGCAACCAGCTTTTTTGCGTTGGCAAGCACCGTAGTATCGGCCTTTTTGTAGTTGCCAAGTGATAAGTTTATTGCATATTCCACAGATGACTATGCCTTTGAACAGCGGATT
>QIKK01000060.1 GCA_003231925.1 Candidatus Saccharimonadota bacterium
GGTGTTTTTTATACCGCTAACAACAATGCTGGTGTTAATTATTTTGGCGCTAAGGTAATACCTGGACGAGGAGCTTGGCTAGAATTTGAAACTTCTGCTTCGGGGGCATTATTTGTAAAAATAGATCGAAAACGTAAAATTGCAGTAACTACACTACTGCGCGCTCTTGGCATGAATGAAACAAAAATGCGTGAGGCTTTTAAACATGTCGATCAAGGTCCGACTAATTATATAACGGCAACCCTAGAAAAAGACCCAACCAGAGGGGTAAATGAATCATTAATTGAGGTCTATCGGCGTCTAAGGCCAGGTGATTTAGCAACGGTTGACAACGCTAGAAACCTTATTGAGAACATGTTTTTTAATAACAAACGTTTTGATTTCAGCCGTGTTGGTCGTTACAAGATAAACAAAAGATTAAATCTAACAGTACCAAATACTCTAGAAAATCGCATAATGCGTTTGGAAGATTTAATAGCGATAGTCGCAGAATTAATACGTAAGAATGTTACTCAAGAACCGCCTGATGACATAGATAGTCTTGCTAATAGGCGTATTAAATTGGTTGGCGAATTAGTACAAAGACAGTTTAGGATTGGCCTACTTAGGATGGAGCGAAACGCAAAAGACCGTATGTCAATGAGTGATATTGAAACTGTGACGCCTTCACAGCTTATTAACGCTCGACCAATAGTGGCGGCAGTAAGAGAATTTTTTGCTAGCTCTCAGTTGTCTCAATTTATGGATCAGATTAATCCGCTTAGCGAGCTTGCTCATAAAAGAAGGTTGAGTTCTATGGGTCCTGGCGGACTCTCTAGAGAACGCGCTGGTTTTGAAGTTCGTGATGCTCATGCAACACACTATGGCAGAATATGTCCAGTTGAGACTCCAGAGGGTGCAAATATTGGATTAGTTCTTAACATGGCGATGTATTCAAGAATAAACTCATACGGATTTTTAGAAACTCCATACAGAAAAGTAATTAACGCCGTTACAGCCAAGGATGCAACCGGGCATATAGCGGTAGTAAATCTAGAGGATAAAGCCGGTAAAGTTATAGTAAAAGCTGGCGCAAAGATTACAGCATCTGCGGCAAAGAAAATGGCTACGATTAAAACGCAAAAAACCTGGCCAGTAAAAGCAGTTGTTACAAATAAAATTGAATATTTAGATGCAGCTGACGAAACAGTAGCTGTTATCGCAAATGCCGGAGAAGAATTAGATGAAGATGGGCATTTTATTTCTGAGCGAGTTAGTGCTCGAAGTAGGCTTGTTTCAACAACTGTCGATTCTAACGATGTTAACTACATCGATTCCTCTAATAGGCAAATTATTGGTTCTACAGCTGGATTAATACCTTTTATTGAGAAAAACTATGTTTACAGATCACTAATGGGGAGCAACCAGCAGAGGCAAGCTGTCCCTCTAATCACTCCTGAATCGCCAATAGTTGGCACAGGACTTGAGGGTGAAGTTGCTAGAAACTCCGGGCAAGTAGTTCTAGCAGAAGAAAACGGAACAGTGTTAGAGGCTAGTTCAAATAAAGTTATAGTTAGTTACAAGAAACACAAGACTACTTATAATCCGATTCATTTTAGACGAAGCAATGAGGGCTCCTCGATTAACCAAAAAGTTAGAGTTAATAGGGGCGATAAAGTAAAAGCTGGAGATATCTTAGTTGAAGGCATGTCTATTGATCACGGAGAGCTTGCCCTAGGCAAAAACTTACTTGTAGCCTTCATGCCCTGGCATGGATATAACTTTGAGGATGCTATTGTGATTTCTAGACGACTAGTAGAGGACGATACCCTAACCAGTGTGCATATAATTGACTACATGACGGAAGTACGGGAGACGAAGTTGGGCCCAGAGATTGTAACACGTGATATCCCTAATGTCTCTGAGGATGCACTGCGCCATCTAGATGAGGACGGAATTGTTAGAATCGGTGCTGAAGTACATCCTGGTGACATTCTTATAGGTAAAATAACACCAAAGGGCGAGCAAGAATTGTCAAGTGAGGAGAGACTATTACGAGCAATTTTTGGAGAAAAAGCTAAAGAAGTTAGAGATACCTCACAAAGGATGAGAAACGGCAAGCACGGAAAGGTTGTTGCTGTAAAAGTATTTTCTAGAGCTAACGGGCATGAGCTGAAAGCTGGTGTAATTATGCAAATTCAGGTATTTGTCGCCCAAATGCGTAAAATTGCGGTCGGGGACAAGTTGGGGGGTCGTCATGGAAACAAGGGTGTCATTGCACGAATTCTGCCATCAGAAGATATGCCTTTTACCAAGGACGGAACACCAATAGACATATTGTTAAACCCTCTTGGTGTGCCAAGCCGTATGAATATTGGACAACTATTTGAATCTCATTTAGGAATGGCCGCGAGAGCTCTAGGTTTTAAAGTAGCTAGCCCTTCATTCAATGGGGTGAGTACTAAAAAGATAAAGGAATTACTAAAAGAAGCTGGATTACCGGATGACGGCAAACAGTGCTTATACGATGGTCTGACTGGAGAACCATTTATTGAAAGAACCACAGTAGGATCAATGTATATGATTAAGTTAAATCATATGATTGTTGATAAAATCCATGCCAGAAGTACTGGACCATATACGATGGTAACCCAGCAACCTCTTGGTGGTAAGGCCCAAAACGGTGGACAGAGATTGGGAGAAATGGAAGTTTGGACTCTTGAGGCCTATGGAGCAGCGCATACCCTGCAAGAAATGCTTACAATTAAGTCTGATGATGTGTATGGTAGATCAAAAGCTTATGAATCTATTATTAAAGGAACCCCAATTGTAGGGCCTAAAGTACCAGAGAGTTTTAATGTTCTTGTTAAGGAATTACAGGGGCTAAGTCTAAAAGTTGATTTAATAAAATGTGAAAATGGCAAAGAAGCAATTAAAGATGCCGAAGATGTCTTGGCCAATAGTATTGAAGAAGAGTCAGATGATCTTCCTAAAATTAAAGCGCCAGAGGATATAGCATCAGATATTGATGTTACGGAAGATGCAACAACGGATGAAGACATTTTGGTGGTAGACACTGAAGGAAACGAAGTAAAATCTGAATCTGAAAGTAAAAACGTAGATGTAAAAAAACAGGAACATGCTTACGCTGTTGATAGTGAAGATGAAAAGGAGAACGAATAATGAGACGTTACACAGCAGGGATAAACATTGAGGATTTTGACGCAGTAAGATTAGCAGTCGCTAGCTCTGATGATATTTTAGACTGGAGTTATGGAGAAGTAACCAAACCAGAAACTATTAACTATAGAACCCAGAAACCAGAGCGTGACGGACTATTTTGTGAAAGAATATTTGGTCCTGTAAAAGATATTAATCCACACGATGCTAAGTTTAGAGGGGTAAGAAGCCGAGAGGCAGCAGTCGATAAAAAAGGTGAATTAGTAACAAAAAGTATTGTACGACGTGAGAGAATGGGGCATATTCAGCTTGCGGCTCCTGTTGCCCATATTTGGTTTTTGAGGGGCACCCCATCGGCTATTGGTCTTTTGCTGGGTATGACAGTGAAGAACTTAGAGCGTATTGCCTATTTTGCGAGTTATGTAATTGTTAGTGTAGACGTAAAGGCAAAAGAAAAATTATTTTCGGACAAGGAAGCCGAATTTGCTGTAGCTAAAGAAGCAATTAAATCTAGATTTGAGGGCGAGGCTCAAGAGGAAGGTGCTAATGTTAAAGCTCTTGCCGAAATGCAAACTAAAGAGATAGAAGAGGTCGAGGCTGATTTCTTAGTATATAAAGAACAAATTTCTAGTCTAGAAAAACGCGGACTTTTATCTGAGTCTGATTATCGTGATTTACCTGAAGAAATGGAAGAGGTAATAGAAGTAGGTATGGGGGGTCTAGCCTTGCGCAATT
>QIKK01000049.1 GCA_003231925.1 Candidatus Saccharimonadota bacterium
AATCTTTTAGAACCTGACTTGTTTGTTCTTGAAACCACTTCTTCATTTAAATACATTATAGCCTGAAAATCACAATCCTATAAAACTAATTAGTAATGGTTCCGCTGATTGATTAGTTAATCAATCAATTGTATGCTTTAATAGTGTTGCAAGAGTTAAAAAAGAGTGAACAGTAAGATTAGAAATTTATTCAACGGTTACAATTCCTCATATAACAGCAGGTCGAATTGCAAAATGACAAGTAAAATAGAGGAAATCAAGTAACATGGCATTCAAATTATTTGTAGGCGGTCTTCCGTTTTCTACAACTGACGACGAGCTTCAAACTGCATTCGCAGATTTTGGAACTGTCGCAAGTGCAAAAGTTATAACTGATCGAGAAACTGGCCGTTCACGTGGCTTCGGATTCGTAGAATACGAAAGTGACGATGAAGGTAAAGCAGCTATTGACGGTTTAGATGGCAAAGAACTAGGTGGTCGTACCATCCACGTTAGCCAAGCACGCGAACGACAATAAGTCTTTACGCAAGTAAACTTACAAATAACACCTTGGTTTATCTGAGGTGTTATTTAATATAAATCTTTCTATCCCGCTGTAGCCTGCTCTTTCTCGCCATACCTCAACATCATGATCACCTACTTAAATTAAGATTAATATCGCAAACTATTCCTAGTAGCAAAGCAAGAAATGGAATGTTTTCGCCTCTCGGCAGATAACTCTGTGTTGTTTTGTCTTTTTTCTAATAGTATTTTTCTCAACTAATTCTCAGCCAATAACCTATAATAGTGACTATGAGGTTACTAATAGTAGAAGATGACCATAAAATTGCCAATGCTATAAAAAAAGGGTTAGAACGTCAATCCTATGCTGTAGATGTTGCCTATGATAGTGATGAGGGTTTATCTATGGCGACAATAGAGCCCTACGACTTAGTAATACTAGACAGAATGCTACCCGGTAGTACCGACGGAATTGGGATATTGAAGACAATGCGAGAATCCTCAATTCATACACCCGTTCTACTATTGACCGCTAAAGACAGAGTTCTAGACAGGGCTGAAGGATTAAATGCTGGTGCTGATGATTATTTAGCAAAGCCATTTGCCTTTGTAGAGCTAATCGCTAGAGTCAGAGCCCTACTTAGAAGACCTAAAGACTTAGCTGACGACAAAGTTACTTATAAAGATCTCAGCTTAGATAGAGATACTTTCTCTGTTTACAGAGAGTCTACCCGGATTGAGCTAACCGCTAAAGAATTTGCACTACTTGAATATCTGATGAGCCAAACTGGTAGAATAGTCACAAAAGACCAGATAATCCAGCATGTCTGGGATTATGATGCTGATATTTTACCCAACACAGTTGAAGTTTACATTGGTTATCTACGTAATAAGGTTGATAGACCGTTTAAAGCTTTACCCAATCTAATTAATACCCGCAGAGGTTTTGGCTATTTATTTGGTGAGAAAACAACAACTACAACATCATGAACTCTAACGTTTTCCACAACGCCTCAATAAGACTAAGTATCCTCTATCTAATTATCATAATGTTTATTAGCTTAGTCTTTAGCCTGGGGATCTACAGAATATCATCTCAAGAGCTAGACAGAAGCATACGGCCTCGACCTGGCTCAACAAGTGTAATTTTTAGAATGAAAGATATGAATCTCATCCAAGATTTTGTTAATGAACAAAATGAGACGGCACAGAAAGCTGAAAGTAGACTAAAATCTAATTTGGTACTCATAAACTTTTTAATATTAATTTCTGGAGGTTTACTAAGTTATTACTTAGCTAGAAAAACCCTACAACCTATAGAGAAAGCCCACGAAGTCCAAAGTAGATTTACAGCAGACGCTAGTCATGAGTTACGCACTCCAATCACTGCGATGCGAGCTGAAACAGAACTCGCACTAACGGATACTAAACTATCCCTAGCCCAGGCAAAAAAACAACTCACAAGTAATATAGAGGAACTAGATAAGCTATCTAGTCTATCAGAGGGGCTATTGAGATTATCCCAGCTAGATAATAACGGGATAGAAAAATCTCCGACTAAGGTTTCAGATATTATCCATCAAGCTGTCCAGCGTGTTTCTAAAAAAGCCGAACAAAAACAACAGCTAATTGTTCTTGGTAAGTTATCTGATACTAATATTTCAGTAAATCAACAAGCGATAGTAGAAGCCGTTGTAACGCTACTGGATAATGCCATAAAATATTCGCCGGAAACAACAGAGATTAAAATTAAAACTGTAGAGCGTAAAGGCTACATAAATATGAGCATCATAGATAAAGGTCGCGGTATACGAGCAAGCGATATACCCCATATTTTTGATAGGTTTTATAGGGCAGATATATCCAGAACTAAAAATGATCCGTCTTCAGATGGATACGGCATAGGACTTTCTATAGCTCTAGCCGCTGTTAAGGCTCATAACGGAACAATAGCCGTAAAGAGTACACTTGATAAAGGCGCAACTTTTACAATTTCTCTACATACCTAATCTATAAAATTATCGGCGTTATAAAATAATGTCTAGCTTACTTCTATAGCGATTAGACATAATACAGCTGATTCTCAGTTATTGCCCAGTAATACCAAAGCTTCGTCTTATATGATTACAGCGTCTTTTAGAAGAAATCTACTGGATTCATAAGCGCAGCTAATAAATGCGGATGAGCCGAGAGTTTTTTCTGAAGATAATATTAATCATTAGAGATGAAGGGAATAAAAATGAAGATTACCAAACCAGCACTAATTACGGGAGCAGTTACAGCGGTAACGGCAGGTTCGCTTTTAAGCGTAGGTTTTGCAAGCGCCCATCCACTAAAAAGAGATGGCAAACTATCTGACAGAATAGCGACTACCTTTAACTTGGATAAAGAGAAAGTACAAAACACCGTAGACAAGTTCCGACAAGAAAAGCGAGCAAAGTTCCGAGCAGAGATAAAAGCAAAACGTCAGGAACGCCTACAAAACCTGGTAGACAACGGCACCATTACAGCTGACCAAAAAACAGCCCTAGAACAAAAATCTCAGGACAGATTAGATATGATGAAAAAGTTGAAAGGTCAAAGCTTGACCAAAGAGCAAATACATAAAAAGGTAGAAAATATGCGAAATGACTTTAAAACTTGGGCAAAAAAACAAGGCATAAACTTACAAGATATTCGTCCTGACAGAGATTCTGGGAGGAATCACATGAAATCAATGGGTAGATTTGGACATATCGGCATGGATGACCACCGCCCAGAAAGTCCAGGCAATACAGACACCCACTAAAGCCACTCTGGAAGATTCAGGCGGTTAGAATCTACGGCTCTAAGTACCCTACTTATTACTTTTTTAGTCCCCTTTCCTAACAAAAAAGTTAATTAATTGCTACAATAGACATAGACAGGAACTTAAATCAGTAAAGGATTACCATGAGTAAAGATAGACCAAAAAGAGAAATTAGAAAACCCAAAAAAAAGAAATAACTTTAGTGGAAACACTGTTTGCTTATATCAAAGCCCTTAAATTTCCTTTTTACTGTCAGTCAGTGCAAAAGATACGTGTCGTTGAGGTGTAGGTGGTAGAGACTCCCCAGTTGACTTTCTGACCTCTGTTTGGTATCCTATAAATGTTCCAGATGTTGTGGTTTTACTGTTTTGCGAGAAATCATTATCTTGTAGGTACAGATAGTGGTAAGGTAAAAGGTGATTTATTATCCAAGTAATATTCTACCGCAAACAATATCGCGGGGTGGAGCAGCGGCAGCTCGCGTGGCTCATAACCACGAGGTCCCAGGTTCGAGTCCTGGCCCCGCTACCAA
>QIKK01000069.1 GCA_003231925.1 Candidatus Saccharimonadota bacterium
CAAAGCCAAATAACCCAGCCGACTACGGAGGCCATGGGGATATACCTGTGAATAATTCTGATACAGAGGAGTTCCCTGACCCACTACAAAGACTTAGGAAGATTCGAAAAGAACAAGGTTTAGATACACCTGGAATTTCAGATAAATACAACTCTGAAGGACGTAGTCCCAAAGGGGTAGTAAAACAACGTGGATCCGATAACAACCTTTTTAATAGCTTAGAACCATAAATGTAGTGGTTGTTATATAATAAGCCTATATAGATTATGAGAGAAACAACATTTCCGTTTGCTACCTTTCGTGACTGGGGCGATACACCAGTCGGAAAACCACAAATAGACGTAGAAGCCTTAAGTAGGTTTTCAAAATGGCAACAGGAAGTCCTTAAACGTCCTATTCTTGATGAAATAACCGGAAATTATGGCTTTAACCCCACTAAGGTAGCCTTCTACAAGTATGTAGATGCAGCAGCCAAAAAGTCGCATATAAAAGACATAGCACATAGTGCTGAAGAAGCAAAATCGTTAATTGGTAAGAGAAAAAGACAACGTCGGGCTGTAGCTTTGTCTGCGGAGTCTGCTATTGCTAAGTATTTATCTATCGCAGTGTTCAGAGAAAAAGTGTTAGAAGAAGAGTTGGATCTAACGAGAGTAGGAGGCTCGCAGGATATATCCAAATATTCAGCAGACGCAATCGCTGATTACGGGCACTGTATTTTGAATCTAGTCGATAAGAGGAGAGGTGGAGATTTTAGCGAGGGTCTAAAGGGTAGAATTCATGAGTTGGCACCAGATATCGGTGCTAACTTACAGCTATATGGTAACTATGCTATAGATCACCCTGAGGTGTTAAGAGAGGAATACTCTGTTCCAATTTTACAGGCAACTCGACAGGAGCAAGTTACTAGAATTAATTACTGGCAACCAAGGCACGAAGCTGTAATGACTGCTTTTCCTACTCTTCATCCAAGCGAAGAAATGGCGACTATCGCCATGCCTTTAGCCGATATACTAAAAATTCCAGAATAAAGACGGAAGCTCTATATGAAACCCCCTTTTTTTGTACTAGCACCAATGGACGATGTTACAGATACGGTTTTCCGCCGTATTATTCATGACTGTGCACCTGCAGATTTATATATCAGTGAATTTGTAAATGTTGACGGTCTTTGTAGCTCTGGGCGAGATAAGCTGTTGCCAAAGTTATCTACTCGGCAGGACAATGGTAAAGTTATCGCTCAGCTTTGGGGTAAAAACCCAGAAAACTTCCGGCAAATTGCTTATGAAATAGCTAACGGACTAATTGGCGATTCTAAATATGAAGCCTGGCTGGTTAAGAGGCTAAGTATGATTAAAACTTATGAAAATCAGAAAAATTTAAAAATTAGTACAAAAAGTGAAGTATTTAGAACGCGTATGCAACTAGCTAAGCAATTTCTCGAGACCACACCTCGCAATTTTACAAGCACTGGTGGACAAATTGATAAGGTTAGGTTTTATGGGATTGATTTAAACTTTGGTTGTCCAGATAAGTCTGTGCTAAAGAACGACTGTTGCAGTGCTTTAGCTCAGCCAGAATTACGGGACAAGGCAGTGCAGATTATTAAAGCTACGCAAAAAGGAGCTGGCAAATTACCTGTAAGCATTAAAGCTCGTCTTGGTTTTGATAAAATTGATTTTTCTTGGCATAAATTATTGTTAGAACAAAAACCATCTATGCTAACCGTGCATATGCGGACTACTAGGCAAATGAGTAAGGTGCCAGCTCAGTGGTTTGAGATTGAAAAAATTATACAGCTTCGTGATAAAATTTCTCCTAAAACTAAAATCGTGATGAATGGCGACATAAAAGACCGTATTCAGGGCGAAGAGCTAGCTAAAAAGCACGGTGTAGACGGAATAATGATAGGGCGCGGTGTATTCAATAACCCCTACTGCTTCGCCGAAAGTTCCAAGGAGGCTCCTTGGAAAGGGGCTTGGGGAGAGACTTGTAGTGAAGATAAGGTTAACTTGTTAATAAAGCATTTGGAGCTTTTTAAAGATACTTACGGTGTGAACGAACGTAAATACGCCCCTTTAAAAAAATTTATAAAAATATACATTAGTGATTTTGATGGTGCTGTTAATCTAAGAAATAAGCTAATGAGTACTAACTCACCGGAAGAAACTTTGTCTATCCTAAGATCTAAATAATATAATCATATCTAAAATATATATTTCTAGAACTTATTCCTACAATAAAAATATGCTATTCATGAAATGAACCTATGGTGGGGGTACCTGGATTTGAACCAGGGACCAATCGGTTATGAGCCGACTGCTCTAACCACTGAGCTATACCCCCATCATAGAACCACTTTAATGTTAAGATTGTTAGGAATCTTCTGCGGTTAATGCTAATTATATCAAATTTTTTAGTGTAGACTATAAGGGTGATAGATTTTCTTCTGGGCAAAGTAAATAAAATTCGAAATAAGTTAATTTCCAAAGGACTGTATGATAGCAGATTATGGGTATTAATATTGTTAGGTGTTATCTCGGTCAGCATGTTTTGGAGTGGGACAAAAACTATTCAGCAGAATTATGAGCTTACCCAAAAAGTAGAAGCTATCAAAAGGGAAAATAATATTCTAGAATTAGAAAACCGTAACAAGCAACTCCAGAACGAATACTACAAAACTAGTGAGTTTGCGGATATTACTGCACGCCGGGTATTTGGCAAGGCAGCTCCGGGTGAGAAAGTTTATATAATACCAAAAAAGGTAGCACTTAGTGTATTGGGTAAACAAAACACGGAGACAACAGATAGACAGACTTTAAAAAAACCCCAGTATCAGAAGAACTTAGAGGCCTGGGTCAGTATTTATTTCGGGAATTAATAAACATTAGTATCCCTTGGGTCTATTAACTAGTGGGGTTTTGTTGAGCTTTTGTTTTTTTTCTTGCCTTTTGAGACAGGCCTCCCCATACGCCTGGATTACGCCAAATTCTTTCATCAAGAGCTTCACCAAGTTTAAGACATTGTTTTTTGACTTCACAACTATCACAGACCTGTTTTGCCGGTTCTACAGATTCTCCACGTGTTGGGAAGAAGATCTCAGCTTTCTTTCTTATTGCTTCAATAGGTGCACCTTTAGTTTCACGACAGGCTGCCCTGTCTTGCCACTCAGGTCGATCGCCCATGAATAGATCTGACAAATC
>QIKK01000007.1 GCA_003231925.1 Candidatus Saccharimonadota bacterium
AAGTTGTTGTCCTGTTAGGGTTAGACCATTAATGTTAGGTATAGTACCTATAGCTGTAATTGTTAATGCACTATGTAGGTCTGTTGTTACTGCTAGAGTACCTGATGTATCTGGAAGGTTAATAGCTCTATTAGCTGTAGGTGTAGTAAAGCCTAGTGTAGTAGTGAATGCTCCGGATGTAGCTGTAATAGTAGATAGGTTAGTCCCCTGCAAAGTAAAGGCTTGGGTAGTAGCTCCTAGAGTTAATCCAGCTGATGGAGTAATAGTATTAAGAGCTATAGTAGAAACTATATCCCCATTAGCCCCGGATGCTAGCACCAACTGCGGTAGCTGATCCAGTACCTCCTTGAGAAATACTAAGAGCTGTGGTTAAACCCGTTAGTTGAGTTATGTCAGAGTTAACACCTAGAGTTGCTACCGATAAGTTAGATCTAGCTCCGGCCACTGTGTTTGATCCAGTACCTCCATTGGCTACGGCTAGCGGAGTATTTAATGTTAAGCCAGCAAAGGTAGGAGAAGCTACAGATGCTATATCTTGTGGTGTAGACAAAGTAATAATCGTACCACTTGAGATAACACTAATCTGATTTGCTGTGCCTTGGAGCGTTAATGCCCCAACAAGTGTGTTAAGTGAGCCAACACCACTACCACCTTCCGGAAATGTTAGTGTTGAAGCACTGGTTATACGACCATCGGAATCTACGGTAAATACTGGATAATCTGTAGCACTGCCGTATATACCAGGAGTAACCCCGCTGTTTGTTATCTCGCTACTACCAACACTATTAGCACTAAAATTTATAACACCCGTAGAATTGATAACTGCATCACCGCTAAGCGACACAAACTTCGGCGTGTTAAGATTATCGGCTATCAGGAGTTGTCCAGACAGCGGAACGTTAGTACTCACTATTGGGATATTGGCTCTGGACTGGCTTGTTGAGTTATTTTTACTACCCATTTTTAAGGTAATGGCTATGGCTAACAACAGTGATAATACCAGCAGTAAAAAAACTACAATACCTGAGGTATGAAATAGTTTATTTTTGCCTACTTCCAAACTTGGTGCCTTTAGCATCTCTTCTTCGTTTCTCCTAGATCCCTACCTTAACCAGATATACATCTAATTATATGCTTTATTTAATCTAGTTAGAACAACATTATTCACTAGTTATACACATATAGAGTTCCGGCAGATCAAGAAATAGCAAGTACTGCACAGTACAGAAAACTAAATCGTAGTTTTTTTAACAACTCGTACTACCAAACATAAGGGTTATTGCACCCATGTTAGACTATCAAAATATAAATTTACTTAATACTCGTAATTTTTAACTTAGTTTCTCTTTGACGATGGCCCCGAATTTTATGTACACGTTTTTTTGCTTTATATCTAATAGCAATGACCTTATTTGCCTGTACGTCAGCCTCTATTACACTCGCTACTACACTGGAGCCCTCTATTATGGGGGTACCCACAGTAATACTTTTACCATCAATAATCATCAAAGGATTAAAACTGATTGTTTTCTTGTCAGTAGCTACTAAATTGACGGTTATCAGTTCACCTTCAGTAACTAAATACTGTCTGCCACCTGTTTTTATAACTGCTTTTTTCATTATTTCTCCTGAATCCATACGATAATACCAAATCTACCCCTGTTTGTAAACCCAAGAATCACTATATTTTGATAATACCGAGTTTAACTTTCGTCTTAGAGACTTCTACTTCTCTGATATTCTTGATGGTCTCTTCAGTAAAATCATTTTTAATACCGCCGACGGCTAGTGTTTCTTCACTTATATAGCTAGAGAATTGCTTGATACTCTTTTGTATATCAATATCTTCGGTATAGATGTAGAGTGTAATTCTATCATCAACTTCTAGCCCGATCTCTTTACGCATATTTTGAACAGATCTTACTAGTTCTCGCGCGTATCCCTCAATTCTCAGATCGTCATAGATCTTCGTATCCAGTACAACATCTCCACCTTTTCCTTTTGATACCCAAGTAACAGTTTTAACATTTAGCTCCTCCTTAATGATATCCTCATACTCTGTCTCCAGCAAAACATGATTGTCGTCGGTGTTTATTGATATGCTTCTTAAAGGTTGTCTAACCTTTATCTGAGCTACGGATCTTTGGGATAAACCCTCGTTTACTATCCGTCTTACTGAGTCCATTTCACTAATTACTTGTTCATTTACGTGGCCTCCGTTTGGCCAATCACGTAAATGAACCGATTCACCACCGGTTAAATTACGATAAAGTTCCTCTGATAAAAATGGAGTGAACGGAGCCATAACTAGTGAAAGCTGAACCAACACAAAATGTAGCGTTTTATACGCAAACGCTTTGTCTGTATCATCTTCCGACTTCCAGAACCGTTTTCGAGATCTACGTATATACCAGTTGCTTAGTTCATCAATAAATGGCAAAAATAGGCGTGTCGCACTCTGTAGATTATACTCTTTTGTTGTTTTTTCAACATTATTTATTAGTTGGTGTATTTTAGATAAAATCCAAACATCTAATATATTTTTACTCACAATCCCGTCATCCTCTTTTTTACAAGTCCACTCCCATTTATCAACCTCTGCATATAGAGTAAAGAAATCATAGACATTCCATATCATGGATAATTTACGAGCAATATTTGAAACGTCCTTATCCAGTAGCGTAAAATCCTCCCCGTTAAGTAAAGGTGACTCCAGTAATAAAAACCTTAATGCGTCTGCACTATACTCATCCATCAAGAAGTTAGGGTCTGTATAGTTACCCAAACTTTTACTCATCTTTCGACCGTCGTTACCGGCTATTGTCCCAGTAACTATTACGTTCTTGAATGCATTAACTCCGAATAGACCAACGCTAAGAGCGTGCATATAATAAAACCAGGCCCGCACCTGAGCGACGTATTCTACTATGAAATCAGAAGGGAAATTATCTTCAAATTTTCTAACGTTTTCAAAAGGATAATGAAACTGAGCAAACGGCATCGAGCCTGCTTCAAACCAACTATCCATCACTTTATCTATCCGTTTGTATTTAACCTCGTCTATCTCAAAAGTTACATCGTCTATCCAGGGCATGTGATAATCATCTAACCTTTTGCCAGAAAGCTGTTCCAGCTCGTCGTAACTACCGACAATTTTAATCTGTTCTTCACCTTCTTTGTTCACACCCTTCCAAACTGGCATTGGTGTTGCCCAGAAACGATCACGACTTAGATTCCAGTCGGGAGCAGACTGAACAATTCTTTCAAAACGGCCATGTTTAATGTGCTCAGGGTGCCATGATATGTCTGCGTTTTGTTCTAGCATTTCTTCACGTTGGTCTGCAATGTTCATAAACCAACTTGGCACAGCCCTATACATAAGTTTTGTCATAAACCAACTTGGCACAGCCCTATACATAAGTTTTGTATTACACCTGTGACAGTGAGGATAGCTGTGCGTTATATATTCAATTTTAAGTGCTATGCCTTCTTCTAAAAGTGTCTTCGCTATCTGTTTATTGACTTCCCAGACATTCTCACCCTTCCATTTGCCAATTGTGAATATTCCACTCTCATCTGTAGACATAATCCATGGGATATCATTCTGTTTTGCTAGTTCATAATCTTCTTCTCCATACGCCGGAGACCCGT
>QIKK01000078.1 GCA_003231925.1 Candidatus Saccharimonadota bacterium
CCACTCTTTTTGGGGATAGATTTAAAACCTCTATTTCTCACTGCGAATACAATCATAGAGATATTAATTCCAAATAGATACCCAAAAATAAGCATTCCGCTTGCTTGGGGGCTATCGTAAGCCATATATATTCCTACTTGCACGTCCCAGAGAAAGCGAATTTTTTCCACTAAAATCATAGACGGCTCTGAAATTATATATTGGGCCAGCGGAAGGTTTAGCGTCCAAATAATAAAACCAGTTATAAAAAAACCAGAGACTATAGCTAACAATATGTATTTTGGATGCTTTAGTACCATTTTAATACCGGCGATGCTATTTAAGAGCCGATTTCTAAAGGGCAGTTGGCTAGTTTTGCGCATTCTACTGGATCTTAATGTTCTTCTTTAAATAAAGTTAGGAACATGTCTATACTGGTGTCATTTAAGGAGTTAACTATAAGGTCTGCTCCGGCTAGTTTAGATTTGTTAACAAATCTAGTAACCACACCGATGCTTTTCATATTTGCGGAGCTAGCTGCCAGTATTCCGTTTGGTGCATCCTCTATGACAACACACCGCAAGTTGGGTACTCTAAGCCTGCTAGCCACTTTATTGTAAATTTCTGGGTCTGGCTTATGTTTGGCGACATCTTCTTCTCCTAATATTACTGTAAAAAATTTATACAAATTGATTTTTTTCATTCGCTCTACGGCAATGAATCTGGAGCTACTCGTACCAAGCCCCAATGGAATTTTTGAGCTATGTAGAGATTTAATAAGCTCTAACGCACCTGGCTTAGGTTGTAAATTTTCTAGTAATGATTTATTTTGGATAGTAGTTTCTTTTATAAAATTGGCAACGTTAATCTGGATGTTGAACTTCTTATTTAGGATCGGTATTTGTTCTGCAAGTGACATACCAATAATACTAGCTAGCATGCTGTCATCGACAAAAACGCCATATTCTTTTCTGAGGAGTTTATTGTAGGTCTGCCAGTGCACCCTAACTGTGTCTATAAGAACCCCATCCATATCAAAAATTACTGCAAATTTAGGACTGTTCATTTAACCTCTCGTTTTTTTGTATGTATCTCGTAATCACTAGATAGCTGTTCGTTCCACTTGCCACCGTATCTCTCTATTAAATCGTTGGCCTCAACTGGTCCCCAAGTTCCGTTTTGATATATATGTAACTTGCACCTGCTAGTCGACCAGGCATCTAGTATTGGTTCTGTGATTTTCCAGCTGGTTAGCACTTCCTCGCTTGAAGCAAATAATGTCTTGTCACCGTTAATTGCATCTACTAATACTTTGATGTAGGCATTTGGGTTAGTCATGTCAAATAAATCACTGTAAGAAAAATCCATTTCTACATTTTGTGTTTCTTTGGCAAGCCCAGGTTTTTTAATTTTTAAGTCTAGAGTCACACCCTCGTTAGGCTGTATTCTGATGTTCAGCGAGTTTGTGCAACTAGGCACATCCTTATCTTTATAAACAATAGTGATTTCCGTTACTCTCTTGGCTAGTGCTTTCCCATTACGTAAAAAGACTGGTGTACCCTGCCATCGGCTATTATTGATGTTAAGTTTTATTGCAGCAAATGTTTCAACAGAAGTGTTAGCATTTTGTGTTTCTTCTTTATAAGTTTTATATTGTCCGCGTACTGTATCCTGTTCTATCTCATTATCTTTAGGTGGAGAAATGGCTTTTAGGACTTTTTCTTTTGCAAGGTGTATATCTCTGGCTGTCATTTTTGCGGGTTTTTCCATGGTAATCAATGCCAGTAATTGGAGTAAATGACTTTGTATAAGATCACGCATTGCACCCATTTTTTCGTAGAAAGACACCCGTCCTTCAATCCCGATGGACTCTGCAGCAGTAATAGTAATATAGCTAATATGTTTACTATCCCAGGAGTTTTGAAATATAGGGTTTTCAAATCTAAAAGTTAATATATTTTGAGCTGTTTCCTTGGCAAGATAATGGTCTATTCGATATATCTGCTCTTCATCGAAACACTGTCGCAGTTTATTTATTAATTGTGCAGCTGATTCCAGGTTATATCCGAAAGGTTTCTCAATTAGTAACCGGCTATTGGCCCTGCCGTGTTGGCAACCTTTGTTTAAATCATATTGACCTAATCTTTCTACTATAGGCTCAAATAAAGTTGGCGGTATAGCTAGGTAGTATAACCTATTCTGGCATACCCCAACAGCATCTTCAACAGAGTCAAGGCTATTTTTGAGTCTTTTATATTCTTCTGGCTTGGTTATGTCCATTTTAAGAATTGATATCGACTTTTCTAGAATTATCAGAGTCTTTGTATCGCATATTTTTCCAGATGCTTCGACGCTTTTTTTAATACTGTTTAAAATATCATCTACGGTAGTATTTCTGCGGGAGATACCCAAAATTTTAAAACTCTTAGTTAAATGACCATGTTTTGTCAGGTCATATATAGCTGGTAGAAGATAGCGACTAGCCAGATCACCTGTTATTCCAAAGATGGTTAAAATTGAGGGCTCTAGGGCTTGCATTTATGGGGATTCCTTATTTATAGCGTGTCCACCAAACTTGTTACGCATAGCTGCGAGTAACTTAGTTCCAAAGTTTATTTTACCCCGCTGAGAATCTAACCTAACTTTAAAAGAAGCCTGAATAGCCGGTAGATTAATATCTAATTCCTTAGCTGTTTCCAGTGTCCAGCGGGCCTCCCCAGATTCTGCTACATAGCCATCAATACCTTTTAATGTAGGGTTTTCTTGAAGTACCTCCACGGCTAGGTCATTTAGTAGGGAGCTTATAATACTGCCATGTCGCCAAACTTCTCCAGTAGCTACTAAATCTATGTTACTGTAAGGTCCATCCTTGAGCATCCTGTAGCCTTCAGCGTAGGATTCCATTAGCCCATATTCTATTCCGTTATGAACCATTTTGACATAATGTCCGCTTCCGCTGGGTCCAAAGTAGTGCCAACCATTCTTTGCTGATAAAGCCTCATATAATGGTTTAGTTTGCTCAACAGCATCCGTATCGCCACCAATCATCATTGAGAAGCCTTGCTTGAGACCCATAATCCCCCCACTTGTACCAACATCAATCCAGCTTATCCCTTTCTTTGTTGCTAACTCAGAACGTTTTTGAGTATCTCTATAATCTGAATTCCCA
>QIKK01000024.1 GCA_003231925.1 Candidatus Saccharimonadota bacterium
GGCAACTCAGCCTATAACTAAAAAGTTCAAGGCTTATCTGGCTTACCAAGACATGATGGATGGGCTGGAAGCTGAATTTCTACCCCAAACACTAGACTCTACTACTTCTGTTGGCGCTGGGGATGGTACTACTTTTGCATCTATACCAAACAGTGGAGAAGTACGTAGCCTTGCACAACAAGTACTTAATAATTCTAATATATATTTCCTCCAGACTATACCTAGATCAACCCTAAAACCAGCTAGGGTTTCAGTACAAAGAGCGGCAAATGGAGAGTTTAACCAAATGGAGACAAGGTGCCTAACCAAGGGGGAAGGCCCACGTAATGGTCAACTTACAACCCTGGATACAACACTAAGCCCAGTATTGCTAAACTTGATGCTTCAAGTAGCTAAAGACTACAAAGTAGGTTACGGCTATACCACCAACGGCTGTCATTCTACAGGTCCCGGTGTAGGTAAGACCGATAATCACTATAACGGAAGAGCTGTGGACATAAATTACGTAGATGGTGCAAAGGTAAATGGAGATAATAACTCCAGGAAATTTATGCAGTACTTAGCTAATATCTTACCGGATGGGTCTGTAATGGCTCAAGCCAAAAACTGCTTTAGTGATTGGAAAACTAACCCCATAAAGCCCGCCAACGATATTACTTTTATTGGAGGAGACGCTTGCACGCACATTCACATATCTGTGCCTAGAGGGACTAATACCGCATCTACGACTCCAACAGGGGGAAACAATGCGAAACTCCGTTAATTTCTTATTATCTTTATTAATTATATTTAGCTTCACTACTGTTAGTGTGGGTACAGCTTTAAACGGAGCTAGTGCCCTTGAAAAATGTACTGAATCAAAATTAAGAGACTTGCAGGTTGCAATACTTGACTGTTCTGATAGTAACCAGCAGTCTTCTAATGTCTGTTCCGTGGATACGTCAGGAAAATTGAAAGATAAGAGTGTCTATGTTCTAGGTGATTCTATTACTAAGGGGGTAGAGACTAAACTACAAAGAACTTTCTCTAAAGAGGGAGCATTAAACAGTAAGATTGATGGGCTAGACTCAAGACCCGTTGGGTCAGTCAATGACGCAACTTCTGGACTGGGAGTTTTATCAGGTAATAACCCTTATTTATCTACATCTAATAAAATAGTTATCGAGCTAGGAACTAATGGTGGTTTAACTACCGAGGATATCAATAAGACAATCAGTACTATCAAAGCTGTTAACTCTACTGCTGATATTTATTGGGTTAATATTGGTGTTAATAACAGCTTTAGAGATACCCCACTTGATGTCACCTCCTTTAATGATTTATTGAACTCTAGCCAATCAGCTGGGTATAAAGTCATCGACTGGGCTAATGTAGTACTACAAAACCCCAGCTACATTAACCCCGACAATAATATGGGTATTAACCCGACCACTGTGGGTAATGAAGCTTTAGTGGATTTGATAATAAAATCTATTGGCGTTGCGAGTTTTTGTAACGGTAATCTTGTTGGAAGCGACAACCAGCAACGAGCTTTTAACTTTTTTGTTGATAATGGGTACACACCCCAACAAGCTGCTGGAATTGTGGCCAATATGATAATTGAGTCGGGAGTATTACCTATGAGAAAACAGTCCACTCCTGCTAATGAAAACTACCCGTCGGCTACCCTTAATCTAAACGATACGAGTTATGGCTGGGGTATTGTTCAATGGACGCCCGCAAAAAAAATAGTTCAAGGCTCTATTAATAACGACCCTGGTGTTAGTTATAGTCAGATTGATACATTAGCCTTTCAGCTTTCTTTTTTAAAAAGTCAGTTGGGAAATGACGGCGGGGTTGGAGCTTTAGCCGCAAGTGAGATAGACGCTGGTAATAATTTACGCCAAACAACCACTGCCGAAGAAGCAGCTAGTGTTTTTGCTATGCGTTATGAGCGTTGTGCAGATTGTAAGATTGAGTCTAGCGAAACTGTCAAAACAAGAATATCAATAGCAACACAAGTTTTAATTAAATATGGATCGTAGGTTATAAAATGAACAATTATATATTTTCACTTGTAACAAAAAAACGTATTTTCTTTAGTTTTTTTATTCTTATAATCGGTCTGTTGTTTTATGGATTTTATAATCGCGCTTACATAAAAATTGAATTACCAGTAGAGACCGCACGGACTTACCTAAGTATAAAAAACCAGTCCACAGAGAAAATATTAAAGGTGTCCACAAAGAGTTCTACGTATAAAAGACTCCTTACCCCTGGTATCTATGAAGTAACAGTAATAAATAATGGACAGAGCTATTTTAAAGCAATAAAAGTCGGAAGATTTTTTTCTACAACCAGTGTTGTTGCTAAATACACCAATGAAAATACTCGAAGTTTCATTGGTGATAACCCAAAATCCTGCCTAGAAATTATAAAAGGAGTACTAATTAGCGCTGGTTGTAGCGGACCTTTAGATAGT
This sequence comes from Candidatus Saccharimonadota bacterium, assembly GCA_003231925.1. GTDB lineage: Bacteria > Patescibacteriota > Saccharimonadia > Saccharimonadales > SZUA-47 > SZUA-47. The sequence continues at coordinate 2,462 of QIKK01000024.1, forward strand.
TTATCCGTTCATGAACCAGCCACCGATAATACCCCGACTTTTGTAGCAAAATTTAGATCAGAATCTAACCTTGGTGATATTGAGGGTATGATTAAGGATGACAAGGGTGTGGTAGTAATTTTAGTAAAAAAAGGGCTGGGAGGTCTAAATTATGAACGTTCCCAGACTTTCTATAAAATTAACGTAAATAACAACAGACTGGCTTTATCATTCCTAAAAAAAGCCGACCTAGATACCACAAAAACTTATACCATGAAAAAATATGGCTCATCTATAGTGATTGCCGATAACACTTTTAAAGAAGTATACACAGGTAAAAACATAGCCAAACTATCTAAACCGACCAACATACCACAAGCAAAAGACTCATCACTATTGTTAACAAGTGTTTCGTATTCTGGTGACTCTGTGTTGGCCACTTATGAAAAAACAAGACCAGACCTGACCAGTACAAGAAAATTAAAAGAAAAGTCTGAAATAGCTATAAAAAGAGACTCCAAAGTTGATAAAACATTCAAAGAAAGTTTTGTTAAAGTAGATTTCTGTAACGATGATATTTGTGCTTTAACCTATGATGGACAATTAAAAATACTGGATAGT
>QIKK01000033.1 GCA_003231925.1 Candidatus Saccharimonadota bacterium
CAAGCCGAGGCAATTCTCCCTATCGGCCTAGCAATTTTAGAGGCTTTATTAACGTTTGCTGGTGTTGTAGCCGTTTTAATGGTAATTGTTGGAGCCTTTAAATACATAATTACTCAGGGCGAACCAGATAAAGCTAAGGATGCTAGGTCGACCATTATCAATACACTTATTGGCTTGGCGATAGTGATATTAGCATCAGCGGTTGTATCATTTATTGGTGGGAGGCTCAAATAGTTATGCTTGATATGCTAAAAACTATTGCAGAAATCCAAATTAATCCTTCAGAATTGAATATTCCCAAGGCCAGTCCCTCAAGTGCTTCAGATATATTTAACCTAATATTCATCGTGGTTGGAGCAACAACAGTGATAGTTATGGTTATCGCCGGTATAAGTTTTATCTTGAGTCGTGGGGAACCCCAGAAAGCTGCCAGAGCACGAAACGCTATTATCTATGCTGCAATCGGGTTAATTATCGCACTGTTGGCATTTTCAGTTGTAAAGTTTTTTGTAGGAACTATAAAATGAGGATAAGGCAGATTTTCTCCAGCTTGTTGTTTATAGGGATGCTTATAGTTATGCTTGGTTCAGCGAGCGTTTATGCTGATAGTCCAGCGGTTAATTCTAAAGAAAATACCGTCCATCTTTCGGCAATCTCGCAGTCAGTCGCTGTTTCTAACTCTTCTGGTTTTGACCCCTTAAAACAAAGTTGTGATAGCATAGACCCTGGCGTTCAAGCTGTTCCTGCAGTGTGTAAAGAAAAACAAGCAGACAGTGCCAATACTATATCTGGTGCAGTAGCAAAATCTCTAAATCTACTGACTATAGCAGCTGGCATTATTGCCGTTATAATTATGATTATAGCTGGCATACAAATGGCGATGTCGTCTGGAGACTCTAAAAAGGTTAGTGATTCTAGAAACGCTATAATCTATACAGCAATTGGTGTTGGTGTTATAGTGCTAGCTCGTACAATAGTGTCATTTATTGTATACAGGAAGTTTTTATGATTAAAAGGTATTCTACAACTTTATTAACAACTCTGGTGGCGGTAGGGATATTGGCAGTTTCTTTGTTGTTTGTGCCATCATTAGCAAATGCCGGCTCTGGTGATAGTGTTTGCGGGGGGCTTAATTCAGCAATATCAGGTCAAGACAGTACTACAAACCAAAATTGCGATAAAGCTAACGCCACCAAGGACTTAAACAGCACCATTGAGTTGGCTTTGAATATGCTGTCAATTATCGCTGGAATCATATCGGTTATAATGATGATTATTGGCGGTCTAAAGTTTATAACCTCAGAGGGTGATTCGGCTAAAGTCATTTCAGCGAGAAATTCAATTATATTTTCTGTCGTAGGTTTTGGCATTGTGGCACTCGCACAGGTAATAATTAAGTTTGCCATTAAAAAGGCCTCCAGTGCATAAAAGATTGACTAAATTATGTCATGTAATATAATTGTGCTATAAACATAACTAGATTAACTACAAAAGGATTTTTAAAATGACCAAATCAATTCAAAGAATATTGCTAACTATTGCGCTCTCCTTAGGTCTGGTTGCACCGCTTGCGGTGCCAGTTATAGCTTCTGCAGCGACTGATACCACCCCCAACCTATCTAACGCTCTTTGCCAGGGTGTAGCTCTAAAGATAGATAATTCTTGCGTAAACGATAGTACCTCTCAAAATACGGTTAATAACATAATTGCCATTTCCTTGAATCTATTTTCTCTGTTGGTGGGCATCGTAGCTGTGATAATGATAATTGTCGGTGGCTTGAAGTATATAACCTCAGGCGGAGAGTCTAGTAATGTGACCGGAGCTAAAAATACAATACTCTACGCAATTGTAGGGCTTGTTATAGTTGCACTAGCCCAGGTAATTGTCAGGTTTGTCCTAAAAAAGACTGATGCGGCGATAACGCCAACGCCGTAAATGTCATAAAGATTTCCTTTAAGAATTAAAAGGTTCCCCGTTCTCTTGTAGCGGGGTCTTTTTAAATTTAGTAAAAAGATTTATTGGATAGTAATTTTCTTAACGGTGTCTTGTTTCACTTTAGTAAAACTAATTGTCAATACACCGTCTTTAAGCACAGCTTCAATCTCTTCTTCTTTAACTGGAACAGGTAGTGCTATGCTACGGCTAAATTCGCCCCAATAGCATTCTTGCACAAAGTAGTTTTCTACTCCTTCGTCTGATCCAGCACTTAAAGTACCACGCACACTTAATGTGTTGTCGGCAATACTTACGTCCAGGTCATTCTTATTGACACCTGCAGTGCGAGCTTTAACGATAAGTTTTTCTTTGGTCTCATAAACATCAACCGCTAGTTGACCTGGGATAGCTTCGTCTTCTTCCCACTCATTAGATGGTGTGCCTTCAGCTGTATCGTTGCTGGCTGGTGCATCCATATCGGCATCATCCCCGAGAAATGCAGCCGTTAGTTCGTCTTCCATTAATAGATCTTCGTCTTGTGATTTTTTCGCCATAGTAGCGGGTTCCCTCCTTAAATAGTATTGAATGTTGCCATTGTCTCGCTTTTTTAGATAACATTCTGGCTTTTTTATGTTAAAACCAGTATAACTGCCAGTGACATAAGAGCAACCCTGATTTACTATATTTACAACACAATAAATACAACATGCTGAATTTAGACACAATATTTGAGCTCATTGCTCCCCATCAATGTATCGCCTGCGGAATAGAAGGAGAGGTGTTATGCACTATGTGTTTAGCTAATGCTGGTGGCACTATTCAGCCGAGGTGTGCTGGTTGCATGCGATTATCCAAAAATTCAAAAACCTGTCAAACCTGCAAGTCATGGCTGAATATTTATGCGATTTATGTAGCTACACTGTACGAGGGGATATACGAGCAAATGATCCGTTCTTTTAAATTTAACGTTAGAAGGCAGACGGCCATACCAATGGCAAAAATGCTATATGACGTAATCCCTTCAGACTTACCGGATGGAATTATAGTTAGTCCTTTGCCGACTGCCCCATCGCGTATTCGCCAGAGAGGCTTTGATCACGCAACATTGCTTGCAAAAAAATTGGTCGCCAACCTCTCTAATTCCAAGGAGGCTCCTTGGAACGGGTGCTTTAGGGCACTTTTAGGCCGTAAAACAAACATTCGGCAACTTGGGTCTTCCCGATCGCAGAGGATAGAGCAAATGAAAAATGAATTTTTTGTTCCTAATCCGCAACAAGTAGCTGGTAAACAGATTTTATTAGTGGATGACGTAATGACTACTGGTGCCTCGATATCTGCAGCGGCAAAAGTTTTAAAAGAAGCTGGAGCGAAGCGAATTTATGCCACGATTTTTGCTCAAAAAACCTAAACCCCCTTCTCTTTTTGTATCTGATAAGATAAGATTAGTAACGCAACTTAGTACATGGAGAGGTACCCAAGTGGCTTAAGGGGACGGTTTGCTAAATCGTTAGGTCGGCGAAAGTTGGCGCGAGGGTTCGAATCCCTCTCTCTCCGCCAAACTTAGAATAGGGCTTCTAGCCCTGTTTTAAGTTTGATTGATAGGGATTTGAACCCTCGCGAGTGGTTCGCATATCAGTCACAGTCCCCAGCGTAAGCGGGCGACTGGATTGAGATGGTCCCTCTCCCTCTCTCCGCCCTTAAAAGTTCCTAGCACGGAAGGAACTATGATAGGATTACGGTGCAATAAGTTGTTTATATCTAGCGGTAATAAGTAAAAATTGTGTACAATAAAACCTATGAAGGACAATTTAGATAGAGATAATAATTCAAATTGGAGATATTCATCTGGAAATGACTCAAAGTTTGAAGGAGAACACTTAGATAACCATCCTGGTGTGCCTCTACAGGAGATTCCAACGGTTAAGTGGACTGCCTCTGAATATATTGCGCATGAAAAAAACTCTAGTTGGTATCTAATATTTATTGGGAGTATTGGGCTATTGGTTGCTGTTATATATCTTATTACAAAGGATATTCTTGCCAGCACGGTTATATTATTAACAGGTATAATTATGGGTATTTATGCCAAGCGCAAACCTACATCTAAACAGTATGAAATTAGTGAGAGTGGTATAAAAATAGACGGGAAATATTATCCACATAGAACCTTTAAATCGTTTTCTGTTGTAAAAGAAGGAGCCATAGAAAGTGTCTGGATAAGGCCAATAAAAAGAATCGCTCCAGTAGTTATTATGTACTATCCCCCAGAGGACGGTCAAAAAATTATAGATATCCTGTCCAATTTTTTGCCCCATGAGCAACGAGAGCTTGATGTAGTAGATAAGTTGTCTAAAAAAATGAGATTCTAGTATATTCGTGAAATATCTACGTAAATTTATCTTATCTTTTGTTTCATCCACGCTAGTTACTTTATTGATAGCTACTGCTGTATTGTCAATATTGAACAATACCGTTACTAACCGGGTAGTCGTTAAAAGCTGGTTCAACCAGAGCGGTCTATACGATAATTTTGTTAACGAGATTACATCAACAACCACAAAACAATCCAGGAGTAATCCTGCAGAAGCTTTGATTAGTAAAACTACCATTCAAGAAGTAGCAAACAGCGCATTTAAACCTGATTTTATAAAATCATCTCTGGAAACAGCCCTAGACGGTACCTATAACTGGCTAGAGGGCAAGACTCCAGATTTACAAATAAGGTTAGATTTTTCTAACCCTAAGAATGTTTTTGCGGAGCAATTAGCAAAGAGAGTTACTGCAACCGCCACACAATTACCAGTTTGTACTTCAGCAAATTTTTCACAACCATTTGATGTATTCTCTGCCACCTGCATTCCACCAAATGTTAATATCCCAGTTTTAGCGTCAGAATTCAGGCAAAGCATACTTACCAACAAGGATTTTCTACCAATTTCAACAATAACTGCGTCCGATATTATGGTTGATTCTAATGGTACTAAGAAGCCAATCTCAGAAGCCTATCAAAATTTGCCAACTTGGTATCGCAGGGCTACTTTTCTAGTCTGGATATCTGCATTTTTTACTGTTCTGGCTATGTTTGGGGTGGTATATCTAGCAGATTCCAAGAGAAAAGGCCTCTGGAGGATTAGTGGAGCATTATATTTTGTAGCTTCTTCTATCGCATTAACTAGCTTTATTGGTAGAAAATTAGCTTTCTCGGATACTGGTATGGCAACTAATAGTTCTACGGGTCTTTTTGAAAATCTTAATCTTATAGTCCCATTTTTGAGGCGGGCCGTAATTGATCTGTCTACCTGGGGATATAAGTTTGCTATTGGATACGCAGTGGTAGCAATAATATTAACCGTAACATTACTACTTACTCGTAAAAAACATCAACAAGAGCCCAATATAGACAAGTACACACCCAACAACCCAAAAGAAAAATCTATAGAAGTAGAAAAAGAAAGTGATACTACCAACAATCCACTAGAAATTAAATCTGGGCAAAAATAGATGTTAGTATCATTGTTATTCTAAGAATTTGGTACACCCGGCGCGATTCGAACGCACGACCTCCTGTACCGCAAACAGACGCTCTATCCAGCTGAGCTACGGGTGCTTGATGGTAATTAATAAACTACATTTATTAAAAAAATAGACTTCTTCTAATCGTATAAAAAACTAAATGAACAGGGGTAATAATACCATAATCAATCGTACTTGCATAATTTCGTGGCGGAGAGGGAGGGATGAGAGGGACCTAATTAATCTATACGCCGAATAGTATTCGGGTATTAAACTAATTAGCGAACCCCTTTTTTGTAAAACAAAAAATGTCGGGTTCAAATCCCTATCAATCAGGAGATTGTACTCGAGCTAAAGCTCGAGCATATTCTCCTGGCGGAGAGGGAGGGATTCGAACCCTCGGTCCGGTTTTCAAGACCGGTGCACTAAACCACTATGCGACCTCTCCACATTAGGGGGATTATAACAGATGAGAAGTGATATATGTAAACGTACAGCTAATTAATCTTTCGGGTATTAAACTAATTAGTGAACCTTTTTTTTGTAGAACAAAAAAGATCAGGTTCAAATGCTCAATCATCTATCAAAACAACAAACCCAGATAAGCTGGGATTATCATTTTGGCGGAAGAGGTGGGATTCGAACCCACGGTACCAATTGCTTGGTACAACGCTTTTCGAGAGCGTCCAATTCAACCACTCTTGCACTCTTCCGCGCTAGTTTAAGTATATTACAGAATAATGTCGTATAATAATATAATAACTGTAGATGAAGAAAAGTATCTTTACACAGATTATTAACGGTCAAATTCCCTGCCATAAAGTCTACGAAGACAGTAAAACCTTTGTCTTTATGGATATTAATCCAATTCAGCCAGGAATGGTCTTGGTTGTCCCAAAACTTCAAATAGAAAACTACGAAGATTTACCCCAAGAGGACCTCACTGCCCTATTCATCACTTGTCAGAAAATTAGTAGAGCTCAAAGAAAAATTTTCCCTGATAAAAAGAAGATGTCTATGCAAATTGAGGGGCTAGATGTACCCCATGTACACGTTAAACTGTTTCCTATAAATTCTGCCGCTGAATTTCATGCTAGGATGCCTACCAGCCCTCCTAATCATGACGAACTTGCCAAGATTGCCGATAAACTACAGACCGCACTGTAGCCCCCATTATGCCAATGGTTAAAACTCCTCAACTTCTATTTTTACTAGCCATTTAATGCTATTTCTGTAGATAAAATATAGCTCAACTGGTATTATAGTGCCTATATGGGTGAGATTATAGTTGAGAAGGCTCTGGGTCGGGCAATTCAGTCTGCCAGGCAGGTGGCTGGTTTTACACAACAAGAGTTGTGCCAAAAAGCTAATATATCCTATTCTACACTTGCCAAAATAGAGCGCGGTGTCATTAGGACCCCTTCTGTTTTTACAGTTCAAAGTATTGCCCAGGTGTTAAATATCGGTATTGATGAGCTTTTGGGCACAGCTAACAGCACCGAAGCCCCTAATAAAATTAATAAGAAAATTAGTAAATCAGGAGTGTCTTTTCTGTATTTAGATATCAACGGTTGTTTGGTAAGGTTTTTTCACGGGGCTTTTACGCTACTAGCTAACGATACCGGCATATCTAGCGATGTTATAGAGTCTACTTTCTGGCATTACAATGATGCTGTTTGTCGTGGCGAGATGTCGCTGGTTACACTTAACTCTAAGCTTGCCAAGAAGTTTGCGCAAGATTCAGTTGACTGGAAATATTACTATATGCGGGCTGTAGAACCAATAGAAGAAATGCATGACTTGGTAAAATGGGCAACAAAACATTACAAGGTTGGTTTGTTATCAAATATAATGCCAGGTTTTATAGATGAAATGATCCAGAACGGCATTCTCCCGAATATAAAATATGATACAATTATTGATTCTTCACAAGTTGGCCTTATTAAGCCAGAGCGTGAAATATATGAAATTGCTGAAAATAAGGCTAATGTGCCATCTGAACAGATCCTGTTTGTAGACGATAGTAGTACTAATTTGATGAGTGCCGAGAGATTAGGCTGGAAAGTTCTCTCTTTTGACGATTATCAACCAGCAGAATCTGCTAAGAAAATAAGATCAGCTCTTAATTTTTGATTGTTAGCCTAGTTCTTTAAACCGTTTTATTTCTTGACGAATATTTTCTATTAGTTCTTCCTTTTCTGAGAGTTGATTTTTTGTTTCTTCAACTACCTCTTTTGGTGCACGTTTGACGTAAGTACGATTATCCAGACGCTTTTTATAGCCCTCGAGCTTATTTTCAGCCCGTTGGAGCCGTTTTTCTAGCTTAGTAAGGTATGACATGGCTGTTTCACGGTCAACGTCCAGCCAGCAGTTGTATTTAGTTGTAACTAAATGCAAGCCTTTACCGTCATTAACCTCGTGGACATTTTCTATGCCAGCTAAGCCCATAATTAATGGACCGTGATTTTTAAGAAACTGTACGTTATTAAAATACAGTGACGTTCTTCTTAGTTTTAAAGAGGTAATTAGGGTTCTAGTTTCTGTTACTATGGTTTTTATTTCTTCAAATTCTTGAACTTTTTTACTGTCGGTTGCTTTTATGGTAGGCCAAAGTTTTGTTATCAGCAGGCTGTCGCCGTTCCAGCCGAGGGTTTGCCAAATTGTCTCTGTTACAAATGGTGCAAATGGGTGTGAAAGTTTTAAGATAGATTCCAGCCCGAACCTTAGTAAAGTAGGGTTTATTTCTTGCTTGGAGGCCTCAATATACCAATCGGCAAAATCATGCCACACAAAACGGTATACAAGCTCATAGGCTTCACTAATTTTGTAATTATCCATTAATCTGCAGGTAGTACTAATTGTATGTTGTAATTTACTCAACATCCAATGATCAGCAGGTGTTACTGGCTGTTGTTCTGGCTTACCTGGCTTTTCATCCAGCATACTCTCTACAAATCTTGCAATATTCCAGAGCTTGTTGGCAAAGTTACGCCCTGCAATTATTTTGTCAGGTGCATATGCAGTACTATCACCGGGGCTCCTGCCGACTATCATGCCCATCCTTAAAGCATCAGAGCCGTATTTTTTTATTATATTATGAGGGTTAATAACATTTCCAAGGCTCTTGCTCATCTTTTTGCCGTCTTCTGCTCTAACCATACCATGCAGGTAGACTTCATTAAACGGAATCTCCCCTGTTACATACAGACTTAGACCTATCATTCTTGAAACCCACTGATATAAAATATCGGTACCAGTCTCCATTAAGGTTGTTGGGAAAAATCGTTTATAATCGGCAGAATCTGGATAACCAAGTGTGACAAACGGCCAGAGGCCACTAGAAAACCAAGTATCAAATACATCTGGGTCTCGGTGGTAAGTTTTTTTATCTTTCTCTAGTGTTTCATTTTCTACTCGTTCATCAAAAATCCACTCATCTGGATCATCTACGTTTTGAAATGCTGGTATCGGAATACCCCAAGCAATTTGTCTACTTATGTTCCAATCGTGTACGTTTTTTAAGTATAAAATGGTCTGTTTACGCTTAGATTCTGGATAGAACTTGATTTTATTATCCTGTAGCGCCTCTATAGCAGGGGCAGTTAGTTTTTTCATATTTATAAACCATTGATCAAGCAACATTGGCTCAATCACCGTTCCGCATTTATAACAAACCCCTACTCTGTTTTTATATTTTTCGTCCACCTTCTCTA
>QIKK01000013.1 GCA_003231925.1 Candidatus Saccharimonadota bacterium
GGCGGAATGGTTTTCAGATTTCCTAATAGGAAATTAAGAGTATATGGTGGATGCCTAGACTAAAAAAGGCGATGAAAGACGCGACATGGCGGCGAAACGTTTCGGGGAGGTGCCTAGTAACCTTTGATCCGGAAATTTCTGAATGGGGAAACCCCTCTGAGTAAACCTCAGAGACTCTTACGCTTGACGTAAGAGAGCATACCCAGGGAAGTAAAACATTTCAGTACCTGGAGGAAAAGAGAACAATAGTTATTTCCTTAGTAGCGGCGAGCGAAAAGGAAGGAGCCCAAACCATACTTCGCAAGAGGTGTGGGGTTGTAAGGTAACAATGTGGATTTATCTAGAGGAGTTATAAAATGTGTTATTAGATTAAGCTTCTGGAAAGGAGCGCCATAGATGGTGATAGCCCAGTAATCGAAAATTTCACATCTCTTTGATTGTTATTCTTGAGTAACTCAAGACATGAATAGCTTGAGCGAATCTGCCGGCACTAACCGGTAAGGCTAAATACTTTTTTAGATCGATAGTGAACTAGTACCGTGAGGGAAAGGTGAAAAGAACCCCGATGAGGGGAGTGAAATAGACCTGAAACCATATACTTACAAGGAGTCAGAGCGGACGTATTTATACGATCCGTCATGGCGTGCCTATTGAAGAATGAGCCAACGAGTTTATCTATGTTGCAGACTAAACTGTTAGAACAGTGGAGTCTTAGGGAAACCGAGTGTTAATAGCGCGAAATTTATGTAGTATAGATAAGACCCGAAGCCAAGTGAGCTTGCCATGAGCAGGATGAAATAACTTGAAAAAGTTATGGAGGTCCGAACCGGTGACCCGTGCAATAGTCTCGGATGACTTGTGGTAAGAAGTGAAAAGCTAATCGAACTTGGTAATAGCTGGTTCTCTCCGAAATAGCTTTAGGGCTAGCGTCGTGTGTTCCTCTTGGGGGTAGAGCACTGGAAGGTTACGACAGGGAGCAATCTCGCGTAATCTATCAAACTCCGAATACCAAGAGTTAAAATGCGGCAGTTAGGCTATGGGGGCGAAGCTCCATCAGCCGAAAGGGAAACAGCCCAGATCTCTAATTAAGGTCCCTAAATTTATGCTAAGTGCAAAACAAGGATGTAAGATTTCTCTGACAATGAGGATGTTGGCTTAGAAGCAGCCATCATTTAAAGATAGCGTAACAGCTCACTCATCAAGAGATTTTGCGCCGAAAATAATCGGGGCTAAGTATAATACCGAAATTGAGGATTCGTAGGTTTTATAAAGGAAAAAAATTGTTCTTTCAAAAGGTGAAGTAGCTCAGTTGGTAGAGCGCCCGCTATTGAACGGGAAGTCACAGGTTCGAATCCTGTCTTCATCACGAGGAGTAGTAGTAACTCAGAGTTTTTCATTTTCAAAAAAAATGAAAAAAAATTTTACTACTACTCCACACAAATATTGATAAAGAAAAACTTTAGTTTTTCTTTATCTCCTTTATAAAACCTATGAGTGGTAGGAGAGTGTTCCACAGAGCGTCGAAGCCAAAGGGGTGACCCATGGTGGAGTCTGTGGAAGTAAGAATGTTGGCACAAGTAACCGCAAGTAGGGTGAGATCCCCTACCGCCGAAAGATCAAGGTTTCCTGGGCAACGACGATCGACCCAGGGTTAGTCGGACCTAAGGAGATGGCGAAAGCCGCATCCGATGGACACAGGGTTAATATTCCCTGACTTCTATTTTATTCGATGATAGGACGGAGTGTAGTATATAAAGCTCATTATTGGATTTGAGTTTGTGAGTGAGGGTGGTTTCTTGGAAAATCCGGAAACTGACGTAAAAGTAACACCCAAGCGAAGCATAAATATGTGGGTTCGCTCATATAAATTTTATAAAGCACGCTTCCAAGAAAAGTATCTAAGGTTAATATAATAGAATCCGTACCGCAAACCAACACAGGTGATCAGGTCGAGTAGACCAAGGCGAACGAGTGAGAGGTCTTCAAGGAACTCGGCAAACAAGCAGCCGTAACTTTGGAATAAGGCTTGACCACCCTTTTGTGCAACTGACGGACTTTAACAAGATTAAAATGGATTTGTCTATTTTATTTCTCAGTTAAATTCAGGTTGGTTCCACAAAAGGGTGGCCCGCAGCGAAAGTATCTCTGGCAACTGTTTATCAAAAACACAGCTCCCTGCGAACTCGTAAGAGGATGTATAGGGGGTGACGCCTGACCAATGCCAGAAGGTTAAATACCGGTGGTGCTTTGACTTCGGTTGAAGTGCTGACTAGTATAAGCCCTGGTGAATGTCGGCCGTAACTATAACGGTCCTAAGGTTATCTAGATAATTTTTTTAATTGTCTAGATAAGGGTTGGGACCGTTACAAAATAATAAAAATGCTGCCTCGTTGTGTAGTAATACACATCAGACCTAATAAATATATGGCTATATGCTGGAAATTTATGATATAATTTAGGGTATAATATTACCTTAGATTATTATGAACAATCAGCAGGAAAGACTAGATATAAAATCTTGGATAGTTGGATACACTGATGGTGAAGGATGTTTTTCTGTTAGTATTATCAGAAATAAAACCTCTAAAACTGGATGGCAAGTATTTCCTGAGTTTGTAATTACTCAAGGAATTAAAAGTATTGATTCTCTTAAAATTGTTCAAAAATATTTTAAATGTGGAAACATATTTGAAAATAAAAGGAATGATAATCATAAAGAATCGCTTGCTAAATATTGTGTTAGAAATAGGAAGGATCTTGAACTCAAGATCACCCCATTTTTTAATCAGTATCATTTAATCACAGCTAAGAAAAAAGATTTTCAAATTTTCAAAAAAATTCTAGTGCTTATGAATAATAAAAAGCACTTGACAGTAAAAGGGTTAAAAGAAATAGCCTTACTAATTGAAAAAATGAATAGAAAAAAATTTTCAAGATATCTAGAATCCTCAGAGACTAAACGCCATACCCCTTGAGATAGGGTGAAGATATAGTCCAAAAGTTTAAAGGTAACTTAGAGCGAAATACCTTGTCGGGTACGGGTAGGAGAACTGCCCATCCCAAGAGTGATTTTGGGATTAAATCCGGCTTATAACGGTGAAGCCCTTTGCAAAAAAGCGCGTAAAGGGGAATACCGTGGGAAGTCGTCTTATCGTTTACAATAGGTAAGATTGACCCCGTAACGACTTAGGTCGCCTATGTATAGTGGCGACCTGGATAGATTAGTGATATAATTTATAACATGCCGGCTCTCAATAAAAAACGCAATATACATGAGTATATTTCTGGATATGTAGATGGAGAAGGTTGTTTTAGTATTTCATTTTCCAAAAGGAAGAAATTTCTTGTTGGATTTGAAACTAGACCAAGTTTTTCTACTAGTCAAAACGAGGATAGAGCACAAATTCTTTTTCTTATGAAAAAGAATTTCAAATGTGGTTCTATAAGAAGAGATTTTTCAGACAAAACTTTAAAATATGAAGTTCGTAGTTTGGAAGATATCGTCAATAAAATAATTCCTCATTTTGAAAAATATCCTCTACTTTCTTTTAAACAAAAAGATTTCAAACTCTTTAAACAAATTTGTCTTTTAATGCAAAAAAATATGCATAGGAATAAAAATGGTTTAAGGAAAATTGTAAATCTTGCCTTTAAAATGAATCCAAGTGGAAAAAGGAAGTATACAAAAGAGGAAATTCAAAAAGTGTTGAGATGAAGATATAGTCTATGCCACTAGTAATAGTGGGTTTCGCCTACATATATAATTATGTAGTTAAGCGAAGTAAATGAACATGAAGTTCCGACGCGCACGAATGGCGTAATGACTGGAGAGCTGTCTCGAAGACCAGCTCGGTGAAAATACAGTACCGGTGAAGATGCCGGTTAGCAGTTAGACGAAAAGACCCTAGAAGCTTTACTGCAGCTTGATATTGAGTATGTTTTTATATTGCGTAGCATAGATGGGAGAGGTTTGATGTTTATAATTTCGGTTATAATCTACTCGTCAGTGAAATACCATTCTTTATGATGATATACTCTAATCTCTACGGAAAAAACGGAGGGAGACAGTATCTGGTGGGTAGTTTTACTGGGGTGGTATCCTCCTAAAGAGTAACGGAGGAGTTTATTAAGGTTAGTTAGGCGCGAATGGAAACCGTGCCGATAGTGTAATGGCATAAACTAGCTTAACTGCAAGACGTACTTGTCGAGCAGATACGAAAGTAGAACATAGTGAACCGACATTTCGCATTAGATGCGGATGAAGATTAACGGATAAAAGCTACTCTAGGGATAACAGGCTAGTTCCGCCTAAGAGTTCATATCGCCGGCGGAGTTCGGCACCTCGATGTCGGCTCATCTTATCCTGGGGGTGGAGAAGCTCCCAAGGGTTTAGCTGTTCGCTAATTAAAAAGATACGCGAGCTGGGTTCAAACCGTTAAG
>QIKK01000019.1 GCA_003231925.1 Candidatus Saccharimonadota bacterium
GTTTGCAAGACGACTTTTCAGATGCAAACTTGTTTGCAATATGTAAATCGTGGGCCCGCAGAATGTGGGCAAGTCCCCGCTGGCCCTCCAAGTGACCAAAATCATCAGAATCCATCGTAAAGACTTTGTTTAACAGAGGTCTGAGCGATGGATTTTGTGTTCCAGACTCTATTTGATTGAAGTTTGGTGCTTTGTCGAAAAGCACACTGAAAAAGCGTGCTTTTTGTAGTGGATCAATCTGTTTTATGAGTAGATCATCGAGGTGTTCGAGAAAATATCTGATGTATTTCATGACCACTCGCATATCTGTTGTTTTCTTGCCTCTTGTTCGTTGTTTTTCTTTATGTAGCTCTGCTAGTTCTTGTTCTAATCTGTTCACATTATCCTCCATTTTCTTTAACAGACTCTCATTACTTATGAGTAATATTTTTTCACCAATAAGATCGATCTGACTTTCAATATATTGTTCACGGATTGCAAAGGTCAACTCTTCGCTTTGCTCTTCTTTTTCGTGCTTCTCCCACTCTTTAATAACTTCTTTCTCAATTTTGTCTATGTATTCTGGCGTGACACGTATATCATCTACGAACTGGGCGATGGCTGTATTAAAGCGTTCTAACGGAACCCTAAAGTAGTGTCCACGCCCGCAGTGATAAGCAGGATAGTAGTTACCAGCCTTACCGCGTGATGCACTGCCCATTAATGGTTTATTGCACTCAGGGCACATCACATTCTGCTTATACGGGAAGTCTGGGTTTTCGACTCGTTTCCGTATTAAGTATTCAGGGAGATCCTCTCTGTAGATCTGTACGCCTTCCTTCTCTAGGAGAACAGTTAGTTTGCCTTTGTTAGCTTTATTGAACAACTTAACATCAATAAGCCCATCGAAAGCTGCATTAATTGGTTGGTTGTCTGTCCACTTTTCGCAAATAACCCCAGCATAAATTGGTCGCTCAATAACACGTTGCAAGGCTTTTACGGATAGCTTAACTCCACCTCGTTTACCAATAATTTGAGTCCTGTCAGTTTTACTTCGAATATTTGTTTGACGTGATCTGTACCCCAGCTTATTTATCTTATCTACTATTTGCTTGTCACTCAGGGTTCCACGAGCGCGTAGCTCAAACATCTTTGTTATGTACTGTACTTCATTATCGTCTGACGCCAAAACACAACGCCTACCGTTCTCAGTATCTACCTTCTTACTTCGCAGGCCATACGGTGGCTGTCGCATCCAATAACCTAAGCGTGTGTAGCGAACCTCAGCCCCAATCATGCGGGTCATGATGTCACGCATTTCATCCTTGGCCCGTTCAGCTTCAAGTATTTCCATCTTATCTGATGGATAGTAGCCACTCCACTCATATTCAACACCAAGGTGATCAAGTGTATTAACTTTGTTTGGATTAATGACGCCGTGTATGTCCATAAGCTCTACGCCGTATTTACGAAGCTGTAGTTTTAGTGGACGATAGGTATCTATGCCTCCTCTTGTGAAACGATCGATTGACTTAATAATGAACAGGTTCACTTTGTTTTTAGGATCTTTAAAATAGTCCACCGCTTCTTGCATTGGCTGTTTAGTGTGAAAAGCAGATTCCATGAACCGGAACTCTTTAACGAGTTCTATGCCATGTGTTTGCGTAAACGATTCTATTTGTTCTTTTTGAGCTTCGGGCGAATCACCGGCCGTGCCTTGTTTAATGCTCGAAACACGTACACCCGATATTGCCCGCTTACCACGTAGAGCTTCATGCATTGCTAGCCTCTTGAAGCTCCTCTAGTAACTTTCCGTCGTTCTTTTGATCTTGTTGGATACGCTCAACAATGATGTTGGCTAGAAATTCTACACGTTGCTGGGTATCCAGATAAGCTGTATCTGGAAGTGGCTTTGATTGCTTGTTGACTGACCCTTTTGTTCTACCCATAGTATCTAGTAACCCGCCTTTTCAGTACCAGTATACCATCCTTAGAGGGTGGGTTACAAGTATATTACCTATATTGCTCACCCCTGTAGCTGACATTCATTTCCGAAATTAGAAGTTTCTTATTGCTTCACCCCCGTTTTTCTTTTACTTTTTTGTTTTCTTTTTTTATACTACGTATAAGAAGCGTTAAACAAATGGGTGGTAGGAAAAAGAGCACTACTATTAAAACTACTAATCATCGTACTGGACCTAAACTAAATACTAAACAATTAGATACATTACTACTTACCTATACATTCAGATACTTAACAACAGATAATCTAGCTAGATATAGGAATATTACTACTAACTCTGCATATAGTGCTTTATCTATATTACATAGAAGAGGTTACTTAGGTAGAAAGCATAATAAGTCATATAGGCTGCAGAATAAGGCGGCACGGTACTATTCGACGTTGAAGACTGTGAAGCTGCTTGGTGGGGTCGAATATGGCTTTGGGGACAGGGTTAGCAAGGAAGTCTTACTGACCAGGAGATACGAGGACAAGAAGACTGGTAGCTTTATTGATCTGCAAGTAGACATTATGACAGCCTACTTAGATATACGAGATTCAGTAGGTGATAAGCTAGAAATACTAACTGCTACCGACATGACCCATGATCAGGATAACTACCTACGGTCATACCCAAGCCTAGAGGTACTCAACAAAGATACTGGTTACCGCTGCTTAATTGACATCTTCCCAAATGATCAGCACTTGTTTATAGCGAAGAAACGAATCAGGAAGTATATAGAGCACTACGATAACCAAGAATGGGAGTGGGAGAAGTACCCAGATGTTTACCTTGTTAGACGATCACTTGGTGATAGAAACAGGCTGAAGAGCTATATTGAGGAGAAGATGGACGATAATTACCTTGATGCGGAGGATTTTGAGATGTTTGTTGTTGAGGGGGCTGGGGAGTGTTTGTTCTAGAACGTAGAACCCCACCCCAAGAAAATCATTGACTAATTAGCATAAACGTGTTACAATTACATCTGTAATTATGCAAGAACCAGGATCACAATTTATTCA
>QIKK01000072.1 GCA_003231925.1 Candidatus Saccharimonadota bacterium
CAGATTATGATTGATTATGAAAATAATTACAAAACGCTATACAGAATCTGGATATGTCGTCTTATCCAGACTCTGTCGATATAACTGTTAGCCATAATAAGGAATCATCATGGGATTACATGTACATAATTTAGGAAATCTACCAACCACCGATGATGGAAGAGATTACTTTATTTATGTTTTAGATTATGGGTGGAAAGAACCACTGACTGATGCACTTGTTGCCAATTTTACAAATATGGCAAGAATGGCTTCCGAAACAAGGTCTGTAGTTGTCGCAGGCATTGAACCAGTGCATTTTGCAAATGACGTTTTTTCATGGCACGGAATTAATGGGGAGGATGGTGAAGAAACTCTACCCGCGATACTGATAACTACGTTAACCCCTTCATATTTCAAAGAGAGTTATAACGAGTTTAGTGACTCAGATGAGATTAAAGATAAGCTCTTGATAATCCCTTTGAAGAAGGCTTGTAATACTACAGACGACGTTATCAACCTGATTAAATCTATTTTCAAAGACATTCGAGAAAAGAAAAAACTATCTGGCTTCTCAATTGCGAAAGAGATAAATAAAAATGGTTTTAAGCGTTTAGCAGATGCAATCATTTTAGAGCCAAATATTTCAGGCGTTGGTTTAGATATTAAGCAGCTCTTTACAAAAAATGGCTAACAAGACGTTCCAGCGGACAGTGCACATTTTGGTTCTTTTGTGCATTCCGCTGCGCTTCATTGTTGCACAAAAGCTCCAAAAGGCGCACTGCAGCTGAACTCAGCGTTAGCCTTAACACACATGAAAAAATACAGACAAGATAGTAATGGAGTCCCAATACTTTCTAGAATAAATATCGAAGAACATGCTGAGGCATTTATTGAATATTTTGACGATGATTGTTTATTGCGCCCAGGTGTAACTCCACTAGCTGCAATATGCACAAAATTACAAAATGAGCATAATGTTAGTTTCGTTTTTGACAAAGACTTAGGTATGACCAAAGAAGGATATAAGTACCGTGGTTGTTTTCATATTCCTACAACAACGATATTGATTGATAAAAACATGCAATCTAAAAGCCCTAGATTTAACTTTACCTTAGCACATGAAATTGGTCATTTTGTTTTGCACCGGAAAATAGACATGTCTATTCTAAAAAATAATAATGAAATTAAAGATACAAACAGGGAATTAATCCTAGATCAAATTGAAAGTAATAATCCTAGAGTCTGGATAGAGTGGCAAGCGAATAAATTTGCTTCATCATTGTTAATGCCACGATCTACAGTGCCAATGGCGGTTGTACAAAAACAACAGGAAATGGGCTTAAATAGAAATATTGGTAAAATCTATCTAGACCGTGGCAGCAGTAGTTATCAAGACTATAAGCAACAAATAGAACATCTATCTTTTATTTACCAAACATCTATAGCTTCTGTGCGAATTCGTTTACGTGAACTAAGTATACTGATAGAGGGTGATGGCTCACCGATAGAACCTAGCGGTGGCCCAAAACCATTGAGCACATTTTTATCAAGTATAATAAACGATGTTACAGGTCAGAATGGCTAACAACACGCTCAAATACGTTCCGGCTGAAAACCGCCTCCACCGGACGCGTAAACGCGCCGTTTAGCTCAACGTTAGAAGTAAAAAACATGATAAGCGTACCAACAACTAACGATGAACATATTACCTGCTTATTGTCACAAATAAGTTCAATCGAAGAACCGTGTTATGTAATATGTGAGCCCATTCAAGACGTACCTATAAATGAATGCTTTCCGTTGGTTGAAGAAAAAATAAAAACAGATGGCGGCAGGAGAATCCTTGGTTGGCAAATATGGAAAGGTAAGTTATTGATAGAGGCCGAATTTCACGCGGTATGGGAAAGTCCCGATGGAAAATACATTGATATAACACCTAAAGCATTAGCATTTTCAAAAATACTTTTTGTTCCTGACCCCACAGCTATATACGAAGGAAAACAAGTTAATAATATACGAATAAACATTACGGGAAATAGCTTAGTTGATGAATTCATATCAATTCATGATGCTACTTTTCGTATCGAAAATAAAGGTGATAGAGCATTACAATACGAACTGTGCCTTAAAGGAAAAGAAGCACAAGCACACACAATATTAACAAATGCAAAACCCATTATAGAAATGATGGCACTAGAAAATCTAACAAAAAATAGCCCTTGTCCATGTGGCAGCAACAAAAAGTACAAAATATGTCATGGCAAAATATTTATGAAGGTAGCAAAAAACTTCTAACAAGTAGCTCCACCGGACAATTCAAAGCGGCACTTATTTTGCTAAAAAAGCAGCAAAAACGTGCCCCTTTAAATTGCCGGTGAGCAAAGCGTTATGTTTCTGGATAAAATATGAATTGGATTGAATTAGCATCTGCTGTAGGGGTTGGCACAATCGTTGCTAAATTCATTGATATAAAATATCTCCAACCATACATCGCTAAAAAGCAGCTTTCTGTTTGGCTTAGAGATAAAAGATTCCATGCATTCAGCAAGCTCACGAAAAATTTAATTGCATTTGGCTTGGAAGAGCAAGGAAATATAAAATCTCCATTTGAACATTATGCAATCGCTTCTGATGCACTATTGCTAATCGACAACAGAAACCTATGTAAAAAAATAGACCAATTTATTGTAAAAAGAGATGCGATGGAACGGAAAATGGATAAAAGTGAAAGTAGTACAGACTTAGAAAAAACATATGAAAGTTTAGTAAATGAGAGCCGAGATATCATAGTGGCATTAAGGCGTGAATTACGTAATGATGAAACATAACAAATCGCTCAAATTCGTTCCGGCCTACGGCCTCCACCGGACGCGTAAACGCGCCGTTTAGCTCAACGTTAGGGCACCAAGTTCCCCACGAAAAGTAGACACTTTAATCAATTAGGTTAATATCCTAACGAGAGGTGTCAAAATGGCTAAAAAGAAATATTCAGAAT
>QIKK01000068.1 GCA_003231925.1 Candidatus Saccharimonadota bacterium
GCGGTATCCCAGAGTTCTGGGGAATTACGTTTTGTTTTCATCTGGTACCACCATTCTACACCCCAAAGGTCAATAGTTCTAATACCAGTTGCTACTCCATATTCAATACGATTCTTCATATCTTGTGGCCCAAAAGTTTTGTAAAGTTCGCTTATTGGTGCATCTTTCATATTATACTTTTCTGGTAACCATGCCTCAGTTTGTAACTCATGTATCATCGTATCTCTACCAGTGGTCAGCTCTGTTGCTCCTGCCAAGAATCCGTAAAACCAGGCCGGATACGGATACTCAAAATATCTATTTGTTAGTGTTTTATCGAAGACTCGTTTATAGATAGATGCAGCAACTTTGTCCGCTCTTGGTTTGCCTATTGGCCAACTGGGGGTGGCATTATTACTACGGCTAATTATTATCGGTCTAGTTGGATCTTTGGACTTTACGTAGTTAAACTCGTTAATCAGACGCTGTCGGCTATAGTCAGAGCATTCTCCAAATACGCTTAAGAAGTATTCGTTCTCGAGCTGGTACTCTTTCAAAACAGGCCTATTCTTATAACGATCTATTACCTCCCCCATGAAATTATTGAGGTCTTTTGACCATTCTACTTTGGGCTTGGTCATCGCCCAAGCTGGACCATGGCACTCTGGCCAACGAGGTTGACGTAACCCAATAGATAATGAAATTTCGCCACCGGCATCCTCGACTTTTTTAAACTCCCAATCCAGCTCCTTAAAATTATAATTACCAGGAGTTGGTTCTATATCATTCCAATAACTTACCAATCGGAAGCGCTTAATACCTAGGTCATCAATCATTGCCTGCATTGTTTCTTGTGGATTCAGATCAAAATAACGGGCGTAATCAGGAATAAAGGTAGCCCCAATCTTAAGAGGAACATTATTATGTTGGATGATATACCATTGTGCAATTCCGTAAGCACTTGAAATTATGGTTGACATAACCATAGCCAAAATGACCAGTAGTTTCCCTGTTTTGGAGCGATTTGTCCATAATATCTTTTTGAGAAAACGACGGGCATACTTAAAAAAGCTAGAAGAGATATGTGCTGCTTTTTTGTGAAAAGTTTTTGATGGACGTCTTTGTCTGCTATTCTTCAATATGAATTACTCACTATTATGCTTAAGCTAAGTTTGATTATACCTGTTTATAATGAAGAACGCCATATTAAGGCATGTCTTGAACATGTAGCTACGCAGACAATTATTCCAGACGAAGTTATAGTGGTAGACAATAACTGTACAGATAATACAATCAATATAGCCAAAAGTTTTCCTTTTGTTAGGATTATTACAGAAAAGAATCAAGGTAGGGCCAATGCTCGATCAGCAGGATTTAATAAAGCTAGCGGTGATATTTTAGGACGCATTGATGCCGATAGTAGAATTGATGAAGATTGGGTTAAAACGGTGCTACAAAGTTTTACTAATGATAAATATCTTTATGGACTTACTGGGCTAGGTAGGACGTCTGTTGTACCTGGAGTGCAAACTATAAAAACAAAGTTTTTTACACGAAGCTATTATTGGTGGGTACATGCCAATTTTAATACGATTACAATGTGGGGAGCTAATATGGCCATTCAGAAGAAAGCCTGGGAAGAGGTCAAGAATGACGTTATATTGAACGATAATATGATACATGAAGACCAGGACTTGTCGCTGTGGATGGCAGCTAAGGGTCTCAAGATAAAGCAAAACAATAACTTACTTATCACTACCAATGGGCAGACTTATAGGTATTTACCGAAACTAATTAGATATTCAATAATGCACTTCAGGACAAAAAAATTACACCTTAACAATAATAATCTTAGAAACGAAAAAGTGCCTAAAATAGGATATTTTAAAACTTTAGCCGGTAAGATTTTATCTATTATACCTGCGATATATCTGTTATTCCTTGGGGTTATACTATTCCCGGTAGATTATTACGTGACGCATTATTGTAAGAACTCTAATTGGCTAGATTGATATTTATTAGAACATTTTTATAACTCAGCATAAAAAATAGCTTCAAACAGGTTTCCCCATCGGGTATTGATGTTATAGTTGAGCTAGTTTTTTACGGACCAAATTTTCAGTGATATCTCTACCGTCTATTGCTATATAGCTTTCGTCTCCTTCGGGAAACTCATAAACCGTTGCAATGCGGTTGAACATTGTTTTTGGGGATTCGCCTTTTGGTATCAAGGTGTGGTCTTGATCTAATATCCGTCTCTGCATGGATAATTTTTGAGGAGTAGATAGGCACCACAGCACAGCCCTGGTGTTGTATTTTTTTGCTAGGGCATATTTCTCGTCTCTGTGTTGTTTACGATTTAGATTGGCATCGTATATGACACTTCTTCCTGCCCGTAGAAGATGCTCAACATTGTGATCAAGTAGTATATACAAGCTATCGTGCTCTTCCTGTGAAAAACAGGGCTTTGGAAACAACATTAAGCGGTATTCATCAGAAGACAGACGGGCTGACCCCGTTATATTTTGCAGTTTTTTTGCAAGTGTTGACTTTCCTGATCCAGGTAGACCCATTAGCATATGTAATGTCGGCTGATTCATAACGCTAGTATACTATTATTTGTCAACACTACACCTAGGCCAGAGCATTATATTATTAATACACAAAGTATAGTATTATATAAACACAACTAGTATGCAGAGTGTACTAATTAAGTCGGGGGGACGGATGCCGGAAAGAGAGTTAGTTAAACTATACAGAGTGTTCTATGTTCTGGGGGACTCAACAAACCTAAAAATACTCTTTGAACTAGAACGGTTTGGAGAGAAGACTTTTACGGAACTACGTGATAATTTAAAAATAAATCCTACTAGTCTTTCTAAAAAACTAAGCTTGTTGACTCAAGTAGAGCTAGTTATGCCCGACAGGACTCATGATAACCTCCGTGTTTATTATGCCTTGCATAATCATGCAAAACCACTCAAAAGGGTTTTAGA
>QIKK01000030.1 GCA_003231925.1 Candidatus Saccharimonadota bacterium
ATGAGTACTTTATTATTTATTCTATGGTTTTTTGCACCAGCAGGTCTGGCTAATACAGCACCGGTCTTTGTAGCAAAAATAAAAGCCCTAGAAAGATTTTCTACCCCGTTAGATTTACATAAAAAATACCGTAATAAGAGGATATTTGGTGACCACAAAACTGTAAGAGGGCTACTGGCTGGTATAGCTATAGGTGCGCTGACGGCATTAATTCAAGTTCTGCTCTACCATAACTTTAGCTGGGCACAGTCTATATCTTTAAACATAGACTATTCTGGCGTACTTACTGTATTAATGGGCGCTTCGATGGGTTTTGGTGCTCTATTTGGTGATGCCATTGAAAGCTTTTTTAAAAGACAGCTATCAATACCCTCAGGTCATAGCTGGTTCCCATTTGACCAGCTAGATTATATATTAGGAGGACTATTATTTAGTCTGCCATTTATAACCCTATCTGTTATGCAATATCTAATTCTTGCCTTTTTATGGTTTATTTTACATCCAATAATTACAGTTATTGGATGGAAATTAAAGTTAAGAGATAGTCCTATTTAAGCAGATGGGTGCTTATAAATATAGTTGTCTGCGTTCTCAATATTCTGAAGATAATCTCTATAATCAGAGACACGCTTTTCAAGTATCTCACTATCCTCTGCTGTAGTGTTATCTATTATAAAAGGATGCAGGACATCAAAACCGCAAAAAGCAAAAGTGGTATGTAATAACCCGTAGAGATGTTGTTCCACTGTAGCTCCATGCATACCATCAGCACTATAAAAACTTTCTGGATCGCCAATAGTTGTAGTTACAAGGGCTTTTTTACCCCGCATCAGTCCGGTTTGGTAACGAGCATCGGTATTCCACGCAAAAGCCATTGCTAAAATTCGGTCTATCCAGCCTTTCATTATGGCGGGCGGTCCGTAAAACCATAGCGGAAAGTGAAAGATTAGTAAATCGGCATTTTTAACTTTTTCCATTTCAGCCTCAATATCTAAACTAAAGCCAGAGCCGGTGTTGACGGCCCTTTGCTGTTCAAACATATAATCAACATGAGCGCCAGAATTAGTTTTGAAGTCTAACATAGAAGCTACAGGGTTAAACTGTAAATCATATAACTCCGTCAATACTACTGTATGCCCTTTTCTCTCCAATACACCAAGCGCAGCATTCTGTAATGACGCAACAAATGACTGAGCGTCCTGGTGTGCTGTTACAAGCAATATATTCATACTCTTATTCTACGATTATAATTATGCTTTATCAAAAAATAAATCAATACTTTTTAATAAACGGCCTGGTTTTTATGCTCCTAATGTAGATAAAGACTTGTTGTTTACTGTCAACCTAAGGCTACTAATTTTCCAGCGTCCAGCCACTTTCCTAAACTGATATTCATAAGTGCCATTCATCTTAAAGACCTGCCGTTGCCCGTCTTTCATGGAATAATATCTTGCCTCTATTTCAGTCTCTGCATTAACCTCTTTTTTACCAGTTCTTTCAATTTTCATTGCACCCAAAGTATGCCTGGCACTATAATATATATCTCTTATTAAACGACGCCATCCGTAAGTTATACTTGTTGGTGCTTTTATGCCTGGTTTTTCATGATTAAATACTTCTTCGTCTATGTACGGAGACTCTGTGAACAATTGCTCCAGTTTTTGCCACTGTCCTTGGTCCCGATACTCCATGACTTGTTCAATTAATTCTCTTATATGGGCATTTACTGCTACTGAATACATATTCTACCCTCCTTAGTTCTAATACTCGTTTTTTCTAGTTAACCATTTAGGTTATCCTCAATGGTTAAGGCATAATACAGGACTTTTTATTTATTAGCAATACCCTCTCCAGAGTGCCAATTAACTTTATTCTTGTCTGTTAGGCTCCACTAATATAATAGAAAAAACTACTAGCAAATCCGTCCTTGATATATCCTACTACTGCCGTCACCACACCTAAAAAATCCACCAACATTACTTTTCATTCTCATATTGAGAGTTATTCAAGTAACGCCAGAGCCTAGTAAAGCCTATGAAACTGAGAAAATACTTAAGACAAGAAAATCTATCCCAGTATATCTTGCTCCGGCACTCATCGTCCGCTTGTAAAGATGGATATAATAGCCCTATAAAGCTCCTTAGAATCGTGAACAATCCTGTTAGGGCTATGCGGTTCTAATCCTTCTTTTCCTGCTATACCCCAGTCAACTCCAATGACGCTAATCTGAACTTTATTGCTAGCAACAATATCCCTACTCTCATCACCAATATATAAAACATTATCTCTATTTAGCTGGTTTTTTTTCAAAATACGTTTTAGAGCCTTGTCTTTACCAAATAGCGATTTCTCTGAGAGTATAAAATCAAACTTCGGAAAATTATATTTTTTAAAAAACTGCTGAACCAAAGACTTATCGTTAGAAGTCAATATTCCAATAGAGTACCCTTCAGATTGAAGCTTATTTAATACTTCTTTGATACCCGGGTATGGTTTAACCTCGTTAATACGCTTCTTCATCTCTTTTTTCATGAATAGCAAAATCTTCGGTATTAAGCGGAATTTAATTTGTTTTGTCTTGATAGCTTTTAGATAATTCATAGTCTGGAGTTCATGTAATTCATTCTTCTGGAGTTTCTTATAGCCAAACTGCTGGGAGTGTTTATTATATAAGTCGATCATTAGCTCAACACTATCAGCGAGCGTACCATCAAAATCAAAGATAATCGTCTTGTTTTCCATCTAATGTAGATTATATCTTGTAAGGTCAGCTGTGCCTAGTTAAGTTCTGAGTATCTAAAACATCCTGTGGTGTGGTCCATAACAATCCCTGTTGCCTGCAAATGGGCATAGATAATAGTAGAGCCTACAAAACTCATGCCTTTGTTTTTCAAATCTTGGCTGATAGTGTCTGATAGCTTAGTTGTCGC
>QIKK01000084.1 GCA_003231925.1 Candidatus Saccharimonadota bacterium
GGGAACTTATCGCTACTAATCGCGTGAGAACCTGCCCCAACAGACACCGTAAAGACATAGGTACCATCGGCATTATCGGTTACAACTAGATTTACTGTCGGTTTGATATCATCACATTTATGGACATTGTCTTTGTCGGAATAATTTGTAGCAGAATTATAGAAAGGATCAGAAGAGAAGGTTTCTGCATCAGAGATAGTGACTTTATCAAGTGCTAATGGTGGAGTACATTCTGTAGCTATTTTTCCAGAAACTTTGTCTTTAATAATTTCTTCTCCTGTTTTACTTCCAGGACGTTTGTACCAGGGAGGAAATAGATCCGTTGAGGGGCTAGGTTCTCTGGAAGCAATACCAACATGAACTCTGACGACATAGGCCGGTAATACTTGTATGCCTGGTGGCCTGACTCTTTCAACGGGCTTTAATCCATCGTGAGCTCTTTGCATCCAGCCATTCCATATAGGCTGGGTCATGTTTTCCATGTAACCTCTCATTTCTACGGAGCCAGTATGATTTCCGACCCATACACCGGCCGCGTACTTGGTAGAAAAACCCATCATCCAACCATCTTTTCCATCGTTTGTAGTCCCAGTTTTGACGCCAAACTTCCATCCTTTATATCTTTGTATTTTACGAGGTAAATAACTAGCTCTTGGATCAGAAATCATGTCCGCAACTATATAGGCGGATTGAGGACGTACGACTTGCTCGCCACTACTTGGTTGCCATTCAGTTAGTATTCTACCCTCAGAATCTTCTACCTTTATAATAAATGTTTGGGGAATTTTATTTCCGTTACGAGAGATAGTAGCATAGGCATGCACATGTCTATCGAGACGTAGATAAGCACCATCACCAATAGCAGAAGATGAATAACACTGCGCTTCAATAGTCAGGGTTTCGTCACCAGGGGCAAAACATTTATATCCACCGGTATCATGAATACTGTCGTAGAGACCCAGTCTGTTGGCAATATCGATTGTTTTATCAATACCAGCAATCAACATTGTTTTTACGGCAGGTACATTTCTTGAACCACCGATAGCGTAACGTAGTGTAAGAGCTCCTGGATATCTGAAGTCGTAATCCCATAGGCAGTTACCGCCACGATTGGGACGGTTCTTGTTGGTGCATGGATAACCCTCAAGTGGACCCTGTGAATCATATAAGACCGAACCAGCCCCACTGTTAGTGGTATTTTCAAGTAGAGATATATAATCATACGGCTTAAAACTGGACCCTGGTGATAGCGGTTGTTGAGCGAAATTTACCTGTCCAGCCCTAGAATTATCATTGAAATCTGCCCCTCCAATCATTGCAACAACCTGGCCGTTAGTTACGTCCTCTGCTACGAAAGCTGCTGTATCTCCTTTTTGTCGTATAATTTGTGGCATTCCAGCTTTAACTTCTTCTTCTGCTATTTTTTGTAATCTTAAATCAAGTGTTGTTATTACTTTCCACCCCCCTGTTTGATAAGATTTCCCCTGTTCCAAAATTAGCTGATTCTTGGCTGCCAGTACAAAATACGGTGCGATGATACCAGTATATTTACTTGGAGGTAGAGGCACAATTTTTGCTAGAGTGTCAACTTTTCTTGCCTCGTCGTGCTGTTTCTTGCTTATCATTCCAAGTTCTAGCATCGTATCAATTGTATAGGCTTGGCGAGCTTGGAGTGCTTTCTTATTATAAGCAGGTCCGTGGGGACTGTATCTTGGCGGTGATTTAGGGATTGATGCCAAAAAAGCCGACTCATCAATAGTTAAATCTTTAGCGGACTTATTAAAATAAGTCCGAGCAGCAACTTCTGCACCATACTCTATTGTTCCGTAAGGCGATGCGTTGAGATATCCAGTTAATATTTCGTCTTTAGAATAGCTACGTTCTAGTTCTACAGCCATTATTAACTCTTTAATTTTACGTGCTATAGTGCGGTCTTTAGAGAAACCTGGTGTGGTCATTTTGACTAGTTGCTGAGTAATTGTTGAACCACCCTGCGTGCTACCTCCAAATAAGTTATTCCAGGCAGCTCTGGAAATTCCTTTTATGTTGAAGCCGTTGTGATGATAAAAATCTCTATCTTCTACTGCTATCGTAGCGTTTTTTAGATAGTCTGATATCTGGTCGCTCTTAACTGGGACCCTCTTAACGGCATTATAGTCTTCCCAAAGAAGTGTTTGTCCAGTCTTATCATAATATCTAATACTGCCTCCGATAGTGTCACCAGAAACATCACGTAAGTTGGGCAAATCTTTTCTAAAGAAGGCAAACATTCCAATTAAAAAGAAGAATCCAACGACAATTCCTATTCCTGTTATTTTTAAGGCAGTTATAAGACCATCTCGTGAGAACCAATATTTAAACTGGCGTTTGGGATGTAGTTTGTAGAAGAATCTTTTGAATCTAGACTTTGGTAGATTCTTGTTGCGTTCGGCTTTTCGGAGTTTTTTTGCTTCTTGTCTAGCTTTTGCTCGTTCCGCAAGAGTTCTGTTAACTTTTATGGTTTTCCCAGATCTGGTAATAAATCTATTACCTTTAATACGTCGTGATCTTGCTCTTCTACCCCGAAGGTCTGACTTTTTAGTTCTAGCCATAAATATTTATCTAAAAACTCCAATTAATGCACCTATTATAGCAAAAAAAGAGCTTACTCAAGCTTATTTCTAAAGTTAACCGGTTTTCTTTTTAGTTAGAAGTAGGAAAATTTTGTATAATTATACTATTATGGTAGATATGACTTTATCTGAAGAATTAAAATGGCGTGGCTTAATCCAGCAAACTACAATCACTGATTTTGACGATTTGGATTGTAATGCTCAGGCTTTTTATCATGGTTTTGACGCTAGTGCTGATTCTCAGACTATCGGTAATCTAGCCGCAATGATGGTGGATAAAGTTTTTATACGTCATGG
>QIKK01000023.1 GCA_003231925.1 Candidatus Saccharimonadota bacterium
TATTAAGTGTCTGCTAAAATAGTTGTATGTTTAAGATTAATAAATTAAGATTAAACAAAAGAGAACAACGTATTGTTCATGCAATGCAAATTCTTGGGGATGCAACTCGTTTTAAGATTTTTAAGCTACTTTCATCTAACAAAGAATACTGTGTTAGCGATATCGCAACACTTCTTAGTATCTCGCCGTCAGCAGTATCACAGCATTTTCATAAATTCGAAATACTAGGGCTAGTAGAGAAGGATCGAATGGGTCAAAAAATTTGTTATACCTTGAATAAGAAAGATACTTTGGTGCAAGAATTAAAAGAATTAACGGGACTATAGAAAGGATCTATGAAAAAAATAACAATTTACAGCACTTCATCTTGTGGCTTTTGTAAAATGCTTAAAAGCTATCTAAATAGTAAGGGCATTAAGTACGACGAGAAAAAGGCTGATGAGGACCAATCTATAGCTAAAGAACTATATGAAAAAAGCGGTCAGCTAGGCGTACCTTTTACTATCATAACTGATGAAGACGGCAATGAAGAAAAGATTCTTGGGTTTGATCGTCCGAAAATTAATTCTGTTCTAGACATTACTTAAGTCAGAGATTAAGGTGACTACTATGAAAGCAACATGGAACGACCAAGTTATAGCAGAGAGCGATAAAACTATCTTTATAGAAGGAAATCATTATTTTCCGCCAGATAGCATTAAAAAGAATTTTTTAACAGAGAGCAAGCTCACAACAACTTGCCCCTGGAAAGGTGTCGCCAACTACTATAACATCACTGACGGCACTACAAAAACAGATAACGATGCTGCCTGGTATTATAAGTTACCTAAAGAGGGGTCGGAGTCTAGAGTTGGTCATACTTTTAAAGACTACGTAGCCTTCTACCCTCAGTATGTTAATGTTGAGAGTCAATAAAATACCGCCTCTAATCATTAATTTGCGTTTTATTAGCCTCTACCACTACCTGACGAACACCTGGCACTTCATCGCGCAGTTTTTTACGAATTTTTTCACTTCTACGTCCAATTTGTAGCGTGTCCAGAGTACGATCAAATTTTTTACTGAATAAAGTTTTGCATCTTTTGCTTTGCAGTCATTACCTAGCGAAATATTCTTGACCTATTGTAATATACTACCATAAATTATTATTTTTAAGTTTAGAGGGATTTTACATATAACCAGCTCAGCCGACCAAAGGATGATACTAGTGTTATAATTTAAAAGAGATTATGCTAACACCAAGAAAAATACCTATAACTACAAATATCCGTCGTTACCTGGAATTGGTCGGACTACTGGTGCTTGCCTTACTGCTATACTCTCAGATGTCAGTTATAAAAGACGCCGTTAGGTTAATTTCTGATGCCAATTTATTTAAAATCTTTCTGTTATTTGGAATCTACTGGATTATACTGCCGTTAACGGCAACGAGTATCGCCATTTTATATCCTAAAAATAAAAAACCAAATTTCTTAAAAACCAATCTTGCTCTTTTAGCTGGATCTGGACCAGGAAAGATAATACCGGCCGGAGCCGGTACGATGGCGATTATATCCGTTTATTTAAAAAAAATCGGTCTATCTTATAAACAAGCCATCGGGGTTGCCCTAACTAATAATTTAATCGGCATGATTTCTAGTTCATTATTATTACTAACAGTATTAATTATAAAGCCAAGTCTATTTAGAATAGTTACAGACAATATACCGACAAATCAAGCCATCTTAAGTGTCTTGTTACTAGGGTTGGCTATTGTTGCCATCTTGGTCGGTTATAGAGCCAAAAGTATCAATAAAGTCCTTAGAGAGTCGTTGAAAGCCTGGATAAAAATAGCAAAAGGGGCAATAGTCAGACCACAAAAATTTGTAGTGTTACTATTGATAGCCATTTCTATCACTCTTATATTTACACTGTCGTTATTCCTGTCAGCAAGAGCAATAAACATAAATATAGCACCCTCTGACGCATTCCTAGCATTAACTTTTGGTGTTACTGTGGGTGGATTAGCCCCCACTCCGGGTGGTGTCGGTGGTATCGAAGCGGGAATTATCGTTACCCTTCTAGCGCTCGGATATTCCTCAGTTGAAGCCACCTCAATAACAATTTTATTTAGAACAGCAACCTACATCCAACCTCTATTACCAGGAACTCTGTCCTACTTTTACTTGAAGAAACTATCGTTATTATAGAATTCTAACGCAAGAAAAATGTAACTGTAAAATTATGCTATATAAAAAACGATTTTACTAAGTTAAGCCGATTTATTGGCTCGCCATTTTTGTATTTTGGCATGATGCCCACTAAGCAAAACTGCAGGAACGTTAAGACCTCTGTACACTTCTGGACGGGTATACTGCGGAAATTCTACAGTCTTATCATCGGCTTGAAAACTTTCAATATCTACAGAATTTTCTCCGCCCAATACACCCGGGATTAGTCGTACCACGCTATCAATTATTATCATACCAGGTAACTCTCCGCCAGTTAGTACAAAATTACCAATACAAATTTGCTCATCGACCCATTCTACAATTCTCTCGTCATAGCCCTCATACCTTGCACAAACTATAATTAAATCTTCACCTGAACTAGCTAGGCGTTTAGCATCAGATTGTTTATACAATTTTCCTCTCGGTGTTGGTAATATAACCCTAGACTTAGGGTTTTTGATATTTTTCTTTGCATATTCTATAGCTTCAGCTAGAGGGTCTACACGTAATAGCATCCCATCTCCGCCACCGTATGGGGGTTCGTCTACCTTTTTTCTTGGACCAATACCAAATTGCCGTAAATCTATTAATTCGTACTCAATATTCCCTCGTTCTTTTGCCTTCCAAAGCATACTAGACCCCAATACGCCTTCAAACATTTCCGGGAAAAGTGTTATTATCTGTATCTTCATTGATATTATAACATTATTGGTTATCTAATCGGATCGTAGATACTGACTATTTTACTTTTTAACACAGCTCCACTATAAACTTATTACTCAGCATAGGTATCTGCTCATCAATACTGTGCTATTATTAAGGTACTAGTATATGATAGAAAGATTATAAATATGAGTAAAAGAAGAAATATGCACGGCGCTTCCCGCAAGAAAATTGCAAAGACAAAAGCCAAGCA
>QIKK01000029.1 GCA_003231925.1 Candidatus Saccharimonadota bacterium
TGTTTAGTATTTTTATTTTTTAATCTTGAAGTTTCCGTAGAACTAGTTACTTTTACATTAGATTTACGTAGCGGTTTTTTTGAAATTACAACTGCCGTAGCGGTAGTCATAGAATATTCGTCTTGTTTTAATAGTCTTGATTGTTGCATATAAGCGACAAGGCCTCCGACAAACCAATACAGAGAAAGCCCCGCTGGAAAACTTACCGTAAAAATAAATATAATAATAGGCATAAAATAACTCATATTGCGACCCATAGCTGCGTTAACCTCTGAACTGTCGGCTTGTTTACCAGACCCAGCATCTTTAAGGATTTGTCTCAACTTACGAGATTGTTTTTCAGACGGCATGGTTTGTCGTATTTGTAAAAACTGTATAATAGCTGACCCAAAAACAAGTAAAAGAGCTGGTAAATACAGTGCTGTTTTACTACTTATAGCTGCACGGCCTAAGTCTACAGATCCTGTTAGGGTATTATCAAATTTAGAGATATCTGAGTTTATTTCTTTCATATAGCTCATTTTTTGAACAGTAGGGTATGAGAAATTATAAATCTCTTGGGGCTGTCTAACTACCCTATTAATTCCTTCAAATAATGCCAAAAATAAAACTAGCTGTATAGCCATAAGTCCTAAATTTGCAAGAGGTTTTATTTCTCGTTCTTTATAAAGCTCCATCGTCAGGCGAGACTCTTGTTGTTTGTCGCCTTTATTGTTAGCTTTTATTTTTTTTATCTCTGGCTGTAGATCTCGCATTGCCTTGGTATGACGCAACTGTTTTTTAAGCATTGGAAATAGAGCAATCCTGGCAAGTACAGTAAAAATAATAATAGCAATACCAAAATTGTGTCCTGGGATTAGCGCATATATAACAGTAAGGACGTTAAATATTGGTTGTACAATAAATGTAGTGAACATGTATTTTTCTCTCCGTTCACTCTACTATACCACGCAAACCGTGTTTTTTACTGATGTAAAACTGTCTTTTTAAGTGAATCCTCGATTAATTTCGTCAGTGCTATATTAGAGATTTTAAGAATGTTAATACTTCTAACTATAAATACTATGTCTACAGATTTTTCTTCTAAGATTCTACTTTTACGTATAATTTCAAATATTTTTCTACGGATTTTGTTTCTATCCACGGCAAGCTTAGATATTTTTTTACTAGTAACCACTGCTACTCTAAAATCACCTAATTTGTTGTTGGCATAGTAAGCTCTATACAGCTCTGTCTGGATGCTTTTCCCTTTTACCCTAGAAACTGATTTGTGCCCATGAAAACGGTTTTTATAGGCTAGCATAGATAACCTCGTTTAGTTTAAAAATCTTACTTCTATTTCGAAAGTGTTGTTCGTTTTTTAATACGACGATTTTTTAATATACTACGTCCTTGTCTTGTAGACATTCGCTTCATGAATCCGTGCACTCTGGAGCGTTTTCTCTTTTTGGGTTGGAATGTTCTCTTTGGCATATGTCGGTAAATTTTACCACTGTTAGTGATTTTTTACAAGGTGCTGTTTTATAACTTAAGCTACATTAATAACAAAAACTTTACAAAAAGAAAAATTATTAGAATTGCTTATCCACTAATGCACAGGTTTTATCCACAGAAATACCAGAGGTCAGAAGCTTCTGTGGATAACTCCTCCACCTTGAGCCCGTTTTTTATAAAAAAAGTGTTGTGAAAGTAGCTGTGGAAAAGTTATACCAAAATGCAGTATTATATTGATTAAACCAGTGAGGGAGGTTGTAGGTGCAAGATACCACAAGATTATGGAATGCTGTTCTAGGGGAGATAGAATTAACTATATCTCGTGGAAACTTTGTTACTTGGTTTAAAAGCACTCAACTCCTGCAGTCAGATGCATTACTTGCAGTTGTGGGTGTGCCTAATATATTCATAAAGCAACAGCTAGAAAGAAAATATCAGGATTTAATCACAGATGTTTTGGATAAAAACGGTGTTAGGCCAAATGTTATCCAATTTAAAATATACAACGCCACCGCCACCTCACCACACAGCACAAACGATACAGTAATTTTGGACAAAACAATCCAAGCAATGAATCTGAGCAAACCAAAACAAAGAAGCTCTAGTTTAAGTCATAAATACCGCAGAGGACTAAATAAACGCTACACTTTTGATAATTTTATTGTTGGGTCTGGTAACGAGTTGGCTTATGCAGCAGGTCAAGCTATAGCCTCAAAGCCTGGAGAAAAATATAACCCGTTGTTTGTGTATGGTGGTGTAGGTATTGGTAAAACTCACCTAGTTCAGGCTATTGGGAACGAAATTTTAAAGAAAAATTCAGCTACACAGGTTGTATATATTTCTACCGAACAATTTGTCCAAGAATTTTTAGACGCTATTAGATATAAGAAAAATACAGATTTTGCAGATTATTATAGAGGAGCAGATGTTTTAATAGTTGATGATATCCAGTTTATATCTGGTAAGGAAAAAACACAGGAGGAATTCTTTCATACGTTTAATGCCCTACACCAAGCCAATAAGCAAATTATAATTAGTAGCGATAAACCCCCTAAGGACATAATAACGCTAGAAGAAAGGTTGCGTAGTCGTTTTGCTTGGGGTATGTCGATAGATATGCAAGTTCCTGATTTTGAAACTAGATGTGCTATTGTACAAACTAAGTCGAGTGCTAATAACCTACAACTAAATAGCGAAGTAGTGGAGTTCTTAGCAAACCTCATAACCACTAATATACGAGAACTTGAAGGGGCACTAAATCACTTGCTGGCCTATTGTGAAATGAGGGAACTAGAACCTGATCTACAAATTGCACAAACACTTCTGGGGAGTGCCCATTCTAGGCCTAAACATATTTCACCTAAACAGATAGTAGAGAGAACGGCACGATATTTCTCTGTACC
>QIKK01000025.1 GCA_003231925.1 Candidatus Saccharimonadota bacterium
GTTTGTTGTTGTAACAATTAGTCTAACGGAACGCAGGGATGCTTTTTAATTGTTTATTGTGCTTATGGTGCATTTCGGAGTGGAATGTAGGGCAGTACTATTGACAAATATACATTATATGTAATATAATGTATATTACATGAATTGTAACATCAGCCCAATAGAAACAGTAAATCCAGGTGTAATTCCTAGAACGGAATTTAAATCATCTCATGATGACCCTTTTGAGTATCCTGGCCAACCCCCCGAGGGTAGTTATACGACGGATGGTTATAACGTAATGTTAACAGAATTTGTTTCTGATAGTGTCGAGAACGGGGAAAGAAAAGTAAGGTTTAGTATATTTAACCCAGAAACCGGTAAGAACGAAGATCTAGACACCTACCTTGATGCCAAAGGCCTACCACTAATGGAGGATCGTGTGCCCGTTATTGCCTATGGCGCAAACAGAAATCCTGCATCATTATTTAGGAAATTTGATTACGCTAAAGAAGGAGACCCAAGTCTTCTTGTCGTACCGGTTATACAAGCAACAAGAGTAGGCTCTGATGTAGTTTGGTCAAAAAATGTTGGCGCAAGGGGTAGACAATTTGCAGATATGGTAACAAATGATGATGTTTCTGACACTAAAATTGGTATTGCTGTCAACTTTCTAACACATGATCAATTAGCAATAATGCACTCAACAGAACGTCAATATGACATTATTGAGCAAGGTGAAGTCGAACTTGCGGGGGGCGTGGTTATACCTGGATTTTATTACTCTGGAACTGAAGGGGAAGCATACAAAATTGGAAATAGTCCTGTTGCAGTATCTGCTATTCCAGGTAAGCATAGAGTAGGGGAAGAACATACTGCTGAATCATCTTTATCAACGATAATAGACAGGCTTCATACTGCGCAAACCCTACCCGATAGGTTAAATGGTAATTGGCAGTCTGCACAAGAATTTATGGACTACTATGCATTGCTTGAAACGGATGAAAAAAGGTTATTAAGACTAGATTTAGATAAGTTTTTAGATGAAAATGAAATGGGCTATAAGCACACTCGACCTATCGATGCGAGAGTCCATGAGTGGTCTACCAACTCATTACCAACAATGAGTGTGTTATTGAATGGTATGGGCGAACAAGGAGTACAGGGTCGATTATTTACCAATGATTTAATCGCAGATCTGAAAAAAAGAGCTGTTGTTGATGATATAATTCACAGAGTAGCTGCTGGAATATAAACCAGAGTATTTTATAAACCATAGCCCAAGGATTGTTAAGTTAAGATGAAATTATTATATGATAAGGGTATTAAGTTGGCAGGAATAGGGCAAACACCCTGGCAAAGGTTTGGTCCGCAAAATTGGTTTGAGAACTATGCAATTGTTAGCCAAGATAAATCAATGATGACTGCCAAACAACTTCAGCAGGTTAGGTTATACGTTATGCCAAAAGAAAATAGAAAAAGTGGTCGTTCAACTGCTGCGCTCAAATCAATTATTACCTCAGACTGGTTTAAATCTTTGCAATCTAATGAACTACGAGGATATTCTTTCTTAACGTATAGACCGGTTGACCACACTAGTGACATAAGTTGGATAACTAACAGCGCTGACATTAGTAGCAAATACGAGAATAAGGCGTCATTCAGAGATATATTCAGAAATATTTTGCCCTTTCCTCCAAATGAAATAATTAGCCCAAACGATAATATTAATCAAGATAGTTTCAGCCGTCTAAATAAAAAGTGGGGAGATTTGGTTGTCCAAGACGAATCGTTGTCCGGTGGAACAGGTACTTTTATTGTAAAAGATTATGAAGAGTTTAAAAAAGCATTAGAGGCGCTAAAACCTCTGAATAGACGGGTAGTTATTTCACAAAAAATACAAGGGGGTCGAGACGCTAGTGTCCAGTGCTGTGCAACTAAATACGGAATATTTGTTGGCCCCGTTCAAGAACAAATTATATCTTCACCACTACTAAGTAACAGTCTTATAGCTGGTGGCGAGAAGTTCAACGGTGTACAAATAGATGGCTCGAAATTCTCAACAATAATTGCAAAAGAGATGAAATCTATTGCAAGAAAAATTGGAGCTGTAATGTCTAAAGACGGTTTTTCGGGGATTTATTCAATAGACTTTTTTATGGATATCGCAAATAATAATACTTACGTATTAGAAGTTAATCCAAGGATGACTGGTGTTACGCCACTATATAATATTGTCCAAGCTAATTGCAATCTACCCTTACCTCTTTTGCACATACTCGAAGTCGGGGGATTTGATTATACGATAGAAGGATTCAAAAAGGACCTATTAGATGTAGATTTTCCTACAAGTTCAATGCTAGTGTTAAGATCGAAAAACCCAGACACCATATGTATAGACGATAATGTAAAATCTGGTACCTATTTACTGGATGGTCGATATTTGTCTGATAGCCTTGAATTAGACGAATCACATGCTTTAGTACAAACATATGTATCTAAAGGCACCCTAGTTGCCCCTGGTGACAAAATAGCCATAGTTTTTGTAAAATCAAAGGTATCCTTTAGTTGTAGTAGTCCAACAACTAGTAACGTCACTAATCTCGTAGAGCATTTGTATAGTAGGCTTACGCCAGTTTGACTAACTACAAATTTTACAGTAAGCTAGTAGCTAGCCATTAGTATAATTATAAGAATATAAAATATGTCATTATTTAGAGAAGCAACACACAGAGACCTAATACTTTTAGTGAATGGTATTCGGCCACCAACTATTGACGCTATTGATACCTAT
>QIKK01000017.1 GCA_003231925.1 Candidatus Saccharimonadota bacterium
GCTAAAGTACGTTCTGGGAAAATAGTCACTAAATCAGCAGAAACATCGCCGTTGACTAACATATTAACAATATCTTCCACCCCATAAGATGGTTTAAATTTATAACCCCCCGCCCTTATGATTATTCTATTATTGTGTAGTTTCATATACCAATCAAAAACCCTGGACGATCTAATAACTTGTTTCTCTTGAAGCAATTTGCTGATTTGTGTGGCTGTCATTCCAGACGGTACTGTTACTATAACTTCTTTTGATGAGTTAGAGAGAGGCCGTAGGTTTGACGTATACCATAAACCTATACTACCCAAAGCAACTACAGCAATCAGTACTAAAGCGATTGGTAACATCAGTAACTTTTGGTTAAACCATCTCCGATACTGCCTATTCAATTTAAATTTAGCCATTATTTAACTTTTAATCTCTCTTTATCCGCAAAATTAACAAAATCCTCTAAGATAATTGCCGCCGCGTTACTGTCGATACTTGGATTGGCTTTTGTTATACGCTCTTTGGCCTGCTTAGATGTTCCAGCCTCATCTATCATGAATACTGGAATAGGACTTTTCTGCTTAAGTAAGGCCGTGAACTCTCTTATTTTCTGCGTTTGAGCCGTTTCCTGACCGTCTAAACCCCTTGGCAGTCCCACAACAATAGAAATAGCGCCATATTCCTTAATAACTGTCAAAATGGCCTTAAATGGCTCCTGGGAGGCTGTTACTATTGGGTTCAAGGGTTCAGATAGCTTTGCAAAGGTATTAATCCTTGCTACACCAATACGCCGATCCCCTACATCTAGACCTATTATTGACCCCTCTACTGTATTAGAGCTACTTTGCATTACTCTCATTAAACACGATTACTATTTTATTAGCACTTTTTGGAGTTGTGGTAATCCAGGCTGGACTGTAGACAATATCTACACTTCTAACACCATCAATAGATTCTAACATTTGTTCTATGTCGCCTCTTTTTTTACCGGCTATCTGTTTTTGTAATTTTGCCTTATCTAGCTTTGGTCCAATTGTTGCTATGGTCTGGATACTTAATAATCGTTCATCCTTATTAGGTGTATCTACTAACTGGTAGGCTACAGAATTTAGTCCGTTATTACGTATATTTTGTTGTTTGTCACCCATGTTTTTCTTAACTTCACTGTCAAGTAGCGAGTTAATATTCTCAGAAGTAATGCCCCACAAACTATAATCGGTTGTCATAGAAACTTTAACACTAGACGCTTTGGTTCCAATCGCTGGAGTCGCCACTATCACTGGTTTTCCTTGACCAAATGTACTTTCAATGGATACTAACTTCTTTTCTTGTAGTTGTTGCTTGAGTTCTTTTAGGGCTTCTGGCTTACTAAGCCCGTCTATTTTCTGTTGGGCATTCTTGACATCTTCACTAGATACGACATTAATTAGCTTCGAGACACCCCCACTCATATCTGACCCAAAGGCCTGAATACCACTGACACTAGAAGTGTAACTTTGAGCTTTAATATTATATCCTGAGCCAGGTTGAGTAGCCTTCACTGCAACATTCTTGTCCCTTCCAAATGATTTGCTGACACACTTATTACTCGCATATATAGCGAAGTCCAGTGTAACTGCATCAGTTGTTACAAAGGTCTGACTACCCGCAGAGAAGGATGTCCCCACTGGAATTAATTTATTTTTACCATCATTAATACAATTTGTAAGGTTCATTGTTCCTACTGCTGGTGTGCCAACATCTTTCTTTCCAGTAGTGTCTACAGTCACTGTATTTACTTTTTTAACTTGAACTAGTTGTGCTGGTATAATATTCTTTTTTAAATCGAGTTTTACATCCCCAATTTTTAGTGTAGCGGTGGTATTTATTGTACTTTTCATGACATCTGTATTGATGGTTACGGTGGCTTTTGGTAATATTACAAACCCCATAAACCATAAACCTACGACAGTAACTAACGCTACTAGACTTAACATAATACGCAACCTAAAACTAGAGAAATCTGGAATTTTTAAAATCTTATTTTTCTTATTAGGGACCTTTATATCAGTCTTTGGTGAATCTACTTCTACGGTATTATCCAGTTCTATGACGTCGTCGTTTGATGCTGTTTTTGATTTTATATCTAAGGGATCAGAATCACTAGAATCTATTATCTCTTCATTCTCATGTGAGATTACTGTTTCTGGTATGTAGGGTTTTGAAGTTGGCGTTTTGGATATATGAACTTTAACGGTGGAAGCGATTGCAATTACCCCTTTATCAGAAGTAACTAACACTAGATTTTTCTGAGCTGTTTGAGCTGCCTTATCTAAAAGCTTCATATTAACTACACTCTGAAAAACTGTCGCTCTTTTGGGCAGAATCACTGCTATTATTTTACCTTTTGAGCTTACTACCTTGTCAATTACAGCAGTTATTTCATCTTCTACATCTATATATAAAGTGTCTTTTGATAATGTCATATTTATATTTTAAGCACTCTATTAATTCGGTCACGAACGCTTATCAGTTCACTAATGTTATCATCCGTCTGTTCCATTGTATCAAGC
Source organism: Candidatus Saccharimonadota bacterium (assembly GCA_003231925.1). Classification (GTDB taxonomy): domain Bacteria; phylum Patescibacteriota; class Saccharimonadia; order Saccharimonadales; family SZUA-47; genus SZUA-47. Next base: position 2,541 of record QIKK01000017.1, read on the forward strand.
CCTACTCGCAGTAACCCCATTGCTGTTATAAAAGTATGATCATCCAGCTTATTAGTAGTATCAATAATCCCAACAACTGTTTCTGGCGATATATATTTAACTGATGGTTTCTTAGCAAACTGTAAGTCACGATACCAATCGGTCGTTGCTAGCTCCTCAACCAGCATATCTAAGCTAGCGCCTCCACCACAAAGTAGGATTTTATCAGGAAGATGATCCAGTTCGCTAAACT
>QIKK01000016.1 GCA_003231925.1 Candidatus Saccharimonadota bacterium
GGAGGAGACGGTGGTAGACACGGTATTGGTGGTGGGGTCAATCATGGAGCATCTCCTAGAACACCGTGGGGTCAGAAGACGCTTGGTTACAAGACCAGAAGCCGTAGTAAAAAAAGTAATAAGTTTATCGTGCGTAGTCGACACGAGGCCAAGAGGAGATAAATTATGTCTAGATCACTCAAGAAAGGTCCTTTTATTGATCCTAAACTAGCCAAAAAAGTTGCTGCTCTAGGTAAAGAAGACCGTACAATTATAAAAACATGGGCTCGAGCATGCACAATACCACCAGAATTCGTGGGTCGCACAATAGCGATACATAATGGCAGGGTTCACGTTCCAGTATATATTACAGAAAATATGGTTGGACATAAATTGGGTGAATTTTCTCCTACACGTAAATTCCGTAGGCACGGTGGAAAGATGGCTAAATAATCATGAATATCCAGGTAAAAGCAATCGCTAAGGGTGTTCGCCATAGTCCCAGAAAAGTTTCTGTAGTGGCTACGCTAGTAAGGAATAGAACAGTTCCAGAGGCACTAACTATCTTAAAGCATGTCCCAAGACGTTCTGCAGAATCAGTATACAAAGTTATAGCTAGTGCAAAAGCTAACGCTGAACACAATGAAAACGTTAAACCTAGCACCCTAAAAATTGTAGAAATAACGGTAACAGCAGGCCCTAGAATTAAAAGATACAGACCTGCTGCACGTGGGCAAGCACTATCATTTCAGAGAAAAACAAGCCATATAAAGGTTACTCTAGAGGGCGAAAAACGACAGAAGAGAACAACAAAAACTACTTCAGAAAAAAAAGTAGTTAATAAGGAGAACAAATAATGGGTCAAAAAGTAAATCCTATTAGCATGCGTCTCCAGCTAAACAAAAACTGGCGAAGTAAATGGTTTGCTAGTAAACGCAGTTTTGCTGAAAAACTAACTGATGATTTAAAGGTTCGTCGTTTAATTAGTCAAAAAACTGGCTCAAGGGCGGCTATTAATAAAGTAGATATAGAGCGTTCACCAAACCAAGTAATAATAACAATACAAACAGGTAAAGCCGGGGTAGTTATTGGGCGTGGAGGAGTGGGTGTAAATCTACTAAAACTAGAAGCAGAAAAAATCTATAAAACAGCAGTACGAATCAATATAGAAGAGATTAAAAAATCCGAATTGTTTGCTAAGTTAGTTGCAGAAAACATTGTTAATGCTTTAGAGAGAAGAATAGCCTTTAGACGCGCTATTAAACAAGCTAGTACCGCGACAATGTTAGCTGGTGCAAAAGGCATAAGAATTGAAGTGGCAGGCAGATTAAATGGTGCTGAAATGTCCAGAAAAGAGAAAGAAGTTAAAGGCAGTGTACCGCTACATACAATTAGAGCCGAGATAGATTTTGCAAAGGTTGCAGCCAAAACACCAGCTGGATTAATTGGAGTTAAAGTTTGGATCTATAAGGGAGAAACAAGGCAATGAATGCTTCAGCTAAAAGTCGTACGTTAATTTGCAAAGTTCCTTATATTGTTAGAGGTAGTCTACTATGCTAGCTCCTAATAAAACTAAATTTCGTAAGGTAAGAAAGGGTAGAAACACAGGTGTGGCTACAAGATGCAATAGGATTGCTCACGGCGATTATGCTCTTCAATCCTTAAGTAATGAGCGTATTACAAGCAGACAAATTGAGGCAGCCCGGCAAGCAATGACACGTTATATTAAAAGAGGTGGTCAAATTTGGATCCGTATTTTTCCGCATACTCCAGTCACTAAAAAGGCTCAAGACACAAAAATGGGCAAAGGCAAGGGTAGTCCAGAATACTTTGCAGCAAAAGTACAAACAGGAACAATTATGTTTGAGATAGCTGGAGTATCGTCAGAAGTAGCTAGAGAAGCTTTGAGATTAGCCTCACATAAGCTTCCAGTTAAGACCCGCTTTATATCCAGGGAGGTCTTGTAATGATAAAAATAGATGAAATCAGAGGCATGACGACTAAGGACTTAGTTATAAAAAGCACTATTTTACGTGATGAGATAGCCGAAATGAAGAGGAGAGTTCACATGGGAGAAATGCAAAATACGCGCTCACTACGTACTAAGCGCCGTGATTTAGCCAGAATGTTAACTGTATTAAGTGAGCAATTAGCAAAGGAGAACGCCTAAAATGGCACGAACTACTATAGGTACAGTTGTATCTGATAAAGCCGATAAGACTATTGTGCTATTAGTTACTGTACGGAAAACACACCCAATCTATAAAAAACAGTACAGTCGTACTATTAAATATATAGCTCACGATGAAAAGAATGAGGCCTCTAACGGTGATACTGTCGAGGTAGCTGAGACCAAACCGATATCAAAACGGAAGCATCTAGTATTAATTAGAATTATCGAAAAAGCCAAAATAGCAGAAAAAGACCGAGTAGAAAACGTCACTAAAGTAGAAAAAGAAGTGGAGAAGAAGCAATGATTCAGCAGGAATCAAGACTGGTTGTCTGCGATAATAGTGGAGCCAAAGAAATACTCTGTATTCGTGTACTAGGAGGTACAAGAAAACGATACGCAAGAGTAGGCGACACCATAGTCGCAACAGTTAAACAAGCCGTTCCTAGCGGTATCGTTAAAAAGAAAACTGTTGTTAGAGCGGTAGTTGTAAGGACTAAAGACATGATTCATAGAAAAGACGGCTCAAGTATTAAATTTGATGATAACGCTGCGGTAATTATAGATGAAGATGGTGAGCCAAAAGCTACTCGTATTTTTGGGCCAGTACCAAGAGAACTACG
>QIKK01000011.1 GCA_003231925.1 Candidatus Saccharimonadota bacterium
CTCACTATCTTCGCCGAGATTATTTCCTTAAGAGAAAACTGTTTCCTAAATATCCCGTATCCAAATTTAATCCGCAAATAATTTTCATCAATTACTACCTTTAATGACAAAAAAGAAGTGATAATTAGCAGAACAAAAATAAACGGAATGGTAATAATTAGTTCGATATGTGTTTGCCTTAAAACAATTCCAAAAAATAAAATGGAAACGAATAAAACAAACAACATTAAATATCCGATTTGAGTATGTTTGTATGCCATATTATAAAAATGCTAGACCAATACTTCTTTCAATTTAACTCCTACTATCTTTAGCATATAATATTTTTGTTGTGAAGGACATGTTCTTAATTTTGGTATGGGGATACTACTCTATCGCCTTTTTATTTATACTAACGTACATTGTGAGGAACTTAACGGCGACAGAGTGCCATATGTGGTGGACTAGAACAGAACATTGACTCCTTTAATCTTTCCAGTATAGTGAGTGTTGGTGTTTTGCACCTTTAAATAAACATAGATAGATAGAGGAGACTGTCAAAATGGAGACGGCAATAGCTGTCGGCGACGGTAAGCTGACGAACGAAGAACTCGGAGCGCTTACGAGGCGCTTTATGGAAGTTATCCGACGTATCAAAGAAGGAACGGTAGAAAAGGCAGATGTTTTGGTTGCGTTCCAAATGGTAGCGGAAGGGCGGACAAAACAAATGGTTGAGCCCTGCAAGCGACAACACCGTATGGATTGCAAGCAATTCTTTATGCTCGCACCCTCAGAAAGGCGTAAGTCACGAGCGCCCTTGCGGATGAGACCACAAAAGTGGATTGACCGACTTTACTGGAAATATCGTATGTTCTTTGACGGAAAGAAGGTCTATGGAGGTACCTCTCTGATGCCGGAAGACGTCATTGCACTTATGTGGGAGGCAGAGAACATTCCTGCCTTTAATATAAATAATGGGTGGACACCCATCCAGAGTATCCTCTATGATTTTAATGCCGGCGAACATGATCGGGGAATTGTTTCGGCGACACTCCAGTGGCTCGGAACCAACACAGGCAGAGAATTCTTAAGGCGAATGGTTGCAACAGCTAACTTAGATGTTTAGCTAATAAGCCTAACCGCCCCATCATTCTTCGGAGTGATGGGGCTTTTTCATTTCTAGAGAAAATATTTAGGTTTTATAGTGTCTGTTCCCAATGTCCAGATGTCCAGAGAGCCTCTCTGGACACTTTGAACTGTAGCCAGTATTAATTGAAAATGTACCTCAATCCTGGATTGCCGCGCCTGCGGGCTCGCAATGACGGTTAAAACGTCGTCTTTGCGAGGAACGAAGCAATCCAGAATATAATTATCAGTGGTCATAGTTACCACTTATTTTTGTATACAACAAGAATTAAATATATACTAAGTGTCCTAGGAGTCTCCTAGGACATAGGATAAGAATTAAATAGAATAAGTGTTCGAGGAGACTCCTCGGACACTAGGCTTATGTCGATATATCTACAAAATACCTGTTCTTTCTAATTCGCCCCTTACTCTCTCAAATATACGTTTATGTCCTTCTGCATTTGGATGGATACCATCAGGGAGATAGACTTCAGGAAAATCGCCAAATACATCAGACATCTCAATTAAAGTACATTCCTGTTCTTTTACAATCTCTCGTACTTGTTTATTATATTGGTCAACAAATTCAGTTTTATATCCGTGTGTTGGTTTCCATGGCATAGGCATTAACAACGACTCATTTATTGACAACAATGAGTTTATAAATATATTATTAGTGTACTTTCTAGCTTCTTTGATACAAGCTTCAATGTTCTTTTTATACATATCAAGTGGTACTCTATTTTTATTTGATCTTAATTCATACTGAGAGTCATTCACACCCAAAGCAAAAATAACAGCTCCATCACTACAATCTGACAACCTTGCCTTTACTTCGCATGAAAATCTTTCCATTAAGTCATTTGTATTATCACCAGAAATACCAAGATTAAAAACTGAACTGTTATAGTCAAACCCTGATTCTACAGTCTTATTGATTGTATATTGTATTAAACGATTGCACCACCCTCCCATATCGTCATCATGGAATCCTTGTGTAATACTATCTCCGAAAACTAAGATTTTCATATTATTTCTTTAACCTCATAAACATATTCTCTGGTTTTTTGTTGGTGAGTACTGCTTTTTCTACAATTCTGTTTGTTTCTGGCATAAATGGATTAAGCATTCGGGCTATACGGTAGAGCTCAACCACCAGCTCAGAGATTATCTCTTTTCCTTTTTCTATATCTTCTTTTATTACTCTGAATGGCTCAGTGACAGTAATCTTTTCATCTAATTCTCCTATCCGTTTCCACACGTAATCAAGTGCATTATCCATTCTGTAATTTTCTATTGCTTCAGTGTATTCTTTTGGTAAAGAGGTCGCACCTCCCATTGTTTTGCTTCGCTCCACAAGCTGAGAAACGACCTCTACAGATACAGGTTTATCCAAGTGCATTTCTGCCAACTTCATAATTCTCGCGGTTAAGTTGCCAATGCCGTTCACAAGGTGTGCGGTATACCATTCATCCATTTTCTCCCAAGTAATGTCGGAATCGTCCACTGGGTGTACGTGGCGTAGTAGAATATAACGAGTAGCATCGGTGCCATAGCGCGCGACAACTTCTTGTGGGTCAATTACATTACCGATGGACTTACTCATTTTCTGTCCATCACTGTTTATAAACCCATGATAA
>QIKK01000043.1 GCA_003231925.1 Candidatus Saccharimonadota bacterium
AACCAATGCGGTTCGCTATTTAGTCACAGTCCCCAACGAAAGCGGGCGACTGGATTAAATATACTCCTAGTAGTCCCACTGGACCCTCCAAGAAAAATGACTCATCATCAAGATGGGTCTTTTTGATTGGTAGATTTCATTGAGATATGAAATTACTACACCCGTGGGGTGCCGTGGGTGAAAAGTGCCAGTGGCACTTTGGAAACGAATCTTCTGATGAAAACTTGTTTTCAATCACGAAGTTCGGGGGTCGCAGAATGTGACCGAGTCCCACTGGACCCTCCAGTAAATAAATAGGTCACCGGTACACGGTGGGCTTTTTATTTAGTTGAAAATTCAACAGGGCTCGAAACCACAACGAAAGCGGGCGACTGGATTAAATATACTCCTAGTATTCCCACTAGACCCTCCAAGAAAAATACCCTACCTTGCGTGGGGTCTTTTTCTTATAGTTTCCCACTGAACTCTAATTTACGACACACCAAAATGGTGCCGTGGGTGAAAACTGCCAGTGGCAGTTTGGAAATAAATCTTCCGATGGCAACTTGTTGCCAATAGTGAAGTTTAGGGGTAGCGGAACGTGACCGAGTCCCACTGGACCCTCCAATTGAAACGACTCATCGTTAAGATGGGTCTTTTTGATTAATTTACGAATTTATCTACGCCTAGATTTATACCGACGACTTATTAATACTGCTACCAGACTTAGGGCAAAACCTGATGCGATAATTAAAGCCCTGTAATCATAAGCATCTAGCCAATATTGTTGCTGTGAATTCCTTACAAGCCAAGAAACACCCGTTGCAGCGGGGAGTGTTAGCCATAGGGTAACGGCAAGTATTACGGCTATCAAGCCGTTAAGAATAACAGCAGGACCAACTGTAGTCTCACGGAAAACAAGTCCTGCAAAAACCATACTTAACAAGACAACGGTTAACCTTACCAGAGCAGCTCCCTCACCTGGAAATATCGCACCAGCAGTATTTACAACAATATCATCAAGATTACTTAGTAAAACAAGCCCGCTTAAGGCTGCTAGAAACATTATTCCAACATTAGATTTAAAAGCCAACAACATGAGTAACGGGAGACCTAAAAATAGAGAAACCGATAATATTAATTCCATAGTTTTAGTTTAGCATAAGGGGTAATCATCTAGATGTTAGACAATTTACACTAGAACCTATCTTTAAATTGCAGATACACACCGTTTTTTATCCCGAAGTTCTCCGCCCTACCAGCATTTATCTCTAGACCGTATTTTGCTGGTTTTTCAGGGCAATAAGAACTGGGATATGTTTCTGGAGCTACGTTTGGGATAACGCTGATAACTCCCCTTTGTTCATTAAGCCATACCATATCTATGGAAAATGACATATCCTTCATCCAGAAACAATTCTGCTTACTAACATCGTCGAAAATAAAAAGCATCCCAGAGTTTTTATCAAGACCCGCCCTGTTAGATAAACCTCTCTGACGTAATTCAAGTGTATCAGCGAGTAGAAGGTTAACTGTACCGTTAGGAGTAGCTAATGATAGTTGATTTCTTGACTCAAACTTAAACCAAAATAAAATAATAAGGGGAACCGCAAGAATGGTAAGTAATATTACTTTATAGGGTAGTTTTTTGACCATAACCATTTTATCAAGATATAAATATTATGCAGGTAAAGATTTACGGCGTTTTGGCTCGACTACAACATTTAGAGCTTTCTCCATACGCCTAATGTCTGCCAATAAATCAGGCCTAACCTTATTAAACAAAGTTATGTCTACTACTGAGGAACCGCCGTTCTTTGCAAATCTTAGCAGATCACCTTTTTTCTTATGTATTTTTAAATGCACGAAAGAATCTAGCGTTTTTACCTTTTTTATACCTTTGACAAGACCTAGTCTACCTTCTGTTTTAGCAAATATCTTAAATACGGAAGTGTAGCCCTTTCTTTTTTTAGGTATAACAGGCTTCTGCGGTATACGTATCAGTATGTCATTAAGAATATGATTAATGCCAAAAGACCAACTATACATAGTATGCCTAAATCCGCCCATCCTAGGAGCAAGTTCGATAATTTTCCATCCACTAGTTGTCTTCATAAGTTCTATGTGACAAGTCGTACTACGTAACCCCAGTGCTTTAATTGCTTCACCCGCTACATGGTTTGCGTCTTCGATTTTTGGTTTGGTAAGTTTACTTGGTGTCGTCTGTTGGTAACCAAAAAAATCATCAAAGCCAATCTCCATACCAGTTTTTACATAGACTGGAGGAACAAAATATGTATTTCCTCTATCGTTTACATAACCGTCTATTGAGTACATTGTACCTTCCATCATTTGCTCTACTAAAACTTGAGGTGTACCCCTACCCATACGCTCCTTGTATAATCTATTCATTTTAGAAAAAGTATTTCTTAGAGTTTGTTCCAGTTCTTCTTTGTGGTAGCAAACGGATACCAACATGCTGGATGCTAATCCAGCTGGTTTAACAATTACTGGATAGCCTACTAACCTCTTAACTTTCTCTATGGAGTCATTACTACTGTCTTTTACAACCGTAAACCTTGGGGATATAGACTTATCGTGCGCCCTTAGCATCCTCCGCATCTTTACTTTATCTGTCGACCAATCCAAGGACTCTTGTGTTGGACTATTTAGATAAGGAACATGAGGAATAAGCTTTTTTAGTGCAGGAATAGAGTTCTCAAACTGGCTTGAAACTGCTAACAGTCTATTCAGATAAGGCGCAAGTACTTTCTTGATCTGTATGGGTGATTGCATATTACAGCTGATAACCCGCACTTTTTTGCTTTTTTGGAACTTGTTTAATTCCTTGATCATGGATAGTTTGTTCTGATCTACTAAGACCAATATGCCGACTTTTTTATCATATCTGTCTCTATAGGTATCAATAGCGTCAATAGTTGGTGGCCGAATACCATTCACTAAAAGTATTAGGTCTCTGTGTGTTGCTTCTCTAAATAATGACATA
>QIKK01000003.1 GCA_003231925.1 Candidatus Saccharimonadota bacterium
ACTATGCCTATGCCGTAATTTGGATTCTTTTTGGCATACCCTCTTCAAGGCCGTCTAAGTTAGAGGAAGCTAGGTTTGTTCTAATACCATTGGCTTCTAACAATGCGTTAACGTACTGTAAAACGTGCCCTTCGTCTAATAATAGTGATTTTTCGTAGGCTTCTGCCGTAAACCCGTCCACGGGTGTACCAGTATTTAAAGTTACCATTTTACCGTAATCATCAATGTATGTCTCTGATATATCCCAACTATTATCTTGATCTCTTTTTATCAATACAGAGTGTAGATCATCTACTTTACCTTCAACACCAGTACTACCAGAGCTAAAAAACATAAAATCTAGAGTATTTATGTCGTATTCTCCGGACGCATCCCTTTGTAGCCCAAGGATATATTGGTTTTCAGAGCCCCCATAAGTTTTACCATGCCCTGTTCTAACATAACCTTCTAGCGAGGGGTTGGAGCTACTCCATTCTTTAGTGTCAGGTTTATAATCATCAAAATAGCCTATTTTATCTTTATTTTGTAATATTGTATTGGCAATACCACTAAAAAGCCCGGTTAGTATTTTATTACGTTCTGTACTATGTAAGTACTCATTCGTTGCCTCTTTAGAAAACCTAAAACCCTCTCCACCGTAAGTAAAGCTTTCTGGCATCGGTATAGCTGGTATAGAATCACTAGAGTATAACGGATTGTCTGCTGTACTTGGAGTATTGAAATTTGGCAACACATCTGCCCTTGACTGTTCCACAGGCACAATGTCTGGCACTAATTCATACATCCCGATTGAAATAACTAATGTTAAGAACCCAGCTAAAACTGTTCTTTTAATAGCACTATCTGATTCTGATAATTTTTCAGGCATAAAATGTAATTATACACTATTTTGCAAGTTTTTTCAATGCTTTGCGGGTTGTACCTACTTCGTCCCAAGGATGTTCGCCGTCAGCTCGTTCAATGGTTTTTTCATGACCTTTGCCTAGCAAAATTACCGTATCTCCTTTTTTGGCAGTTTTTAGAGCAAATTTAATAGCTTTCTTTCTATCTAAAATTAAGAATAAATCTCTCTCTATAACCTTCCCTGTTTCTTCTGCCCCAGTTGCTATTTCGTTTAGTATCATCTTGCCATCTACATCTCTATCATCTTCCTCTGTTACAACTACAATATCACAATATTTTCCAGCAATCCTGCCTTGTATTTCTCGTTTGGCTTCATCTCGTCGTCCAGCAGAACCAAACATTGCTATTAAACGTCCTTTGACTACTGGTCTTAGATCAGCAAAAAGCTTTTCGAAAGAATCTGGTGTATGGGCAAAATCCACAATTACATTAAAATCTTGCCCCTCATTGATACTGTTCATACGCCCCTCTACACTTTTTAGAGCAGATATTCCCTTCTCTATTTGCCTTGGTTTTAAACCCAAGGCCACGCCAACGGCTGTAGCAGCAAGACTATTAGCAACATTAAAACTACCCGGCAACCTACAATGTATATTAATTTTTTGACCCTTGTATTTTATTGTATACTTACTGCCCTTTGGAGTAAGTTTTAGGTCGTGAGGGTACATCACATTTTTATCATCACTTATGCTTAAACTATAGGCGATAACGTTCTTAACAGCATCTGAAAATTCTGCTGCGCTATCATCATCAGAGTTAACTATACCTAAACGATGCCCTTTTTTATTTCTGTTAGCATGTTTAAATAATCTTAGCTTTGCATTTCTATAAGCTTCAAAACTTCCATGATAATCTAAATGCTCGTGCGTAACATTAGTCATCACGGCAATATCTATCGGGATACCCATCGTTCTAAATTGTGCCAAGGCATGGCTAGTAACTTCTAGAACCAGCACGTCCATCTTGTCTTTTTTCATTTCTTCTATACGCGACATTAATAACCCGATAGATTGGCTAGTCATGTGATGAATCTGATTTTTTAAATTATCCCCTACACCATAAGCAACGGTGCTCATCAGCCCAGCGTTATACCCAGAGTTTTGCAACATTCTATGGATTAGAAAACAAGTGCTAGTTTTGCCGTTTGTCCCTGTTACCCCAATAACCTTTAAGCCTTTAGCCGGAAAATGGTGTGCCACATTAATAATAACGGCCTCACCATAATGCTTTGGTAGAACAACTTTATTGTATAGCCCCCTTTTAAGGGTTCTCTCGGCTATCTTTTTAACTAACTTCTTCATAGCTATATTGTACGCTATTTTAGGTCTAAAATATCTGTTTTTGGCAATTCTTCATACCCAATGTCGAAATTAATTTCTATATCTGGAATTTTAATTATTTTTGCCATATTTTTTATTTTTCCTAATTAACTCTTTTATTATAGCAAATTAATAAAGTTTTGTCAATTATAGACACCCCTGTTATTATAGATAGCAATGATTGTGCTAGGAATTGAATCTAGTTGTGATGAAACCGCTGCCTCTGTTGTAAAAGATGGTCGGATTTTATTATCAAATATAGTAGCCACCAGTATGGATCTACATGCCGTATACGGTGGTGTTGTGCCAGAAATAGCTGCTCGCAGTCATATTGAGAGTATCATTCCAGTTATACAAGAAGCACTAGAGAAGTTACAACCGCAGTCTTTAAACCGCCCATCTCTAAGCCTTAAATCTGACCCCTGGGATTATATCGATGCTATCGCAGTTACACAGGG
>QIKK01000026.1 GCA_003231925.1 Candidatus Saccharimonadota bacterium
TTTTTGCCTTTCTACTAACCTTACTATTTCGCACTAGCGTTAGGGCAATTCGCAGACGACTATTTCGTTTCGGGATAGGTATTAATAATGTCTTGGTTGTTGGATCCACACCTGTGACTAGCGAATTCGTATATCTACTTTCTAGGATGGCGTCAGGATACAAAGTGGTAGGAATTGTTGGCGATAGAAGAATTAAATATGAAGGCATATCAACTTCTCATCAGTTTAGTTCGTTTGACGAAGCTATCGACAGTCTAGATACAGGCAACATACATAGCATTGTCCAGACTGAATTATTCTCGGATGAAAATCTTAATGATAGAATTCTAGCTTTTGCACAGGAACACCATATTGCTTTTAGATTCGTCCCCGGTAACAACCGTTTGTTTGTTGGCAGTATAGATGTTAACTTATTTGAAAATATCCCCACAATCGCTGTTTATCAAACCGCTTTGACTGGTTGGGGCAGAATCGTAAAACGCCTATTTGATATTACAGCCGGTATCTTATTGCTAATATTAAGTTTGCCAATTTTACTCGTGGTATGGCTATTGTTAACTATATTCGGTGGGGGAAGCGCCGTATACAAACAGACTCGCCTGTCTAGATTTCAGACCAAAATAGGGCTATATAAATTCCGTACTCATAAAATGGAATTTAACGGATTAACTCCTGAAAAAGCTTTTCAAAAAATGGGTAAACCACACTTATCTAAAAAATACCGTTTAAATGGCGATTTTCTAGAAGATGATCCACGCATCAGTAAAATAGGTCACTTTTTACGTAAGACTTCACTTGATGAATTACCACAAATTTTTAACGCAATTCGTGGTGATATTAGTCTAGTAGGACCACGGCCACTAGTCCCTCAGGAATTAAACGCCTATCACAAAAAAAGTATTATTCTAAGTGTTAAACCTGGTTTGACCGGACTGGCTGTAATTTCTGGCCGACGTAATATAAACTTCGAGGAGCGTCGTAAACTAGACATGTACTACGCTCAAAATTGGAGTTTTTGGCTAGATATTGTAATTCTACTTAAAACCGTAGTCATGGTTACTCGCCGCGTTGGAGCAAAGTAATGCCTCCGTTTTTCATATTCCATTAACCATTATTCATTAATTTACCGTTAATCATATATCATAGAGGCATGGAAAAGGCAGAAAAACTTCAAAATGAGCTTATAGAATACTCTGTAGCTATAATCACATTTATCAAAAACACCAAGGGCAATATACCTAAATCTATATGTGACCAGGTCATACGATCAGCAACAAGCATTGGGGCAAACTACGCTGAAGCAATTAATGCCAGCTCTAAAGCAGACTTTAAGAACAAAATATACATATCTAAAAAAGAGGCCAGTGAAACAAGGTATTGGTTAAGGATAATCCAGAAATTGGATGACTACGAACAAATGGATGAATTATTAACAGAAACGCAAAAGTTTATCATGATATTACAGAAAACAATCAATACGCTAAATGGCGGTAATAAGGAAAAAGGGAAACGATAAACTAATGACCAATGGAAAAAGGGAAACGATAAATGATTACCGCGTGGCGATAGTCAGCGACTGGCTTACAAACATGGGCGGAGCAGAACGTGTCATCTTAGAATTACATAGAATCTTCCCCGATGCCCCAATTTATACCTCTACGTTTGAAGAAGATAAAATGCCCTTATTTAAAGATACCGATATACGTACAGCCTGGTTTCAGAAATTACCTAAAAAGTTACGTAAACATCAGCTGTTAACCCTACCTAGACAGTGGTATTTTGGCCATTTAAAGCTTAAGGGCTATGATGTTGTTATCTCGGCCTCTGGTGCAGAGGCTAAAGCCGTTCAAGCACCAAATGGTATTCACATTAATATCTGCTACACCCCTACGCTGTACTATTGGATTAAACCAGATGAGTATCTGGATAAAAACGGCACTGGAGGTATTAACCCTCTCTGGCGCTTGGGCTTACGACTCTTAATGCCCTACATGAAACACTGGGATCTTAAGGCTGCCAAAAGACCTGACAAAATGTATGCGATTTCTACCGCCGTCCAAGACAGAATTAAGAAGATTTACGAAAGAGACGCCGATATTTTGCATCCACCAACCGATATCCAAAGATTTGCTAATAACGGTACTCAGGTCAGATACGGTTTCGTAACTTTCGGCCGTCAAGTTCAACACAAAAGAATAGATTTGGTAATAGCCGCTTGTAATGAAGCCCAAGTCCCGCTCACGGTAGTAGGAGACGGGCCAGAACATCGTCGTCTAGTAGCTATGGCTGGTTCAACTATTACCTTTAAAACTAGCGTTTCTGATCAGGATATGGTTAATTATATATCCAAAGCCGAGGCTTTTATCTTCCCCAATGAGGAGGATTTTGGAATTGTTGCGGTAGAGGCCCAAGCAACAGGGATACCAGTTATCGCCTACCGAGCCGGTGGAGCACTAGACACAGTAGTTGAGGGCGTAACAGGCGAATTTTTCGATAAGCAGACTGTTGAAGCCTTATCAAAAACTATTCAAAAATTCAACTACAAGCTATACAATCGACAAGCCATAATAGACAACGCTAACAAATTCTCCGCAGAAAACTTCAAAACAAATTCTCCGCAGAAAACTTCAAAAACAACATACTTCGCGTAGTAAACGAGCAAACTTCATAAACATAAACTACTTGACTACCTATAATAATGTATATACAATTGTAGTTACAATGAATAGCAAAAACACCGCTACAGTAATAAAATCCGGCAATAGCTACGCACTGCGAATACCTAAATCCTACGCCGTAAATAATAATCTCAAAATAGGGGAAAAGATACATTTACCAACTCCTATGGTTGTCCCTACTAAGACAAATCACCAAGAATTCCAAAAAGTAGTTAAAGAGCTTCAGAAACTCAAACTATACAGTAAGATAAAAGACCCAGTTGCCTGGCAAAGACAACAGCGTAAACGTTCACAACAAGCAAATCGTGAATACTAATTTAGTAGTAATCGACACTAATATTTTTATATATCTGGTTTCGAGTAAATTGTCTTTTGATATAATTCCAATAAACAAGAACGTTGTCTGCCCTAGTATTGTAATGATTGAAACTCTGGGTTATCAACATATTACTGTTGCCGAAGAGAAAAAGTTAAGAGATTTAATATTGGGCCAATGTATAATTGCACCACTTGACGGGGACATTGTTGAGAGGGCTATAAATATACGCCAAGAAAACAAAATCAAGGTACCAGATGCAATCACTGCAGCAACGGCAATTGAACATAGAGCTACACTGTGGACACACAATATTAAAGACTTTGCAGGGATCAAAGGTTTAAGACTTCATGACCCATTGGAACCTAACTCTCAGAATAAGTTATCATAATATTGCAGAGATGGTAGTCAGGCAATGATAAACTAATGAAATATGATAAATGATAAGGGGTAATTGATTATGTGCGGAATCGTTGGTTACATAGGATTAAAACAAGCTAAAAAATACCTATTAGAGGGCTTAGAAACTCTTGAATACAGGGGTTATGACTCCGCAGGGATAGCTACATACAGTAATGGTAAAATAACCTCAAAAAAGGTTTCTGGACGGGTTGAAGCGCTGGAAAAAGAAATAAGAAAAACTTCTAGGGGCAACCTAGGCGTCGGGCACACTCGTTGGGCAACACACGGTGCTCCTATTGTAAAAAATGCTCATCCCCAATGGGATGAATCAGAAACTTTTTATGTGGTGCATAATGGGATAATAGAAAATTATCAGGAACTTAGAGATTTCTTAACAAATAAAGGTGTCCTGTTTTTGTCTGATACTGATACCGAGGTCATACCTAACCTTATATCGTATTTATACAAACAGCACCAGTCTGTCGAAAAAGCCTTCAAGGCTTCTCTAAAATCCTTAAGGGGAGCCTACGCAATTAGTATGATAAGCACTCTAGAATCAGATAGAATTTATGTAGCAAAACTATCCAGCCCCCTAGCAATAGGTATCGGCAAGAATGAAACCTATATTGGCTCTGATGCCATACCAATAATGCCTCATACTAATAAAATTGTTTTTCTGGAAGATAACGAAGGCGCAATAATAACCGCTAACAGCTATAAAATATTTGATATAAACAACAACAAGACTATTGATCGTCCAGCCGAGCTTATTGAAGCCGAGCAAGAATCCAGTGAAAAAGGCGACTATCCAGATTTTATGTTAAAAGAAATTCACGAAGTTGCTAAAACAGTCCGCTCCGCTATGCTAGGACGTCTAAGGCCTGATGAAGGGATAGTCAAGCTTGGCGGGCTTGAAAGTGTTAAAGATCAACTAACTTATATAGAACGCATCGTAATTTTAGCTTGTGGTACTTCATATTATGCTGGATTGGTTGGTGAATACTTAATTGAAGAAATAGCCGGAATCCCCGTAGAAGTTCAGCAAGCCAGTGAATTCAGATACCGCTCAGAGCCACTATCCAGAAGTACCGCAGTCCTAATTGTCTCTCAGTCTGGAGAAACAGCAGATACCATCGCCGCTCTTAAAAAACTCAACGGGAGCGGGATATTAACTCTTGGTATTGTCAATGCCCCAGGGTCAACACTTGCTAGAATGACCGACGCTGGTGTTTATTGCCATGCCGGACCTGAAAAAGCCGTAGCAAGTACCAAAGCCTTTGTAGCCCAGGTAACCGTCTTTACATTAATTGCCCTTCATTTATCAAAGACCTACAAACATTACCAAAAACTTCT
>QIKK01000014.1 GCA_003231925.1 Candidatus Saccharimonadota bacterium
CAGTAGAGTTTAGCTACCAGGGGTTTTTAAATTCTTTATATTTCCCAATCCAGATATATATGCGAAGCCAAAAAGTCGATATGAAGCCCTACATAGATAAACTTGACAAGATTAGAAGTGAACACGACAACATGTTACTGGCATTATTAATGGAAGATTATATTGCTTTTATGAGCGACATTACCCAACAAACAAACATAATGGACAAGAAGTTTTTTATTGTGGTCCCCTATATACCCGAAATAGATGCCCAGAAAGCGGTTAAAGCAAGTAAAAGTTTTATAAAAAGTATTTTTGGCGACAAAGATAAAAAAATAATAATAAATGAGGCCGATTTAGAAAAAGCTAAGACAGAATTACGTAACAGGGTTCAATCCGTAATGGAAGGCTTATTGCAAACGGGAGTACAGTCCGTGCCTCTGAACACACAAGAATTAATAGAATTGTACTATGATGCCTATAACCCGGACACGGCAACACGGCAGAAACTAATTAACTTTACAGGTATGGATGAACCAGTCGTCAAACAAGGTGCTGGCGGTGCTTCTCAACCCCAACTAGATGCGGAGATGAAGCAATAATGGCGTTTGGTAAAAAGAAAAACCCAGTTGACCCTATTGTTGCTGCCCAGCTACAACAGGCAAAGGAACAACAAGAAGTAAACATGGCTTTCCAAAAAGGCGTTACTGCACTACGCGATTTTATTGCACCAGCCTCATTAGAATTTGAAAGCAACCTATTTAAAATAGGGACACGAATCGCAAGAACCTATTTTATATATGGATACCCCCGACAAATATATACAGGATGGTTATCCAGTATAGTAAACCTGGACGAGGTTATTGACCTATCGTTATATATTTATCCAGTAGATAGTCAGGTCGTATTAAATAACTTACGTAAAAAAGTAGGTCAACTTGAGGCTGGATTACAGATAGACAGTGAAAGGGGTAAGGTTCGCGATCCAGGCAAGCAAGCCGCCGTTGCTGATGCTGAAGAACTTAGAGATAAATTGCAGGTTGGTGAGGAGCGGTTCTTTAGGTTTGGTATGTATTTCACTGTCTATGCCTCAGATAATGAAGAGCTGGAGTTTGTTTCTCACAAGATAGAGAGTATCCTGGCTCAACAACTTGTCTACAGCAAGCCCGCAAGTGCCCAACAAGAGCAAGGACTTAACTCTACTTTGCCACAATTTACCGATCAGCTTCAGATAAGAAGAAACATGAATACTGGAGCAATTAGCACTAGCTTCCCCTTCACTAGCTCCGACTTGAGCCAAGAAAATGGAATTTTATATGGAATTAATATGCATAATTCTGGGTTAGTTATTTTTGATAGATTTAGTTTAGAGAATGGCAATAGCGTAGTCTTTGCTAAGTCTGGAGCAGGTAAAAGCTTTACCGTAAAGCTTGAAGCTTTGCGTAGTATGATGTTTGGCACCGAGGTTTTTATAATCGACCCAGAGAATGAATATCAGCGTATGAGCGAAGCTGTCGGTGGTGCTTATGTACGGTTAAGCCTTAATAGTACAACACGTATTAACCCCTTTGATTTGCCCCATTCTGAGGATAAAGAAGAGTCAGATAATGCCCTGCGTAGTAATTTAATTACGCTACATGGGCTCCTCCGACTTATGATGGGTGGTGCGCAGGCTCAAATGGTCGCTACTACTGGTAACGGTGTGATTGTACCAGCATTAACACCTGTAGAAGAGTCCGATTTAGATGCAGCACTAATAGAAACCTACTCTAAAGCCGGTATCACTAATGACCCTCTAACCCATAAATCGCCACCTCCCACTATAAGCAATTTGTACGATACATTGTTACATATGGGAGGAACTGGGCCCCAGTTGGCACAAAGATTACGCAAATACACTACCGGTACTTTTGCTGGAATATTTAGTCAGCAAAGTAATATTAATATAGAAAACCCATTAGTGGTGTTTAATATCCGAGACCTTGAAGACGAGCTACGACCAGTAGCAATGTATATTGTTTTGAACTTTATATGGAACAAAACCAAGAGCGACATGAAAAAGCGTATTTTAATAATCGATGAGGCTTGGCAACTTATGAAATATGAGGATAGTGCTAACTTTATATACTCTCTGGCTAAAAGAGCTAGGAAATACAACCTTGGAATTACTACCATTACACAAGATGTGGAAGATTTTATGGGGTCACGCATGGGTAGGGCTATTGTTGCTAATGCCAGCATGCAAATCCTGCTCAAACAATCTCCATCCGCTGTAGATGTACTAACAGATACTTTCAAATTAACCAGTGAAGAAAAAAAGCGACTCAGCCAATTTCCTGTTGGACAGGGATTATTCTTTGCCGGATCTAATCACGTTCATATCCAAATAATAGCATCTCCAACAGAAACAAGTTTAATAACTACAGACCCCGAACAAGTAAAACTACTAGACCAACAGGCCCAGAGCCAAAACCAGATAAACTTAGATAGATCAACAAGGCTATGGCAATACAGTACAACTACAATAGAAGGCAAGCAATATGAGTACTTTAGTAAAGGCTTTTTATACAAACCCTTTAATATTATCAATACCAGCTAACCCAGTACTAGGTCTGTATTATAAAACTCAAAATCTACTTATCAATTTATTAAATTGGGCTAATCATGACAATACTACGACATTTTTAAATATCGGGAAATTAGAAATATCTTCCAACACCTTAGATGGTCAATATACGGCACATCTTTTTCAGGAACCGAGTGCCACCGAAGTAAAGTTTAAGGTTAGCAAAAGTCTAAGTTCTAGTGATAATGGTGGTCGAGGTCGCAAAAAATTTAACAAAAAAAAAGCTGCATTGATTGCTGGTTTAGTGTCTGGAATAATCGGAATTATAGTATCAATATTTGTCGTTTTACCGGGAATTCTCATCCATAATATTAGCGATATTTTAACTAGAAAAGTAGGTGCTCTACAAACTCACCAATCGATAAACTACAGACGAAAAACTATGCCTCGAATAAAAGATGTTTTTTCTCGTAATGGCAGAATAGGCAGTAAAATAATGCGTGATATGGGTAGAGAAGGCTATAGTTTTCAGTTTAATGATCCCATAAATCCTAACAAAATAACTGGAGTTTGGAAAAGAGGTAAACTTATACCTAACAATGAATCGGGTTTAGCTTCTAAAGAAATTGAAAGTTTTATTGACGCCAGACATCCTTTTGCGATTTCTCGATGGAAAACAAGACGTATGCGAGCATTTTATGAAAGATTCGGTATACATGAGATATCGCCGGTGGGCTTAAAGAATCTAAAACCCGGCGAAACACCCGAGCAAATTGCCAATAAACAGGCTTTTGATGAAATTGACGAGGGTGTTCATAGTTCATCTATTGCTCCCGATACAACTGATACTAGTGGGCTATCTAGTGAGCAAAAAGCTGCCAGAAGTGCTACTCTTGCTGATGCCGAAAATATAACGGAGAATAAAGGCTTGTTCTCAAAATTAAGATCAAAACTCAAGCAAGGTGTAACGGTTGCGGGTACTGAAGAAGCAGCGGCTCTAGAACAAACTAGTTCTGGTGTTGTGGGAGAGGCCCTGGATAAAACAATAGCAAAAAGTCTAAAATCGGGTTTAGGTAAAAGACTAACGGGATTTAAGGATAATCTAACTATATCGGGAACTTTAAGCAGAATATGTACGGTTAATAGACGTCTGGGAGCAGTAGCAATAGCGTCTAGGGTATGGCGGTCACGAGCTATGATTAGATATGCTGCCAATTTTATAAAAGCTTCTGATGGGGTCAAAAAAGGTGCTGTTAGTATGGCCCTTCTTGCAGTAATGTTAAGAAGAATTTCTTCTGTTGATTCCTCCGGAGCAAACATAGGATCATCTTCCGGATTTTCCTATGCCCTAAAAAATAAGTTCAGTAGATCACGCAATAATGTGACAAGATCATCGATTGCTGTGGATGGTAAACTAGGTGGAATCTATGGTGGTATTCAGAAAAAAACTAGTATTACGGGGTGTAGGGTCTGGCGAAACCCCCTCACACAAATTGCAGAAGGGGTTGTATCTATAGCGATAGCCATCTTTACTTCACCCGCTCCTGGTGCTTCTGAGGCCGCCGAAGCAACAACTCTTCAAGGTATAAAATTTGCACTTAAGGAGTCTGTGAATAAAGCTATAACTAATTTTTCCCTAAAAACCGCTCTTTGGTCTGCAGGTTCTTTGGTTGCTAGAACTGCTGCTGTAGAATTATCGTTTGAGGGTATAATGACACTAACTCAAATGTACGCTGAGAAAAGCCTTAGTTTAAATTTTACTGGTCAAGAATCAGGAGCTTTCTTAGGTAATATTTTGGTAGGTGGAGCTGGCGGAATGTCTAAGCAAAGGAGCTTAATAGCTGGGCAAGTTCCTGCAACAGTGGAGCAATACGCTCAAGCAAATACAAAATATTTAGCAGAAAAAAAATCAGAACTATCTAAAGAAAGTTTTTACGCGAGGATATTTGATTATAATAATTTAGATTCTCTGGCCTTTGCAAAAATATCTTCTA
>QIKK01000008.1 GCA_003231925.1 Candidatus Saccharimonadota bacterium
GAGATTCAGTAACATCAATTAGCTTTTCTGGAGTTAAGAGTTCAAGTGATTTATCTTCTCTGGCAAGATAGCTTGGGACAATGTACAACTCGTCGGTATCTCTAAACAAGTCTTTTAATTCGTTAATTATAAAATGTTGTCTGGTGTTATGCAGACCTTCATAAACTATGGCTATTTTGCTTTTAGCAATCTCATGAGCTGTTTGAATAGCCCCGCGAATCTTTTCAGGGGTGTGTGCATAATCGCTGTAGATATTATCAGCTATCCTTTCAAATCTTCTTGATAGCCCTGGAAAGGAGGTGATGTGCCGTATTAATTCGACCTCAGATCCTAGCCCAATCTTCTGGAGTGTCCGTATGGGCACAATAATTTCCGAAAGATTAGTATTTTTAGGAAAAGTAGTTGTGTTTTTTGCTGGTATGTCAAAATTCAGCCTAGTCGCGTCTGTTTCCCAGAGAAGTGAATGGCGAGATTGTTCTATAAACCGTATAAATGCGTGAGTATAATCTTCTTTTGAGGGATAGATGTCTTGATGATCGTAACCTATGCCAGATATAACCGCCATTTCTGGAAAAAAATTCAGGAAATTTCTATCATACTCATCCGCCTATTCAGATTTTTTATTAAACTCTCCCATGTCACCAAACGGCAGTTTTGCGCCTACAGAGTAGCTAACAGGTAAATCTAATTGTTTAAAAAGCCAGATAATCATTGCCGTTGTTGTGGATTTACCATGAGTTCCCGCAACAGCGATCATTTTTTGATCGGTTTTGTCTAAAATATAGTTGATTAAAGCACTCCGCTTGGTAAGTCTAATGTTGTTATCTTTAGCAAAGACAAGTTCGGGATGATTTGAGTTCTCTTTAATCACTGCAGAAGAGTAAACTAACCAGTCAATCGGGTGTTTACTATTTAGCTCCTCGATATTCTGGATAGTTTGGCCTACCGTAATATCAGCTATCCCTTTAGATTTCAGGTAACCTATATAAGCACTCATTTGCTTATCAGACCCAGAAACTTCCATTCCTGCTTGTTTTGCAATAAGAGCAAGCGGTCCTATCCCAACGCCACCAATACCTGAAAAATATACATGCATAGGTGTATTCTACCTTTTAACAGGGATGTTTACTATAGTTTAACCACTTAAGTATTTTCTAACACTAACCTAACGGATATAGAAATTATTAGTTAAATCTTCTTGCTAGAGAGATTTCCAACCCTAAAGAAGGTATAATAAAAGCATGAAAAGAAGTAAAGAAAAGAATTTACAAAAGAGGGCAATTCTAAGAGTTGTAATCCTGGGAGCGTTAACAGTTGCGTTCATTATTTTGAGTGTTATAGCTTTGACGCAGAATTCTCTAGGTGCAAAAAACAGGTATGATGCACTAATTGCTGTAGATAAGTCTGGAGGAGACGTTGAAACGTCGTTAAACACGCTTAGAACCTATATTTATAGTCATATGAACACCAAAATAGGCAGTGATTTAGGTGTAAGGCCACCAATACAGCTTAAAGGGAGCTATGACCGTCTAGTGGCTCAAGAAAAAGAACGAGTTGATAGAGCTAATCAGAGTTTGTACTCTACAGCCCAAGCCTACTGTGAAAAAACTCAATCCAGAGGATTTTCTGGTAGAAATAGAATAGATTGTATCCAAAATTATATAGATAAAAACGGACAAGTAGTACAACCCGTCGAAGAAGTCTTCTATAAGTTTGACTTTGCTCCTCCTGTTTGGTCTCCGGACTTAGCTGGTTACAGTATTCTGGCTAGCGGGATATTCGGACTGCTATTTATAGTAGATGTATTCTTGTACTATAGAACTCGTAGAATGGTGCGTTTAGCTAATTAAAAATCCGCCTACTACTTCTCGTAGTGACGGATTTTTATCTTAAGAGTAATTTTGTCTTAAGGTGTAGTAGGCTTCTTAGTCGTTGGTAGCGAAGCTGGAGTTGATTTTTTATTTTGTTGTTGAGCTGGCTTATTACCGTTCTTCTTGAACTCAGTAATTGCTGTAACTACCTTCCCATCGTTCTTTAGATTTTCCCAGTAGAGCACTTTGTTACGAGCAATATACATAGCATCTTGTGGACCATGTAACTCGTTACCAAGTTTAGCTAAACTTATGTTGGGTTGTTTCTTCTGCTTTGCCCCTTCTGGCTGAATGGGATTATCAACACGAACATAATAAATATCTGTTAGCCTGTATATATTATTGTTATAGATACTTAATTTGCCAAAGTATACTTGTCCGTCTTGACTGCTTAAAAATACAGCCTGATACTTACTACCCTGTATTAAATCTTTTTCTTTATTACCACCACTTGTTCCAAAAGCTACTCCAACGATTATGGCTATAATCAATAATGCCCCTGCAAAGAGCATAAATATTGAACTTGCTTTTGCAAAATCAAATCTCTTTTTCTTTTTATCCTGCTTTTTCACCGGTTGAAACGTTCTAGACGCTTGGCCGTTATTTAAACTTGTACGTGTAGGTTGTTGCGAGTCCTGCAAGGTCTCGTTGCCTCTATTGGCAAAATCCATCTCCCACCTTTCCTTTCTTTTTAAGTCTTACAATATACTTTAGTGTAATACATTAGCGGTATAGAAGGCAACTAGTTTATCAGTAAAATACAAAAAAGTATTGACAAGTGTTATCTCAAAAGCGTAAGGTGTAAATACTAACTAATGTTAAGAGGGAAAGGTGTAAGCGATGGCTACATACAAGCACACAAACTCAAAGGGTGTAACATATTACTTAAACTCTAAGGACGTAACACTCCGAGGTGGTAAGGTACAAACAATTTATTACTTCAGTAAAGACGATCGTGCAGAAGGTATTTCTGCCGTACCAGATGGTATGCAGGTTAACGAGAATCCACGCAATGGCTTCTTGACTGTTAGCCGTAAGAAGTAATTACTACTTACAAATACAAATAGTTAATATAAAAAAGCTCCTTTCCATAAACAGAGGAGCTTTTTTAACGCCATGCCATTATTGTACTTAAAGCTTAAGTATGATATAATAGTTCTATGCCAAATCCAGAATCAACCACCCCAGAGTGTCCAAGTGATGGCAATCGTAATTTATACCCAAAGCCAAATAACCCAGCCGACTACGGAGGCCATGGGGATATACCTGTGAATAATTCTGATACAGAGGAGTTCCCTGACCCACTACAAAG
>QIKK01000020.1 GCA_003231925.1 Candidatus Saccharimonadota bacterium
ATTCGTAAAGAACTTAGTAGTTATGATAAATCTTTAATAGAAAAAGAAGAAATAATTATTTTAACTAAAACTGATCTTATAAATGACCATAAGGAAATTGAAAAAGTCAAAAAACAATTTTTGAAATTAAATAAACTAGTTTATACTATTTCACTTTATAATGATAAATCTATAAAAGAATTTGAAGATGAACTTGTAAAATTATTAAGGAAATAATATAGTATGATTATATTTGCCCTGTTAGCTCAGTTGGTAGAGCAGCTCCCTCTTAAGGAGATGGTCGTAGGTTCGACTCCTACACGGGGCACAACATAAAAACACAGATTTTTGTCTGTGTTTTTATTTTTTGTCTGTGTTTTTATTTATCACCCCATAAGGTTAACTGTACAAATCCTTGACTTATATGATGATATGTATATAATAGAAATCACGGTCTGGTTAGTACCTGACTGGATAATTTCTTTGACATTTTATATAGGTAAAAAAACATAAATCAAAGTCCGCTAATTTCGTAAGAATTTTAGCGAGACGAGCAAGTAAATTTCGCATCATGCGAAAAAAAATCCCGTATATACAATCGTACGGGTAAACCAGTTAATGGAATAAAGTATTTTTTCTTTTGTTCCGTTCTATTCGATTTACGAAGTAAATCGTCCTGAGTAGTTCGCAAGAACGATGAAGGACATTTTAACCCTTCGCACTTTTAAGTGCTCAGGATTAAAAAATTTATTTCATAAATTTTTTAAAGTAGAGTTTGATCCTAGCTCAGGATGAACGCTGGCGGCGTGGATAAGGCATGCAAGTCGAACGAACTTCATTTTTCCAGAGATAAGATTTATATCAAATCAAAGGTTGCTTGAAGTTAGTGGCGAACGAGGTAGTAAAACATAGGAACTTCCCCCTAAGTCGTGAATAATTCATTGAAAGATGAACTAATACACGATAGTCTCTCAGGAGTAAAGTCAAATTTATTTTTGTGCGCTTAGGGAAAGGCCTGTGAAGTATCAGCTTGTTGGTAGTATAAAAGACTACCAAGGCTATGACGCTTAGGGGAGCTGAGAGGCTGACCCCCACCGATGGGACTGAGACACGGCCCATACACCTACGGGTGGCTGCAGTCGAGAATCTTCCGCAATGGACGAAAGTCTGACGGAGCGACGCCGCGTGATTGATGAAGCTTTTCGGAGTGTAAAGATCTTTTATGAGGGAAGAAGTTTATTGACGGTACCTCATGAATAAGGGGCTCCTAATCTCGTGCCAGCAGGAGCGGTAATACGAGAGCCCCGAGCGTTATCCGGAATTATTGGGCGTAAAGGGTGCATAGGTGGTTTTATTAGTCGTTTGTTAAATCTCTAGGCTCAACCTAGAAACTGCGAGCGAAACGGTAAGACTAGAGAATGTGAGAGGTATAGGGAACTCATGGCGTAGGGGTGAAATCCGTTGATATCATGGGGAACACCAAAAGCGAAGGCACTATACTGGCACATATCTGACACTCAAGCACGAAAGCGTGGGTAGCGAATGGGATTAGATACCCCAGTAGTCCACGCCCTAAACGATGATCTCTAGTCTTTCGGAGTATCGACCCTCTGAGAGACGTAGCTAACGCGTTAAGAGATCCGCCTGGGAACTACGGCCGCAAGGCTAAAACTCAAAGGAATAGACGGGGACTTGCACAAGCAGTGGATTATGTGGTTTAATTCGATGATAAACGAAGAACCTTACCAAGGTTAGACATCTACTTGAAAGCTCTAAGAAACTAGAGCCCTCGCAAGACAAGTTGACAGGTGTTGCATGGCCGTCGTCAGTTCGTGATTTGAATTGTTCCCTTAAGTGGGGTAACGAACGCAACCCTCATCGTGTGTTATACGTGTCACACGAGACTGCCTCGACCAGAGAGTGTAATTATTTATAATTATTTTTTCTGGTCGGGGAGGAAGGAGAGGATGACGCCAGGTCAGCATGACCCTTGATACCTTGGGCTACACACATAATACAATCGCCATCACAACGGGCAGCGACGGGGTAACCCTGAGCGAATCCTTATAAAAGTGGCGTCAGTTCGGATTGGGGGCTGCAACTCGACCCCATGAAGTTGGAATTGCTAGTAATCGCGGGTCAGATATACCGCGGTGAATACGTTCTCAAGTCTTGTACTCACCGCCCGTCAATTCAAGGGAGCCGGGAGTGCTCGAAATCTCTCCATACGGAGGGCCTACAGTAAGCTCGGTGACAGGGAATAAGTCGTAACAAGGCACGGGTAGCGGAAGCTGTTCGTGGAATAATTCAATTTGAAATCGATCTTTCATTTATTTATAAATGGATTGATCTTATTGAGTCGATATTATGTGCCTCAATTGAGCACATAATTGTCTAATTATGTATAGACATAAAACATAATGACATGAGGGAAAGACCCATGGAACGGGACAATAGAAAAAATATTTTAAGTTTACCTAAATAAAATACAAACAAAAAAACACCCAGAATAAATCCTGAGTGTTTTTTTGTTTGTGTACTTAAGCCAGTGGGTACTAAACTCCAACACAATTGCCTATGTGAGTGTAACCACTGGCTAAAGTACACAAAGATTAATTACATAAATATTATATATTATTTTTTATTTTTTTGCTATAAAAATATTGAAGTAAAAATTTTTTAAAAATAAAAATTATATTTTTCATTATCTTTTTATTT
>QIKK01000085.1 GCA_003231925.1 Candidatus Saccharimonadota bacterium
GAACTATACCTAAACAATAATACTCAACTACCCTCTACCACTACAGGCATAGAAATAGACTCTATGATATCTAGACCTCCAGTGTTTTAGGGGAAGGCAAATGTGTTTGGTGACTACAATAAACAACGGAAGATAGAAAAAGCAATCTTGCACTACGCAGATAAAACAGCCATAATGTCAGATAAGCAGAAGCTGTTTTGTTATTATGGGTATATTTTCTAAGAAAAATAAAACAAACAAGAGAGGGGGGAAACAACTCTCTGAATCTTTGCGTGACGAAAAGCTAAAATCGAGTCTAATTATAAATAACATCGACGATGCAGTTGTGCTAGTAGACTCCAGCAATATTGTTCAGACTTTTAACCCGGCAGCTGGTGCGTTAACAGGATGGTCACAAGAAGAGGCGATAGGGATAGACTACAGATCAGTTATAAAGTTAGCTGACGACAAAGGAAAACCCTATCCAGATTCCAACCACCCATTCTATAAAGTATTCATAGGGAAAAAGACAATACGTGATTCTCAGGCCACTATTATAACGCGTGACAATAGGTTACTAGCAGTAGACATTAGTGTGTCCCCCTTGATAGACAGCGGTAATTTAGTTAGTGGGGCCATTGGTGTATTAAGAGACGTCGACGAACAACGTAAAGAAGAAAAACAACGAGCCGACTTTATAAGTACTGCCAGCCATGAAATGCGTACACCTGTTGCCGCAATTGAAGGATACTTAGCGCTTGCGATGAACGATAAAGTCAGCCAGATAGATACAAAGGCTCGTAGTTTTCTTGAAAAAGCTCACGCCAGCACAGAACATTTAGGTAAATTATTCCAGGATTTGCTAACTAGCGCCAAAGCGGAAGATGGACGATTAACAAGCCATCCAGAGATAATAGAATTAGTCAGCTACACTGAAAAATTAGTAGAAGATTTAAAATTTTCTGCTGAAAAGAAGGAGCTATCGCTAAATCTAATAAAAGGCAGTAAAGATGCAACAATTACGCCATTACTATATACAAAAATCGATCCTGATCGTCTAAGAGAAGTAATAACAAATCTTTTTGATAACGCAGTTAAATATACAGACTCTGGGGGCATAAAAATTGGTATAACTGGTGACCTAAATGTTGTCCAATTCAGTATTGCAGATACTGGACCGGGCATACCTAGAGAAGATATCCCACACTTGTTCCAAAAATTCTATCGTGTAGATAATTCTGCGACACGTACTGTTGGCGGTACGGGGCTGGGGTTGTTTATAAGCCGTAAAATAATAGAGATGTATGGTGGTAAAATATGGGTAGAAAGCGAGCTAAACAAAGGAAGTACATTCTACATCAACATACCCAGAATCAATAGTCAACAAGCATCGGCAGAACTCAAGGCAAAAACCGAAGAAACGCCCAAACTAAGCCAAACCAAGACTGTTTAACAAGAATTTTTAAAAAATGGTACAATAATAACAATTATGCTTAATCACAGTAAAAAACGCTAAGGGGGCAACAGCAAGGTAATGGCCAAAATATTACTAGTCGAGGACGACAACAACTTACGTGAAATCTATGAGGCTAGGCTACAAGCCGAGGGATACGAGATTGTTTCTGCTAGAGACGGGGAAGAGGCCCTATCAGTTGCTATAAAAGAACGCCCCGACCTGATAATCTCTGACGTTATGATGCCTAAGATTAGCGGTTTTGATATGCTCGACATTATCCGTTCAACCGAAGAGACAAAGAACGTCAAAGTTATTATGATGACTGCCTTAAGCCAAGCCGAAGATAGAGACAGAGCAACAAAACTTGGTGCCAATAGATATCTGGTAAAATCTCAGGTTACTCTAGAAGATGTTGCTAGAGTAGCAAAAGAGGTGCTTAACGAAGATGAAGGCAAGAACAATAACGACGTTAACAATGCGAAGGCAAATCCTGTTTCTCAAGCACAGCCAGTTGCTACTTCGCCTACTACAAACCCCGTCGGGGCTCCAACAAGCAGTTCTACACCGGAACAACAAAATCCAATCTCAGTGGCTCAAGCTCCAGTTCCAGCACCTCCAACTGATGTAGCTACTACGCCTGTAGCACCGCCGACTAAACCGTCAGTTACAGCTACAAAAGACGTAATACCCACTACAACTGATACTACCGTAACCGCATCACCACCGACCGCTCCTGCAGTAACCAATCAAGAACAGACAGCTAGCCCACAAACTACAACTACACAAAAAGACAAAATTGGTGTTGAATCATCTACGGCAAGTTCTGAAGAAGTAGAAAAAGAACAATCCGCTATAGCTAGCCAAATTGAAAGTTCTATGGATTCTAAAAAGCAAACTACAGACTCCGTTACACAGACGCAAGAAAAAACTGCATCTACGGGTACACAAGCGACAAGCGACGGTAGAAACAGAACAGCCAACATCGAGCAAAAAAGTTATCCAACCACTTAGTGATTTATCTCAGTCAAACAAGCCAAAACTAGACGAATTATTAGTTAAAGAAAAACAAAAAGAACAAATGTCACAAGTAGCTAGCCAAATTATTGCCAATCAACCCGCTAAACAAACAGAGACAAGTCAGCCAACTGAACAAACCTCTACGATAACTCCTGCTCAAACTGGTACAAATATTGACGGAGTAGTCAAGCAACAACCCCCTGAGCCTCCTGCAAATGACCCTAGTTCTATTGCTCTATAGTCCAAACTTACCCTTTTATAGTTTGTAGTGGGGTAGACTTATACTATGATGCGTATTAATAAACATATTGCTAGCAACACGGAATTATCCCGTAGAAAGGCTGATAAAGCAATTCTTGAGGGTCGTGTTAAAATAAATGGCAAGCTTGCAGATCTTGGCTCTATTGTGTCCTCAAAAGACAAAATTACAATCGATGAAGTAGCTATTAGTAACACTACGGGAAGTAAAACTGTAATTTTACTGAATAAACCTGTTGGATATGTTTGCAGTAAAAACGGACAGGGAAACCGTAGTATTTACAGGCTTATACCGGCAAATTATAGATCTCTTAATATAGCTGGTCGGTTGGATAAAGATAGCTCTGGGTTAGTAATACTGACCGATGATGGTGTTTTACTACAACAACTTACACACCCAAGTTTTTTGAAGAAAAAACACTATCTAGTCTTACTGGATAAAACAATTTCTAAACAAGACATACATAAACTGATAACTGGCGTTGACATTGGAGATTCAAGACTTAGCAAATTTTTAGCAATTAATAAAATATCTACTCTTAACTACAGCGTAAAGCTTGGCGAGGGTAGAAATAAGCAAATCCGACGTACTTTTGAAAAATTACGTTATACAGTGCTTACTCTTAACCGTGTGTCTATTGGCAAATATGAACTAGGCGACATTCCTGTTGGTAAGTTCGAGGAAATGATTTTAGAAAAATAACATTTTTTTGTTACCTCTGTTATAATGTTTATAATAATGAGTAAAAAGTCTATTCCTATTGTTGCCATAGTGGGGCGAGCTAATGTTGGCAAATCTAGCCTATTTAACGCCATAATTGGTAGGCGTGAGGCCATAGTCGCTGACGAACCTGGTACCACGCGTGACTCTATAACCGCAAAAGCTGAGCTAGAATCAGGTAAGCAATTTTGGTTAGTTGATACCGCTGGTATGAAACCCGCAGAAGATGAATTTGAGCTAACAATCCAAGAGCAGATAACAGAGGCCACAGATAGTGCCGATATTATTTTAGTTACGGTAGATGCATCGTCAATAATAGCTAACGAGGACCGTCGAGTAGCAAAATTAGCCTTTAGGAGTGGTAAACAAATTATTTTGCTTGTTAATAAAGCCGACAAAGCTAAACCTGAACAAATTGAAAACTTTAAAAAACTAGGGATCAGACCATTAATTCCGACTTCTGCCACCCAAAAAATTGGCTTTAATGAGCTAGAGGAGGCCTTGGAAGAGGCCTTGCCTCATGCCACAATCATAGAATCTGATAACCGTATCCGTGTTGCTCTACTTGGCCGACCTAACGTCGGTAAATCTAGTCTATACAACTCCCTAGCAAAAAAACAGCAAGCTATCGTCGCAGATGTCGCTGGTACAACACGCGATATCAACCGCATAACCGTAAAATACATGTCACGAGAAATCGAGCTACTAGATACCGCTGGTATACGCCGTAGTGGACGTATTGAACGCGGGGTAGAACACTTTAGTATATTGCGATCATTACGGGCAATAGAAGAATCAGATATCTGCATGCTTCTAATTGACGCCAATGAAATAAGTGTAGCTCTGGACCAAAAAATAGCTGGCATGGTCAAAGAAGCAGGTAAAGGTCTGGTTCTGGTTATAAGTAAATGGGACATAGTTGACCCAAGCAAAACTCCTGGCCTCTCAACCGGTCTGCCAAAGCACAAAAAATCTTTTTCTGATGCTGATAACATAACTTTAGATACTTCTCCACCAGAGAAAAGAAATTCTACATCTTTAAACGACCTAACTGGAGAGACCGAAATTCTATTCGAAACAACTGGAAAGAAAAAAGATGAATTTACCCGTGATCAGATGGCCCCAAAAATTCAACGTAGTTTTCAGTTTGTTCCGTGGGCACCACTAGTTTTTACTAGCAGTGTT
>QIKK01000079.1 GCA_003231925.1 Candidatus Saccharimonadota bacterium
TTTGCGAGTGCTACTATGTTTTATGAGTATTGCTGTCATGGCTGCACTAACACAATACCAGCGGTGCTTGCCCCTGAAGAACTCTATGGAAAGTACTAACACTCACCCAAAGAAAAAGCTCAGCATAGTCCGCTTGTGGCAGGAGCAACTTGATAAAGAACGGTTCAGACTTATCGCACGCAGACAGATATGGGCTATAGAGAGATTAGGGTGTACTTAGGGGATGTGTAGGTGGGTTAGGGAGAGTCCTTGTACAGGTAACCTTGATCTCTAGCTTTGTTAGCCAGCCCCGTGAGTTTTTGTATTTTCCATGTCTTAAATCTTGATGAATCTGTTGAAGTTTCTTAGTAATTGGACCAATTTTTCCATCAGAAATACCACGAGCATCAATCTCTAGCACTGGTGCAATATTTACACTTGTCCCACTAGCAAAAACCTCATCAGCAACATACAACTCCGTCAAGTCCACAGAGCGTTGCACTATCTGCATCTTTAAATCTTCTTTTGCAAGTTGTAAGACGGTACTTCGGTTGATGCCTTCTAGCAAGTCGCTATTCGCATCAGGTGTAATAAGAGCCCCATTTCTAACTAGAAAAATATTGGCAGCACTAAGTTCGCAAACATGGCCTTGAATATCTAAAAATATACAATCATCATAACCACTATCAATAGCGTCTTGTTTGGCTAACACAGAATTAACATAGGCTCCATTAACCTTCGCCCTAGAGGGGATTGCAAAATCAGGTATTCTACGCCAAACACTAGTTTTTAACCTTGATCCTTTTTTACTTAATATCGGGTTAGCATCATATATAAATATACTTAAGTTCGTGCACAAGCCTCTAGATTTGGTGCCAGCAAGTTCTTCATCAACATGAACTGTTGCCCTGACATATACGTCTCTTTTGATGTCATTAACATTTATCAAATTTACAGCTACCTTCTTAAATTTCTTAAATGTCCATTCACTAGCAAATGTGTCTATACCAATTATTTTTGCTGAGTTTATTAGTCTTTGATAATGATCTTCTAGCCTAAAAATCAATAGCTCGCCATTATCCCCGAGACTAACGGGGAATACAGTATAGACACTAAGCCCGTATAGAACCGCCGATGACGCAATGCTGAGATTAGCATCCTTAGAATCAATAATCCCGTTGTTGTAAAATACTTTACTATACATCCTTGCCATCTATATCTCTCCTAGTACTATTTTAACTAATCTATCGGATAGTTGCACCATATCTAAACCTCTCACTTTTGCAGATGCAGGTAGCAAGCTTTGTGCGGTAAGCCCAGGCATTGTATTAGTTTCTAAGACATACATCTCCTTATTTTTATCAATCATAATATCAGTTCTAGATATATGCCTAATTCCCAATACATTGTGAACTTTTTTAGCTACTCCTTGTGCTTGTTTTTGTAATACATCACTAATCATTGAGTCTGGTACTGGGCAGATTTCCTTGGTAGACCCGTTATATTTATTCTTGTAATCAAATTCTTGATTGTTTGGTGGTTTTATTAATATAATTGGTAACACGTCCTCACCAAGTATTGATACTGTAATCTCATCACCTTCTATTAACTCTTCTATCAACATACTTTTATATTTTTTGAACAGTTTTCTTGATTTCATAATTTTATCGTTTGTACTCTCACGAACTATTACAGTATCAATACTTGATCCGCCACTTATAGGTTTTAATACAAAAGGATGTTTCACAATTTCTGAGCCAGAAAATGTGTTAATATTCACAACTTCATACTGGGGCATTTTTAAACAATAATTTTCAAGACATTCATGAGTCATAACCTTATCAAAAGTTATCTCAGATGATTTACTTCCTGCACCAAGAAATGAAATCCCTATATCCTCTAAAATCTCCTGAATGGCTCCATCTTCCCCATTTTTTCCATGGAGTATAGGCAATACTAAATCAACGCCTTCAGTCATGTTCCTCAACTTTTCAACTCCGTTTATAGTGTCGTATTCTGTAACTTTGTACCCGTTCGCTTTAAGCCCACGAACTACTGCATCTGCGGATCTTAAAGAAACCTCTCGTTCAGTTGAATCTCCACCTTTCAACACAAGGACATTCATTCTTGTTTACCGAAATTTTTAAGTTTTATAGACAACCATCTTGCTGATTGTCTGACCAGTTTTTTCTCGTCGTCTTTACTGTCAAGTAAAAGTTTAACAGCTTCCTCGGCAAAAACTCCGTTTTGAGAACCCTCTAACAAAACACAACCTCCTTCTTGTAGTTGTCTTTTTATAATATCAGCGGCTTGGTATGGAGAAGTTGCTTCTGCCACTGGACACCCGCGTTTTTTTGCCACATTGGCGGTATACTTGTTGGCATCTTCTCCGAGAGTAACCACTAGATCACAGTATTCTCCTATCTGGCGGTGAGCTCTGGCCGAAAAACTACCTAGCTCATTCATATTTCCTAACAAAGCGATACGCTGTACGTGCTGGATAGAGTATAGGTAGTCCAGGGCAGCAATAACTGCATCTGGAGACGCGTTATAGGTATCGTCTATGAGTTTTGAACCTTTAATCCCTGATAAAATAGACATTCTCCCCGGTTGTGGTAGCACTTTTTTGGCACCTTGCCGTAGGCTATTAATATCCATGCCAAGTACCTTACCAACAGCCAAAGAAGCAGCAACGCCGTCAATACTATGCTCGCCAAAAACATTCAGATCTTCGGCTTTAAGATTAACCCTTTTTATATCTGCTCTACTGTAGTTATAAAGTTCTTCGGAATTTACGTATTTTAAATATATTTTATCAACAGTCATCTTGTTAACAATTATTTTTTTGCTATATTCAGAAACAGACAATTCTTCTCTTGCTACCGCGTCAATATCCTCAAAAGATTCCATATGCTCTGGCGCAACAGCTGTAACAACAGCAATGTCAGGAGCCAGCCAAGAGAATTCTTCTATCTCACCCGGTTTGTCAGTGCCAATCTCTAATATTAATACTGAGTAGCTTTGTTTTTTGTGAACCTCCACTTCATTTTTAAGAATTAACTTAATCCACGACAAAGGATTTTTTAAACTATCTGGAAACTTTCTGGCAAAAATAGAACAAGGAACACCAATATCCGTATTATAGTTGGCGATTGTCTGCCTAATTCTAAACCGCTCCGATAAGACAGTAGCTATCGCTTGAGTAGTTGAAGTCTTACCAACGCTACCAGCT
This sequence comes from Candidatus Saccharimonadota bacterium, assembly GCA_003231925.1. GTDB lineage: Bacteria > Patescibacteriota > Saccharimonadia > Saccharimonadales > SZUA-47 > SZUA-47. The sequence goes on from QIKK01000079.1 coordinate 3,212, forward strand.
ACTACAACAATGGTAGGTTTATTTTTTAAAATAACTCGTTTTGCTTGCCAACGCAAAATCTGTGCTATAAGTCTACGCATACAACCATTGTATCTTATTATCTACCTGCCTGTTAATAGGTTGACAAGGCATTGTTATCTGGGTAGTTGGACTTTGTCTTGGACTTTTTTCTGTAATTCTGCAATTGTCATTTTGGATTTAGGTTCTACAATTTTTTTGATAATTCCATAATTATTATAAGTTTCTGTCCTCCGGCCAAAAGATATACCAACTATTAC
>QIKK01000031.1 GCA_003231925.1 Candidatus Saccharimonadota bacterium
TTTTCTTGGTGCGCGGAGCGGGACTTGGTCACGTTCCGCTACCCCCGAACTTACACGATTAGCAACAAGTTGCTATCGGAAGATTCGTTTCCGAACTGCCGCATGGCAGTTCTCACCCACACGCCTTAGGGTTTGGTTCGAGCCACACTCCATAGAAAAATCCTCCATAACTAGTCCAAAGACTAGCGACAGAGGATGGTGGGCGAGGTGGGATTCGAACCCACAACCGCTATAAACGGGAAAGATTTTAAGTCTTTTGTGTAAACCATTCCACCACTCGCCCATTTTGTCAAGTGTATCATCCCTTCTTAGACTTAATGAATTATAGCACCCAGCTCAATATTTATGAATCGATGGTTTTCAAGTCTGCAAAACCTTATGATACAATTAATTCATGCTTAAGGCCTGTACTGTTTGTAAAAGAACCAAGAAACTTACAGATTTTTACCTAAGAGAAAAAGCTAGAAACAGATATCATTCACAATGTAAACAATGCTATAAAGATAAACGTAAATTCTTTGCAAAAGAGCACTACAAAAAATACGGTGACGCATACCGCAAAAGAGCACGTATTAGAAAAGCCGATATGAAACGAGACAGACAGGACAGCATGGCAAGATATATGAAAAATAGATACTGCACCTCATGCGGAATAGATGATATCCGCGTTTTAGATTTTGACCATCTCGATCCTGCAGAGAAAAGTTTTACAATTGCAAGAGCCATTAATGACGCCTACTCATGGGAGAGAATCCAGAAAGAAATAAAAAAGTGTAGGATATTATGTGCTAACTGTCATAGAATAAGAACAGCAGAACAATACAAATGGAGAAAATGGCGCCTTGGCCGAGTGGTTAGGCAGGACTCTGCAAAAGTTCGTACACCGGTTCAAATCCGGTAGGTGCCTCCAAAATTTCTAGTTTGATATCTTGACGGCCACAACAATGCCAGCTATTCCACCAATTGTTGATCCGATTATTGCCCATATTGAAAATCCACTTGCACCAAGGAGTGTTGGCAAATAACCGCCAATCGTCCCACCAATTGTAATAAGAGTATATAGTAATGGTTTATTCATAATCTTATTGTACGCCTATTTTAAATCAAGCTTTATCTACTTCTTCCAGTCTTCAATTACCAATTTATTACCTTGCCTTTTTATGGTAACTTTTTGCCCATGTTGCCAACGTAATTCTCGTATCATAGAAATTGGCAGAGAAACCATGTATGACCCAGTGCTGTTCTGTAAAAGAACTCTTTCGTCCTCAGATCCTGATTTTTTATTACCCATATATTGTATTCCTTTGCTTCATTATACTCTTCCTATTTACTGCAAGAATACCACTAAATCATATTTAAATCATATTAATATATGATTTAAATATGATTTTACCTAATTATTATAATTGCTAGTTAATTCGTAACAGCTGTAGCTACTGCACTATCTACACTAAATCTGTGCGCTTTTCCCTTCCAAACACTCAGGAGTTTGCTATAATCACTTAAGTCGGTAAAACATGACCAGCCTTGCCAGGCCAAGGATGCAGATTTAATAATTTAGATGATGTTAAAGTATACTTAACACTAGGTGCGCGGGTGTAGCTCAGTTGTTTACCGTATCATCCGATACGGCCATGTCGTATGACATGGGAGCACATATACAGTACAATATACGTATGTACTACGTTTACTTTTTAAAGATGAGTAACGGTCAAGTATATACTGGTTCAACTTCCGATCTCAAAGGCAGAATAAAATCCCATAGAAGGGGATCGGTAATAACCACCAGTAAACATTTGCCCGTTACACTTCTAGGCTACGAATCGTACGCCAAAAAGACAGACGCGCAAAGACGTGAAAGATATCTGAAAACTACGGAAGGTAAACGATTATTCCGACAGCAATTCAGAGATATTTTAAAAAAACAAAATATGCGGGTGTAGCTCAGTTGTTTACCATGTCATCCGATATGGCCATGTCGTATGACATGGGAGCATATTATACTGGTGACGCCTTGCCAGGCCAAGGATGCAGATTTAATAATTTAGATGATGTTAAAGTATAATTAACATTAGGTGCGCGGGTGTAGCTCAGTTGTTTAGAGCGCATCCTTGCCAAGGATGAGGTCGAGAGTTAGAGTCTCTTCACCCGCACCATGCTTTTTCATGATCTGAGCTGAGATGATTCTAACTCTCGACCTCATCGAAATAAGAAAACGTCGAGAGTTGTAGCTAATGCCCTTCCTTGTCCGACAAGGTCAAGGGTATAGAGCCTCTTCACCCGCATGTCATCATATAACACGAAATAACACTTTAAAAGGTGAGACCTTTTTTACTTTTTTACACCCCTAATTTCGTGAAAACTTTTTCTAAGGTAGTGCACCAAAGAAGTTTAATCTGATATTTAATCTGATATAATTTAAACATGAAAATGACTGAACCTGCAGGGTGGTTGAACGAAGAACATGTGGGTTATATGGTTAATGCCGAATTTTCTAATGAAAATAAGAAAACGCTTGAAACTATAACGAATAACATAAGCCGTAAATTCGGTAATGCGGTATTCGTAATGCCGACGGACTCATTACATATCACGCTAATGGATTGGATTGCACCCCTCGCTGATTACGAAGGAGCTGACAAGACAAAGTTATTCAAAAAAATACAGCCAAGTTACAACGCTGTATTTGCGGATATTGTTTCCGCCTCAAATCCGATAACAATACACTTTGACAAAATTTTAGTCTCTCCAGGCACAATATTCATTGTTGGCAAAGATTCAGGAGAGTTTCAGTCAATTCGAGATAGATTTGTTGAGACTGTAGATCTATTGCCTAATACGAAACCTCCACCGACTATTATCCATTGTTCTATATCAAGATTTACACAACCAATAGAGACCAATGCTGTAAATGATTACATATCTCAACAATCAATTGACTTGACGCAGGTTGTCAAAGACTTCCGACTAGTTAATAGTCACAGAGAACCTCTTCTAGATTTTGAGACTCTTAAAAGATACACTCTTGGAAAAGT
>QIKK01000035.1 GCA_003231925.1 Candidatus Saccharimonadota bacterium
CCGGAATGCTTTGGAATGGGTGGCCGCTTTCGATTGGAATCAGTGGCCGCTTTCCCTTGGAATGGGTGGCCGGATTGACTCGGAATATGCACATTGGAGGAGAAGTAAGTAGTTCGTACATTAATTGTTAGGGAAAAATGTAATAGCTTTTATATACAGAATTATCTCTGTTAAATTACGGAGTTTAGGGATGAAAAACCAAAAAGGCATATATTATAGTTTGCCTTCTAAACTAGCCAAGGAAATTTTGGCTGTAATGGGGGATTTGTGGGTTCCTGGAGTTGGTACTGGAGCAAAATTGTTAGCTGAACATATCTTTAATTTGGAAGAAGAAGATTTCGTTTTTTCGGAGGACTCCAATGAAAACAACTTAATTAATGCACTATTATTAAAAAAGATAGTTGAAGATTTCAAGTATTTTGTAGGTAATAACAAAAGTAATATTAAGAGAATAAAAGATGTAAATAAGAGTCGATACTTAGCTCTGCCTGGTAGAACAGAACATGATTTTAATAACCAACTTTTGTTTGAAGAGCCATATATATTTGACGACGCACTTTTTGATTATTTCAGTATAGAGCTTCAACAAAAAAATAAAAAGTGTGCTATCGAGTTAAATAGAGAATTCAAAATTAGAAAAAAACCAATCAAGATATCTTGCTCTCCTATCGAGCCATCTCATATAGCTGTATTAACGAGTCTAAAAAGTAACCAACGATACGGTTTAAATATAAAAATAGATTACTCATCTATTACTGGAGTATATCAAATATCAAATGCTTTATCGAGCGCAGAAAAAGATCCTCCAGATTTTCTAATTACTGCAAATCCTGCCTTTAATTTAAAGGGATCCCATTTTGAGCGATTTAAAGACTATTATTTAGTTATGGAGTTGCATACAGAGAGACAAGTAGTTATGTTTAGGAAAAATATTCTTAAAAAGAAACCAAAGGAATTGTATGTTTTTAAAGAGTCATCTGCACATGAGCAACAAATATTGGGTATAGGCATTCCAGATAATGTACAGGTAATACTACCGAATTATTTTGAAGATCTAGTGCCTTTAATTAAAGAAACTGGGATAATGATAGCATGGGAGCCATTAGCATCCTTTTTAAAAAATCATGGTTGGCGTGAGGCAGATGATTCTCTATCTCAATATCCAATATTAATTTCGTTGTATTGTTACAAGGATTGGAAAAAATCGGATCTAATATTATTAAAAAAGTTTTTAAATCTATATATTTCTGAGTGGATTTTTTGTATGAATAATATACCTTATACTATGAGGTTATTACTAATTAATGAGAAGTTCAAAAGAAGTTTTAAAGGATGTACGGGTATAGAAATTCATGATCCACTTAAGTTTGTGTAAAGTTTTTCTTTAATATAATATATGCCTAACTATTGCTGCACCTGACCAGAGGGCAGTACGGTGAATTCGGCAGGCTCAGTGCAGTAGTTAAGTTGTTTATTAATCTTGACGTTAAGTGCTCTTAAGCCCTCTGGCAGGTGAGCATTTCGTTGGCTTATAAAAGATAAACTCAAATGACAGAACCTGATTATAAAATGCAGTGGACCTGAGGGACGTTGTTACTTACTATGCAAAACTATTGACTATCAAAAAAACAAAGCTGATAAAATTGCTGGATTATAGCATACCTCGACAGCAAAAAATAGAGATACCTGAAGCCTCGCACACATCCAGTTGCACGAGATGAGGAACTTACTCAGTCGCGATTAAAGATCAATATAGATATTGGGTGCAACGTTTGTGGCCATTGTCCAGACAGTAACCCTGCCCTTTTTCAGCCTGAAGAACGCCAAGCCGTCATAACCTGCCCTGAGAACCGACTACTTGCGCATTATCAATCAACTTGATATCTATCTATCCTTGAAAGGTTCTGCCTGACACGGGGATATACGGAAGATATACAAACAGCAAAATGGAAAAGTTCGAGATAGAAGACTTCGAATGGGAAATGGTCGGCGGAGGGCACTGGGAGATGGATGACGACAAGAAAATCCTTATACTGAGTGGTGCATCATATGTTTACGGACGATTTGCCCCGTCCAGGTTGCATGAAAAGATCAGAACGGTTGATCACTGAAAGGCTACAGGATTACGATCAAATAATTCATATCCGTGTTCATCCCCTCGTTCTGACACACTTTTTTACAATTATACCAATATTATACGTATTATGGATTTCCTGATATTACAGCATAAATGCGAAAAAGAATAGTTTTTCTTTATAAAACAACAATCAGAGAGTACATATGTTTCTAAAATGTGATATAGTATTGATATAGTATTAAGGACATTGGAGGAGAAATAAGTAGTTCATATATTAATTGTTATGTGAGAAAATAAAAAAGGAATAATTATGACAAAAAAAATTAATCCACCATCAATACAAGAAACAGCATTTGACTGCCCTCATTGTGGCGCTTACACAACACAATTTTGGTATAATGTTTACGGCGATTCTCGTGACAAAAACTCTATTCCTAACATTCCAAGCAAAGAATCTTTAAGCCATGTGCTTGAAGACAGGGAAACTCCCAGGGAGCTAAAACAAAATTTATTGCAATGGATAGATAGAATTTCTATGGGATATGTATTGTTGCGTAAGATATAACTCACTTTCCGCACATAAAAATTCCACATTTCACGACTTTCAGCACTGCAAGGCATTGAAAACAAAGAATAATATTTTCGACTTTT
>QIKK01000041.1 GCA_003231925.1 Candidatus Saccharimonadota bacterium
ACAAGGCTCGAAAATACCACTACAGCAATTGGTGATTTTCTAGCCATAATAAATAATTGATAGGTAATGATTGAAAGAATAGCCATGAACAAAGCCACCCCCAACCAGCCAACTTCGTAGGCTATTTGCAGATAATAATTCTCCGTTAGTAACCCGCCTTTGGGATTCTTAATAGAGACCAAGCCGGCTGATCCCGGACTATGACCGAGTGGGTCTATAGCTATATCATCAATAGCTTGATGAGTTAGGATAACGCGCTTTTCGTTAGGATCAGTCAAAACTGTAGATTTATCAGCGTGAAAAACAAGATTTTGGAATAAATAAGTATTTCTAGCCTGAAAAACAGCGAGGGAGCTTAGTAAAATAAACATGATAATTACAATCTTATATTTTTTTAGATATAAAACCATTTTTTCTCTTGCAAGTAGTAAAACCAATGCACTAAGGCTCAACACAAGACCAACTAAAGCCCCGCGTGAGAACGTAAAAATTAGTGCTGTAACCTGGAGAATCAAAGCTATACCAAGAAAACTTTTTTTAAATGGTTTTATGAAAAATTCTTTATTAATCTTGTTGTCAACTAATGCATATACCGTCATTAAAATTGGTAAAATTAGATAAGCCCCTAGAGAATTTGGATCTTTTAGGGTGCTCATCACCCTGGGTAAATTAGGCTTATCGTCAATAAAAAACATATATTTTACCCCCCTATTCAGTGTATAACCAACATGCGTTAGTAAATCTGATGGTAAGAAATATTGTAAAACACCAAATAAGGCAACTAGTGTGGCAATTAAAAAGGTAGCTGTCAGTAAATATTGTAAGTATTTACGGCTATTCCTAGTAGCACCAACAACGTAACCAAGCAATAAATATGCCAATATCCTAACATTATAAACGCTACCAACAATTGCCGAATAAGTGTCGTCATGGGTATCAAAAACCACAAAAAGCCCGTGAATTAAAGCATAAAGCCCTCCAAGTATTATTAACCAGCGAAATGTTTTATTTTTGAACAAGCCCTGCAGATAGCTCAGGTAAAGCATCAATGGCGCAAGCAACACTATCAGGATATCTTTGGCAGCTTTCCACTCACTTAAGCCACCTGTTAACAGACTAGCTGATTGTACAATCAAAACATGAAGAGGCATGTATATGATTAGTGCTAGAGACGTATAGAATAACAGATGTGATATCCTCTCGATATTTCTCTTATTCATACTATCTAGTGTAGCGTTTTTCTGAAACTAAGTTAAGTCTCCTCCAAGCTCGCAGTTAACTCGTATTTTACTGTGAGTTTTTAAAATACAGAATACTTAGGTATAATCTGGCCTATGCCCCGACGAAAAGAACATATCGTAATTGATGCTCGGATTAGACAAGCCAGTACTGGTCGCCCAGTGGCTAAATTATTAGAACACCTGCAGGAAATAGATAGTAAACATCGCTACACTATATTGTTAAATCCTAAAGACAACTGGCAACCTATAGCTAAGAATTTTTCTATAAAATACGCACGTTTTAGTAGTTTTAGTTTTAACCCAATTAACCAACTCTTGTACTCGGTGTTGTTATATCGATTAAAACCAGACTTAGTGCACTTTACTATGACACCCCAGCAACCTTTGTTCTACTTTGGTAAACAAACTACTTTCACCCATGATTTAACAATGTTGAAATTTGTACGAGCTGGGAGATTACCAAAATGGCTTCACGCTTGGCGTATGAAGGGCTATAGACTGCTACTATGGTCTGCACACCGCCGTGCCAAACATATCATGGTGCCTACTGATTATGTGGCTGATGCCGTGAATAAATACCACTTATTCACTAATCGAAAAACTTCAGTAACCCTTGAATCCAGTGACCCACCTCTTAAAGTTAAGGCAAAAATACCAGAATCAGCTCCTGAAAACTTTATCTTGTATGTTGGCAGTGCTTTCCCTAATAAAAATTTAGAAAGGTTGGTCAAAGCCTTTGGTATTTTAAAAGAACATCGTCAAGATCTTAAGCTTAGCGAGAATATCACTCTAAACAACTTGAAAAATGGGCAAAAACTCAACCTTATTCTGATGACATCATATTTACAGGTTTTATTCCCGACGAAGAACTGAAGTGGTATTACCAAAACGCCATCACTTATGTTTTTCCATCTCTAAGCGAGGGCTTTGGGCTACCGGGGTTAGAGGCCATGGCTCATGGATGCCCGGTTGCTAGCAGTAATGCGACCTGTTTACCAGAGGTAAATGGTGATGCAGCTATTTATTTTGACCCCCTAAACGTCGATGAAATGGCAGAGAAAATCAACGAGGTAATATCTAACGAATCAACACGTAAAAAGCTAATTAATAAAGGCTACGAAAACCTTAAACGTTTTTCTTGGCGTCGAATGGCCAAACAAACCCTAAAAATCTACCAAGATGTCCTCACCCCCTAAAGCCCAAAGTTGCTCTTACTGTACAAGGTTCAACCTTGTACAGTAAGCTAGAACATCTATTTGAGCTCGGCAGTATTGGCAAGAAGCTCTTTTATCCCCTTAAGTTCCTCGCGATATGGTAAATAATCACTAACAAATTTCTCGTACTCCCTAACAGAATCAAAACTACTCATTATCATATCTGGTTTAACCCAGTCTGCGTCTGCTTTTTTAACATAATTCCTATAGCTAGAATACGGATAAGT
>QIKK01000071.1 GCA_003231925.1 Candidatus Saccharimonadota bacterium
TCAAAGATCCGCACGTAAAACCACCAATTATGAGTAAAATAATAATCACTACTAATCTTGATCAAAAAGAGGAAGTTAGAAAAAAGGTAGAGCAAATGGCAGATGGATATCTGATAAAAGCCGAGCTTACTCCAAAGGAACTAGTTAGTTTTGTAGACCAAGTAATTGCTACTGTTTAAGGCCTAGTGCGTTGTACATCGTTGCAGTACTTCTTTAGGAAGTACTAGTAGTTTATCGTACATTTCCTCTCTTTCTTCCAATGAGGTAACATCTCCTTCTTGGGCACCAACCGTTACCATCTCAAACAAAGCCGTTAAGGCTACTTCTCTAGCTAGGCTTCTAGGTCGAGCATGTTCTAGTGAGGGCACTGGGACAAAGTCTACTCTTGAACCGATAATCTTTCTGGCCATTCTTTTTAATCTTAGTGAATGCCCCTGTGCAGCCACAATACCTAAAGCATCTGGGCCATTATATTCTTCAAGCATCTGGGCTAGTGACCAGATATTACCCCAAGAATTAGTACTCTCTGTATCTAAATACATCTTGTTGGGCTGGACAGTAGATTTTGTTACTATTATCTCTGCCATGGCTTCAGATTCAGCTTCCTCATATACATCATTAGCGTTTGGGCCATAACCTAAAAGGAAGGCTACTTCAGGATCTGCAGAGCCTAAACTAAGGTAGCTGACGGCCGTACGAGCATTAAGCTCTGTACCCGGGCTAATCCCGATTTCTACACTATTTCCAGCACCAAAAATAGCCAAAGGTGGATATTGATACTTAGCCCCGCGATATTCTATCATTACGGTTATATTATAACATATTCGATATGATTTATACAGGTTTTTTCTGTTGAGCTGGTGGGGGGGGCAGTAAGGATAAATAGTCACTCTTTATTAAGAGGGATATGGGCAGGTAGGACATCTTAACCGTTAGTTTATAATTCTTTACTTAGACAACATTTTAAAATCAGATATAATATACTGGTTATATACGACCCTATCGCGTGAGAAGTGCCTTTGGCACTTAGCAAGGAAACCTACTCTTCAAAACTTGTTTTTGAAAGATGTAGTTTCGGGCCCGCGGAACGTGGGTAGGACATCTTAACCGTTAGTTTATAATTCTTTACTTAGACAACATTTTAAAATCAGATATAATATACTGGTTATATACGACCCTATCGTAACGGTTAGGACACCAGATTCTCAATCTGGCAATACGAGTTCAATTCTCGTTAGGGTCACCATGAAACGAGCTCATCATTGCGATGGGCTCTTTTCATGAAAATTCGTATGTGTGAATAGAACCCTTAGGGTTCTAAATTATGCTAATGTATGCCTTAATCAGGGATTTATCTCTGGTGGATATTTAATAATTAGCTCTCTGTTTGATACACCTCTGTTTGTGACTATAAATATACTCATTGCGTGGGCAGATTGATAGTTACAAGCAACCCAGAAAGGAATGGCGATCATCATGACTATCAACATCAACTCAGAGGACACTGCATGGGTCGCTCGTGACCTGTACTGCAAAACCCCTGAAGCACTGAAGTTAGCTCACCGTCTACATAAAACATCATTTGACTTTAAAACTACATTGTATATACTTAGTAGTATGAAAACAACAGTAATGTCGATCAAAGTAAGTGAGGATACAAAGAAACGAGCTCAGATAGTAGCTAAGCAGTTCGGGCTACCCCTAAGCACCCTGGTAAACGCTTATTTAATGGAACTCGGGGACACAGGTCAAATCCACTTCAGCACAACAGAAATGATGACCCCAAGAATGGAAAAAATTATTGAACAGGCTGACAAAGAAATAAAAGACGGCAATACGAGTGGACCATTCAATTCTGCAGAGGAAGCAATCAGCTACTTAAAGTCGTTATGATTTACCAAAAGATTGAATTTGCAAAAACATTTCAAAAGCAATTCAAGACACTAAAGGTGAGTCAGAAAGAACGATTCTACGAGCGACTACACTTGTTTGAACAAGACCCAAGTGCACGAGTACTAAGAAATCATGCGCTAAAAGGCAAGTGGGCAGGATACAGAAGCATAGATATTTCCGGTGATTTACGTGCTTTATACTACATCGATGGGGAAAAGATTGTAATTTTTGCTTTCGTAGGCAGTCATTCACAACTTTACTGATATGACCCACGTATCGTTGCTAGATTTCTCTAAAACCTTCTTTTAGGTAAGTCGTAAGTCCTGCTTGCGAGCTGAATTGCATAATCCTTGTCCGGTTTCTTTGGACGAGATACTACCAACTAGGCATATCGCCAACACCCGCCATCTGGCACCTACCCAACACTGGGTCTACACCCGGCTGAAAACTCTACTAGGTTCAACCCCGTAAATGCTCATGAAGTACTTTTAAAAGTCCCTTTGTCGATTTCGCCCTATAATCATTCTCGCTCGATCAAGGTTTTGACCAGGGCACATGCCGTTAGTACACGCGATTATAAGCTTACCAAGGACTGTCTCTCTTTGTTCTGTGTTTGTATTAATATCAACTACTATCGATTCAAACTGCCTAAGTTCAGTCGCTTTTGCAAATACAGGGCACGTCTCGTGGTTTTTAGTACATTCATTAAATGGTAGGTTTATTAGTTCTGACACTTTTTACCTTTTTAATCTGATATTTATATAAATGACGTTAAGTATAATGTACCAGTTTTGGTAGTACTAGACAAGTATGACCACTTACATTCCACTCCGAAATACACCATAAGCACAATGTATGACTAGAAAGTACCTCTGTACCCCGTACTAGTTGTTACAACAATTACTGTACAAGGAGAGTCCTTGTACAGTAGTTAGGTCTACGTAAGAGCAACACCTCTAGCCCATTGACAAAAGGTGCAATAAAGTTTACTTTATGTATAGTAATAAGTATTAACCATTAACTAATAGATACATATACAATTAATT